>JAYZAL010000074.1:0-5144 GCA_036339735.1 Candidatus Poribacteria bacterium
TCTATGTGGTTAGTAAGAAATTAGTTGCTTATGTACTATTAATCTTATAGGAAGTCGAAAAAAATAAAAAGGAAGATATGATGTTAACTAATAAGGTGATTATTTTGATTGTTTTTGCATTGGCCGTTGTTTTCAACCTACAATCGGTCGCTCATGCAGATGGACACAGCGAGATTCTGTTTGAAGAAGATTTTGAAAGTGTCACGTTAGGAGATAGTGTTGAGGAAGGTATAAAAGGTGTTGCCGTCTGGAGTAAAGAAGGCCCAAAAGGATGGGTAGTCAAGAACGATTTCACATTGAAAGACCCAGACGTTCCGCTGCCAGGTGGACTTGGCATTGAAGAATGGACTGGTTGGAGCTTTCCCCAATTAGAATGGTGGGTGCAAACTGCCGAAAATCAAGGCCGTGGAAATTGGAAAAAAGCAGCCGGTGTGGTAGCGGTGGCTGACCCCGATGAGTGGGATGATGAAAAAATTGACGAAAAAAGTCCAGATGATGTGGTTAAGTTCAATTCAATACTCAGTACTCCTACTATTGATTTGAAATCAATTGAGGCCAACTCCGTTGTACTGCAATTTGATTCCTCATTCAGAATGGAGAAAAATCAGGATTTTGAGATTCATGTATCTTTTGATGGAAAAGCTCCTATAGTACTAATGAGTGCGACCTCTGATGACTCAGATGAATCGGTTGCCGCAGCGACTTTTCATGACGGTTCAACCGAAGCTTTTGCTACAAGTGAAGATAAAGTAGAATTTCCGATGAGCATCAAGGTTACTAATCCAGAAGGAGCGAAGTCGATGGTGTTTTCATGGGCCATGCTTGATGCTGATAACGACTGGTGGTGGGCTCTTGATAATATCGTTGTTACAGGCGCAAAATCGAAAGTTAGCACACCTGTTGAAGCCAATGGTAAATTAGCAACAACTTGGGGAGCTATTAGATCATTTAAATAATTTCACCCCAAAAGAAAAAGAGGGCTATCATTATCCACTAGCTCTCTTTTTTTACAGTTTTCAAAACATAAACACCAATAAAATATTAGAGGTGATCATGAAGGAATTTTATATCTGGGTTTTGCTTTTTATTTTCACAATTTCTTCACTGTCAGTTGTTCGAGCACAAAAAGTTGTGGAAGAAGGACTCGTGGCATACTGGAGTTTTGATAAAGGAACAATTAAAGGGGCAACAATTGAGGATCTGTCAAAAAACAAACAAAATGCAAAAATTATTGGTAATTTAAAAACAGTAAAAGGTAAATTTGGAGATGCTATTAAATTCGATAACAATCAAAACAATTATATCCAAGGCGCCAAGAGTCTCAAAAACTTTAAAAACAAACCGACTCAAGCAATTAGCGTAGAGGCTTGGGTTGTTGATGAAGGATTCATCGAGTGGGGTGGATATGTAGTTTGTGCTCAGGACAACGGAAGTTTTGAAAAAGGTTGGGTTTTTGGCACCAACAATAACGTAAGTTTTGCCGTTTCTACCAAGGAACCTGATGATGGTAATGGTGTCTTGACATATGTAAAAGCTGCCAAAAACCCGAACCGAGGTGAATGGTTTCATATAGCTGGAACTTATGATGGAAAAGAAATTAAAGTATATATCAATGGTGAACTTGTTGCAGAGAACAAAAATCATAAAGGTGATATAAATTATCCTAATGCTAAAGCCCCTAAAGATGAGAGTAATGCTGAACTCGTAGTCGGTCAATACCGTGATAAAAATGAATTCTTCCCCCACCACGGATTAATAGACGAAGTCAAAATCTATGATAGGGCTCTATCTAGGAAAGAAATTAAACAGAATATGGAATCATTTGGATTATTTGTAGATGATGGTCATAAATTGGCTACACATTGGGCAGATATTAAAAAAAGAAATAAAAACAATCGCTTATCCTTATTTGGCGATTGAATAACTCAGAAGGTTGCTATGAAAAAAATCTTGTTGTCAATAACAGCTCTCGTCATTATTTTGCTTCAATCAGAAGCCGCCGATTTTAAGACGGACTTTGAAGCAAAAAACATCAAAATTGGAATTGCTGCTGATAGTACTTGGAGAACTTTTGATGAGAATAGTCTAGGGGACCAGGGACCATCCAGCTGGGAAATTAAGAAAGGTGAAATAAAAGGAAATGCCTTGAGTCAGAGTTCCAATATCTGGGGAGATAAAACAGATACAGTTGCTATTGGTACGGTAGCAGTTTACACCAAGCAGAAGTGGATTGATTTTGTTTTAGATGTTGATGTTTTAGCTAATGACAATGACGGTATGGGTGTTGTTTGGCGTTTTCAAGACCTTTCCGAGCACTATCGATTCTTTACTATGGTCGATAGTGGTAATCCTCCCAATGGAGAACGTGGCCCTTGGCGTAAATTGGAAGTTCGATTAGGCAAAGGTGCAGGACAAAAATTACCTTTCTATGACACCCTAGATATAGAAAAAGGAAAATCCTATACTGAAGGGAAACTCACACACTGGAAAATTGAGGTCACCGGCGATAGATTTAGAGTGGAGGTCGATGGGAAAAAGGCTGTTGAAGGTAAAGATAATACTTATGATAAGGCTGGGTATATCGGTTTTATTTTATATGCACAGAGTGGGGTTTTCTTTGATAATTTGGTGATTACTGATACTTTTCCGGTTAACCCTCAAGATGCTTTTACTACTACTTGGAGCCAAATTAAAAAATTGCGCTTAAAAAATCAGTAGGAGTAGTTTTGTGGATAAGAGAATTTTTTGTGTTCAGATATTCGCTTTATAAACAATGATGATCTAGACTTCTTGGAGTTGCTTACGCCTAAGATAGCTTTTCCAGAGATTATGTGAGTCTGGATGTTAACTAATACCGACCAGATTTGCAGGAATCCTAACCATTTCATTGCCAAATAGAAGTTAGAACTATTTTTAGGGATCTCAATTATGTCTCAAAATGTGCTCTTTATTCTTGCCGACCAATTTCGTGCCGACAGTATAGGTTCGGTGGGACACCCTGTAGTAAAAACTCCAAATCTAGACGCATTGATTTCGGAGAGTACCTACTTTAAGCAATGCTTCGTCCAAACTGCCCCATGTGGTCCAAGCCGGATGAGTATGTATACTAGTCGCTATCCATGCTCTCACCGTGTTTTGAACAATAAAGTTCCACTCATTGACGCCCATGAGAATATAGGAGTTTTTCTTAGAAACGCCGGCCATAAGCCAGCTCAAATAGGGTATCATGATTATGCAGTTGACCCTCGGATTCTACCAGATGAAGACCCGAGGAAGAAGCGGCCCAGTTATGATAATGTCCAACCTGGTTGGGAAAATATTTTATATCATGAGTATGACTCTCCTGAATATTTCGAAGACCTGAGGCAAAAAGGTTATCCGGAACATTTACTCAATCATCAATCCATTCATAGTCCCAATGTTCCCCCAGAGGGGCCGGGAGAACATCTTCCGCTCCGATATCCTGCACATTACAAAGAAGAAGATTGCGAGTGCAGATTTATAACTAACAGGGCTATAGATCATATTAATTCTAACAAAGACAGAGGTTGGGTCCTCAACGTTAATTATATCAAACCACACCCACCTAACATTTGTTCGGCTCCGTATAACGAAATGTACAATCCGTCGGACATGCCTCCACCTAAAAGACGAAAAGATGAATTGGAATCTGATCACCCGTACCTAGAAAGTATCCACAAAAACCCAAAATTAGAGTCGAATCGAGACTTGAGTGAAACTCAGGCTAATTACTGGGGGATGATCACTGAACTTGATCGCTCCCTGGGTATACTATTTCAGGCTCTTAAAGATACTGATCAGTGGGATAAGACATTGATCCTTTTTTCCTCAGACCACGGTGAGTACCTGGGAGATCATTACCTAACTGGTAAAGGCCAGTTTTACGACAGTACCATGCGTGTCCCCCTTATTGTTCGTGATCCTTCTTCGTCAGCAGATGCAACCAGGGGACAACAACTTGACGGATTTGTCGAATCGATTGATCACGCGCCCACGATTCTTGAATACCTTGGTATTCCCATCCCAAAGCGTTTTCAAGGAACCAGTATTCTAAGTCGTTTGCAAGGTAGTGGGAATAGTAAAACCGAGATTTACTACGAAAAAGATATTGGTGGTGAAGTAGACCATATTATTTCTGATCCTGATTTGAGGTTGTTTTGGTTGATCCGGGATGACGATTATAAATATGTTCAATTTGCTAGTGAAGAAATACCACCACTGCTATTTGATCTTCGTAATGACCCAGATGAATATAACAACTTGGCTAATGAACCGCTACATATGCCGACAGTTCTTCGGTATTGCCAAAAGCTTCTTCACTGGCGCATGAAACACGAAGACCAACGGATGGCAAACTGGCATCGTAACCATTCATAAACATGTTGTTAATTTCCTATTTTTCAAAAAATCAGGTAATTAGAAAATCATCTTATATCTAAAAAATTTAATTCCTCCAAATTGACCCCTTGAATTATTATTCGTTCAATTAAACGGATAATCATAGATAGCTTATTTTGACAGGTGATAGACATCAACAGGATATCCCCTGAATAGTAGGATACGGTTTGTTAGAACCTAGCAGGCAAATGCATTGTGTTTACATTATTATTTTCTTTCGTTTATACCTGACTTGATGTTTACTATGGCCATACTGGGCAAGGTGAGGGCTACGGAAGTTTCAAAACAGTGCCGCTTAATTAGATGGGTATAAGCAAAGAATTCAATCGAAGGTTTTGATCCTAATGTGCCCTGAGAAGATGCACGCCGACCAGTTGGACATTGACGAGCCCCTGGTGCGACGGCTGCTCGCCGGGCAGTTTCCGCACTGGGTTGACCTGTCCATCGTACGTGTCAAGTCCGCCGGAACCGAGAACGCGATCTACCGGCTCGGAGACGACTTGGCGATCCGATTGCCATATAGGTTCGTGAATACTACCCAAGTGGATAAGGATCACCGCTGGCTACCGTTTCTCTCTCCACAACTGCCACTTCCTATCCCCGTCCCAGTCGCGAAGGGCGCACCCGCCGAGGGCTACCCGAGTCAGTGGTCTGTCTGCCGCTGGCTGCCTGGTGAGAACGCGACATTGGACTGCCTGACTGATCTGTCTCAAGCCGCGAAGGAC
>JAYZAL010000075.1:0-33309 GCA_036339735.1 Candidatus Poribacteria bacterium
TGATAATAGAATCAAATTGCGCGTATTTCCCTAAAGATCACCTAACACATTAGTATTTATTTTTTAATTATGTGATTTTAAAAATAGATTAGATGAACAAGATTTGAAGGATTCATGATACAAAGTGTGTCCTCAAGTCAATCTAAATTAGGCGAAAGAGTTCACCGTTGTATCACGAGAAAGAATCAAAACTATTCTATAACTGGGTTTGTATTTAAGTGGAGAATTTTAGGGTTTACCCAAATTAGCCTAGTCTGTGTCCTCCAAGGCGACGCTAACAGATTGACTTCACTTGTTTTGAATATTGATTGAGAAAAATGGTGGCTCAGATCGGTTCAGTGAAACGAGATAATGATTCTAAACTAAGTCCACTTCTTGACAAAGTATCTAGGCTTTGCACTGGTGAGTCGGTCAAGATAGAAAAAAGATCATTTTTAAGTTGCATAAAACTTTTTGAATCAATTCTTTCTTCGCCTTCTATCTTAGCTAACCTACTTAAGGCATCCATAGCATAACCAACACTGATGATGTTTTGATCCTTCTGAATTACTTCTTTCAATGCTTCTATAGTTATATCGAGAGATGATCCCAGAACAGATGCCCCTTTCGAGCAAAGAATTACTATTGACCATAGAACATTTTCTCGTACTGAGGAACGAACTGGTTGAAAACGATCTAAACCCAGATCGAATCCACCCCCCTCACACACATCCGACTCGTCAGTAGGGCGTGCAAACTTAATACTTCGACCTTGTGCCAAGTCCATAGCTAGTCTATTTTCTTCTTTTTTTAAGCTATCCACTAACACCCTCAAACAAGAAGGAATTAGCTGATTCCCAATCCCACTAGCGGCTGACCGGCGCCCTAAACAACCTAGTGAACCTGCTGCGACAGAACGAACATAAACAGATGGATCGGATTCCAACCGACTAGAGACAGTTTCTAGCACTTTCTCACTTAGCTCACAAGCGTCCCCCAGACCATATACACCAGCTTTTCGAACCCATTTCAATGGTGAATTAGCTGCCTTTATAAGTGTTGCAGTAGCTTGATTACCAACGGCAATTAACCCATAAGTGGCGGCTCGACGTACATTTTCTCTTTCATCATAGAGGGCATCTTCTAGGATATTGACAGCCAACTTCAAATTCACAGTATTAGCTAACCGGTAGGCTGCACCAATACGGGCTGGTTCTGCTGATTCATTCTTTAAACGCAACTGATGCCCCAATTTTTCAGCCTCTTTTTGGTCCTGTGACAAGATCTGAGGTGGTTCTTTTCCTATTCGAGTCCAATAATAATGATAACGCCAAACTGTAGTTATATCAGGCTCCACAGAGGTTAAGTCAATATTGGTTAGTAAATCCTCACCTAGGTTATTCCAGTCAATTTCGGATTTCCATAAATCTCGAGTGTCTGGCTGGCTAGGATCAGTCGTCCGGTAGATCCAGAATCGCCACATGAAACGTGGATTATCTTGCCAAGTACGCCAGTCGTCACGGCGATGATTGCCACGATGAAACATATTGTGAGAATAAAGAATTACACTGCCAGCAGATAACGGAGCAGCCTCAAATGGTTTAACCAAGGGCCATTGCAAATCAGTGATCGCTTTCCTCATTCTCAGATCATGATCAGTCCGTCGATTAACAATGTCATCTAGATGATAGGTTGAATTTGGTCCACTTACAGTCTGAGATTCCATACCTTTTAAGTGATAGTTGAAATCAAGATGATCGGCTCCAGCAAAATTATCGTGATTCTCCTCGTGATTGAAAGTCCAATATTGTGAATAGGGGATAGTAGCTGTGGGTCCCATGTCATCTGTTACCGTTTGTGGGTAGTAGAGCATTTCCATTTGTATTGTTTGATGATGACGTTGTTTCCTGCTGTTTCGGGGAGCATTGTCATCCTTATGCCAGTGTTGATCACTACCTCCACTAGTTATCGAACTAGAGGAAAAGGGAACGATAGCCCAATTTTCACCTACCAATTGATCGCAAGCCTTCACTAGCCCAGGCGAATTGATAATGTCCAGTATCTGTGGTATTGTCGACGGTCTAATTCTCTTTCCTTCTCTAATAGCCTGTTTCTGTTTTTGGTAAATTTGGTGGTGTATACCAAGTGGTAACCCCAGGCTCTCTGGGGACAGGATTACTAATCCTCTACTCGTAAAATCAAGTAACAGTCTCTCTGAAGAAGTATATTCCGATCCTAATGGATGGCCAGGCGAATCTTTTGTTTTTTTTTCACTCAATTTATTTAAATCCTCCGAAATTTAAGTTGTGTTCTCGAAATCATTTTTAATGACTTGTGAATAGGTTTATGGATTTCACTCTAATTTCACCTTATCGAGTGAGTGAAAATTCAGGACTTGGTTATCGATAGATTTGGCCCCAAGAGCGATTAGGGTTGATTGTTCATGTAACCTGAATCCTATACAATAACCAGAAATAAAAATTGTCTGTATTTTCATCTGTCGTGGCTGTTTTTTTTCGGTTGAAACAGCTTTATCCCTTCTTTGTACATTGAAAGGTCTATAAAACAAGTATGAATGTTATACAGGATTGTTCCAATAATAAGAGAAACTGCGGATATTAGTTTCCCTGTTTCCTCAGGCAAAATACCAATCCCACTAACCAAAATCGAACCAAAGAATAAACCAAAGAAAAATGCAATTGCCCAATTCATGGTATCACTATGCCATATAAAATCAAGATTCTGCAATGGTGTTTCCAGCGTCTGCCGACATCTTTGGCAAATAGATAAATCAGCCGCATCGATAGGATTGGATTGGTATTTTAGTAGATCAAAAATTTTATTTTCACAAATGAATAGTCCCTTGTATAGAAACCGGACTTGATGTAGATTTAGATAATTACTATTTTTATCCTTGGAGGCAAAGAATGAGACAGAGTGGTCTAACAGCGGAAGAAAAATTTGTCATCGATTTACACGGATATATTGTCATACCTAAGGTATTAACAAAAAATGAAGTTAACCAACTGAATAAATATATAGATCAATCTGATCGACAGGGGAGACCAAGTTTATGGGGCGATCAGTTCAAAGACTTAATCGATCATCCTAAAATTCTCCCTTATTTGTTGGAACTTTTGGGGCCATATGTACGACTAGACCATGACTATGCCATTTTTATGAATGCAGGAACATCAAAAGGTGGGTTGCATGGTGGACCGGATGTTGTCGGTGACCATTGGTATAAGTATCGAGATGGAACTATCAGGAATGGATTGAGTGTGATGACTTTTGCTCTATCCGATGTTAACCAAGGAAACGGTGGTTTCGCTTGTATTCCAGGCAGCCACAAAACTAACATGTTGCGATCCGTACCAGGAGATGTCCGACAGTTTAAACGGGACGCTCATTATGTAGTACAACCTACTATGAACGCGGGCGATGTCCTTTTCTTTACTGAAGCTTTGATTCACGGTACCAAACCTTGGGCAGCCAATCACGAGCGCCGATCACTTTTGTACAAATACAGCCCTGGACACTCAGCGTGGAACATCAATTATCCCAACGAAGAATCATATGGACAGTTGACCGAAAGACAAAAGAGAATGCTCTTACCTCCCTCTATTGGTAATAGGCCTAGGGTTGATGAATTGTAGGATACTAGGCAAATATTGTCTTCATTTCAGAAGGAAGAATAGGAACTGCGCCAGACTGAGAACAAACATAAGCTGCCACCTGATTGGCTTTTTCATTAATCGTTTCAAATTCAAATTGATTAAGTAAACCCATTGCCAAAGTAGCAGTAAATGCATCACCAGCACCAACCGTGTCTTTTACTTCCACTGATAGGCCTGGATGGTCAAAAACGCCTTCGTCGGTTAGCAAAACGGATCCTTTGCCTCCTCTAGTAAGTGAGACTAACTCTAATTTAAACTTTTGTTTTAGCTGTTCCAACTGGTTAATTGTCCCACCTGTTAGACTCAAGATAGATTTGACTACTGGTAATTCTTCATCATTCAGTTTCAAAAGATTTGCTAATTCTAATGATTGGATAATCAATTCATCACTATAATAATCTTGCCTTAAATTGATATCAAAAATTTTTAGACAGTCGACGGGTGTCAACTGTAAAAACCGTTGAATAGTTTGTCGAGACCTATTAGATCGTTGATCGAGCGAGCCAAAACAAACAGCATTAGTTTGTTGCGCTAGATTCTCTGTTTCAATTGACCAAGGAATAAAGTCCCAAGCCACATTAGGAGTAATATGGAAACTTGGCTGGCCTTCATCGTCCAAATCTACTAGTACTGTTCCTGTCGGATATTTAGTCGATTGAGAAATAGCTTCAGTATTAACTTGATATCGTTCAAAAGTTTTCAGTATATCTATTCCCATTTGATCTTTTCCGATACAACTGACCATTGTAGATTGTCCGCCCAACATTTTGGAATGACAAGCAAAATTTGCGGGTGCTCCACCAAAGTGAGTTTGACCTGGAAACACATCCCACAATACCGCCCCCAAACCAACAACCACAAATTCCTTGACTGATTGCTTCATATCGTCTCCTTACAATTAATTCGTTCAAATTTAGATTTTTTCTGTTTGTTATTTAGACTGTAATGACAAATCATAACAAACTGGGAATGTTAGGTACTCATATGGCAGAATTAAGGTGCCATTGTAATTAGAAAATTAGTGGATTTGGACCTCAAATAACATAATTGGATGAAGGTACTCTCACTCATCAATCCATTATACAAAAATAAAAAAACTTGACCAAGAAAATACATAAATGAAACCGTTAATCCGCACATTCATTACAAATCCTGTGTTGGTACATATGATTACAATTGGTGTAATCGTATTCGGCACCTTTAGCTTCCTTACTATGCCTCGAGAGCTGAATCCAAACTTAAATTTCTATTGGATGATAGTTGAGGTTTGGTATCCAGGTGTATCACCAGAAGAAATTGAAAAACTAATTACTAAACCAATAGAGGATGAAATTTCAGATGTGGATAACATTAATACGATCACCTCATCTTCGGCCGAAGGTCGATCAATAATTAGTATCCAATTTGAACAAGATATTAGTGAAAGAGAGTTTAAGCAGTCAGCCCAGAGCTTACGAACAGAAATCGAAAAAGTATATCTACCGGAGGATGCTGAAGACCCAGTAGTCATTGAGCTAGATTCTAGCGATTTAGAATCTATGTTGGATGTAGTCGTTTCGGGAGACCTTCCTGAGATTAAAATTAAACAGATTGCTGAAGATCTCCAAGAAATGATCCGGGAAATCGAAAATGTAGCTGATGTCAGCATGCGAGGAGATCGAAAACGCCAAATTCGAGTTTCAGTTGACCCTGACCGATTAAGCCAGCACGGTATTGCTATCGCCGAGATTGCTAATGCGATTTCAGCGCAAAACCTAAACATCCCTGCCGGCAAATTGAAAGTGGCTCAAGCAGAATTGCTACTACGCACCATTGGTGAGTTCAAGATGGCTGACCAAATTTATGACGTGATTATTCGTAAGTTGCCACAAAGTGGAGAAATTCGGGTACGAGACGTAGCGAAAATTGAAGATGATTACGAAGATTGGCGAATAATTACGAGACTGAACGGCAAAACATCCATTTCCTTATCAGTTGCCAAACAATCAAAAGGTAATACCATCAAGATCGTTGATCAAGTCAAGACTGTTATTGATAACTACAGGAAATACCGTTTGCCAGAATCTGCTTCTATCACTTTAGTTAGCGACTCATCAACTTTTGTGAAAAGCTTTATTCAAGTTCTTGAGACTAACGCCTTTTTAGGCATCATCTTTGTGGTCGTGGCCCTTTTCGTTTTTATTGGTATTCGTAATGCCTTATTTGTGGCGGCTGGCATTCCTATAGCACTGCTGATGACCTTCACTGTCATGTACTTGAATAAGCAATCTATCAATCAGAGTTCACTCTTTGCTCTTGTATTGGTCTTAGGAATTGTAGTCGACGATGCTATCGTGGTAATTGAAAATATCTATCGAAGACTAGAAAAAGGTGAACCTCTAACCACGGCCTCGATTGAAGGGACCAAAGAAGTTGCTATTCCAATATTGGCCGCTTCATTGACTTCGATAGCCGCTTTTTTACCCTTGGCTCTACTACCAGGTCTGATTGGTCGCTTTATGCGGGTGATACCAATTGTAGTTAGCCTTACGATCGTTGCCTCGATCTTAGAGTGTTTCTTTATTTTACCTTCACATATTGCTGAGTGGGGTAAGGTTGTGCATTCGCCGGCCAGAGACCGGCTAATGCAAAAATTACTCAATCCTTACTCTAAAATACTAAAGTGGGTACTTCGGTGGCGTTACTTAGTCTTGATCTTAGTATTCATAACAATTGGAGGCAGTATTGGCTTAGTCGCCAGCGGTTTAATTCCAGTGAACCTATTTGCTTCCGATGAGTTACCAATGTTTTTCGTTGGTGTCACACTACCTTCAGGTGCAAACTTAGAAGAGACCGACCGTGTGATGAGACAATTTGAGGAACAAGCATTGTCTTTGCCATCATCTGAAGTCAATGCCGTATTATGTCGAACAGGCTTTATTACTAAGAATAATGAGCGTGCAGTTATTGGTAGTAATACAGGCATGTTAGTCCTAGATTTGGTGGAGGAAAAGCAACGAGAGCGCAGCGTAGAAGAGATCATCAGTGACTTACGAAACAGATGTCAACAGATAGCAGGACCAGAATCAGTCGAATATATAAAAAACGATTCTGGTCCACCAGCAGCATCAGATGTAGAAGTATTAGTGAAAGGTCGTTATTTTGACCAACTCGAGGGTCTTTCCAACGAAATTCAAGATTTGCTGTCTTCTACAGATGGCGTTTTCGACGTTCAAGATGATTATCAACTTGGAAAAGAAGAACTTAAACTGCAAATTAAGACCGACAAAGCCCAAGAATACGGCTTGAGTGTAGCGCATATTGCCCAATCTATTCGCCGTTCCTTCGATGGTTTCAAGGCAACTGTGATTCGCGACGGTGATGAAGAAATAGACGTCGTTGTTCAATATGAGAAAGACAGACGCCAGTCCATCCAAGATCTTCAAGAAATGAATCTAGTAACTCAGCCAGGTCTTAACGGGTTACCAATTATTATTCCTCTAAAAGATGTAGCTAGTATGTCACGACAAAAGGGATATTCCACTATTGAACGTTTTCAAAGAGAGCGAGCTATTACTATTCGTGCTAGTGTAGATAAAGATAAGATTCAACCAGCTCAAGTTAACCAGAAGATACAAATCTTCTTCGACCAAGCTGGAATCCGTTATCCGGCTTGTAGTATCAGTTTCGAGGGCGAATTAGCCGAGATTAATTCAGCCTTTTCTGATGTTGGAAAGCTTTTTGCCGTTGGTATGTTGCTAATCTATTTTATACTGGGTACTCAATTCAAATCTTTTGTACAACCAATTATTATCATGATGGCTGTACCATTTGCTTTTATGGGTGCAGTTCTAGGATTAATCAATACTGGACAACCACTATCGCTGTCTAGCCTATTCGGTATAGTAGCTCTTGCTGGTATTGTGGTCAACGACTCGATTGTGCTAATTGACTTTATCAATCGTCGCCGCCAAAGTGGTGCCGGCAAGTGGCGAGCCGTAATAAAAGGTGGGCAGACTAGACTCCGACCGATAATTCTTACTTCTATTACTACTATTTTCGGCCTATTACCCATGGCTTTGGGTATTGGTGGCAGGTCGGCAACTTGGATGCCGATGGCCAGCACTATCGTTTGGGGGTTGACCGTCGCAACTTTACTGACCTTGTTCGTAATACCAGCTTTCTACATAGTGATTGATGATTTTTTCCCGTGGAAAAACCGGGAACATGAGTTAGAGCATGAGTGATTAGTTTATAGGCAGAATATATCAAATCAATCTCTATTGAATTAAATGACGATATTAGCCAGAAATGGTCACCGGGTCAAAATCATCGATCTTGATAAGTTGTCTATCTGATTGGCTTCGCCACTTAACTTCGATGCTGTCAACGGATAAGGTCTTTTGGCTTACCGTCACGCGCAATGGCAGACCAATTAGATCGGCCTCTTTAAACTTAAATCCTGGGCTTTCGGATCTATCATCGTACAAAACTTCTAAACCTTTGCCAGTCCAATCTTGGTAAAGTTGCTCTGCTTTTTCTACGATTTTCTCACCTTTGCCAATATGCATTAGATGAATTTGGTAAGGAGCGATCGATTTGGGAAAAACTATACCATCATCATCGTGATTAGCCTCAATCGAACTAGCCAGCAACCTACCCACGCCAATTCCATAACAACCCATGACCATTGGTTGTGATTTTCCGTTTTGGTCCAAATAGGTTGCCTTCATAGCTTGGCTATATTTAGTGCCCAGCTTGAAAATATTACCAACCTCGATACCCTTTTTAAGTTTGAGGGTGCCTCCACATTTAGCACACACCGACTCATCCTCAGCCAAGGCCAAATCAGTAATAATATGGGCTTGAAAATCACGATCATAATTAGCATTTTTGAGGTGATAACCGATCTTATTAGCTCCAGCTACCAGATTCGTAGATTTTGTTACTGAATCATCTAGAAAAACTTTTATGCCCTCAATTCCGATGGGGGAGGCATAACCGGCTACTATATCATTAGCTTCCAATTCTTCAATAGTGGCCGGTCTAACTTCCTCTCCGACTGCATTAGTCAATTTAGTCAAATTGACTTCTAGATCGCCACGAATAGCGACGAAAATGACTTCTCCTTGTACGGTGGTGTAGAAAACTGCTTTTAAGGTTTGGTTTTGTTGGACACCCAAAAATGCTGCAACTTCTTCAATCGTCTGTTGGTCAGGAGTTGCCACTTCTTCTAAGGGTTTCATTACTTGAGTCTCGGTTTGTCCTTTTTGGAAAACGGCCACTTCCGCGTTAGCTGTATAGTCGCAGGAAGAACATAAAATCAGGTTATCTTCACCTGAATCGGAGACCAACATGAATTCGTGGGCAGCCGACCCACCAATCATACCAGTGTCTGATTCAACTACGACTACATCTATCCCTGATCGATGAAAGATGTTCAAATAAGCTTGGTATACAAGTTCATAGTATTCGTCTAGATCTTCCTGACTGGTATGAAAACTATATGCGTCTTTCATCACGAATTCACGAACTCTTATCAGTCCTGCTCGTGGTCGAGGTTCATCCCGAAACTTCAATTTGATCTGGTAAAGTTGAAAAGGTAATTGTCGATACGAATTGACTATATTACGGACCAGATCAGTTACAGCTTCTTCATGTGTCATCGCCAGAACTAAATCACGGTCAAATCGATCGCTAAAGCCTGCTAATTCCTTTCCAATTAATGGCTCCCAACGACCACTTTCTTGCCATAGTTCGGCCGGATGTACCAAAGGCATGTTGATTTCTTGCCCGCCAATCGCATCCATTTCTTGGCGAATGATTTGTTCAATTTTTTGAATGGACCGGTGAGCCACAGGCAAATAGCTATACATGCCAGCAGCTAATCGATGAATCATTCCGGCACGTAGTAACAGTTGATGACTAGGAATTTCAGCTTCGGACGGAACTTCTTTTAATGTTCGTCCAAAGAGTTTAGACATTCTCACTTCAGAATCCTTTAACCTTCAAAATTTTCATCAGCCACCAATTCGGCCACCAAATCTCCGACTCCACTAGTCGAGTATCCCATTCGGCCAGCAGCCTGGCTTTCCATTTTGGTCCCAGTCACTACTTTTATGGCTTCAGTAATTCGGTCGGCAGACGAGCGATAACCACCTTGATCTAATAACATTGCCATAGCGGCAATTGCGGCAATTGGATTAATTACATTTTGTCCAGTGTATTTGGGTGCACTACCACCCATGCACTCGAACATACTCGTACCATTGGGTTCAGGGTTAATATTTCCACCAGCAGCAACTCCCATTCCCCCTTGGATCATAGCCCCCAAGTCAGTAATGATATCCCCAAACATGTTGGTGGTAACAATCACGTCGTAATACTCAGGATTTTTGACCATCCACATGCAGCAAGCATCAACATGATTATAGTCTGCTTCAACATCTGGATAATCGTTTGCTACGTCTTGAAAAGTCCGCCAAACAAGGTCATGCCCAAACGTCAGTACATTGGTTTTTGCCACTAGCGTCAATCGTTTACCCTTCGGGTTATTCCTTTTCTGAGTATAATCAAAAGCATAACGAATAATTCGTTCACAACCTTTTCGAGTGTAAATTGCCGTTTGAGTTGCCACTTCGTCCGCTGTTCCCTTACGAAGGAACCCACCTACTCCACAGTACATATCTTCGGTGTTTTCTCTGACAACGACAAAGTCGATATCTTCAGGACCTTTTCCTGCCAGAGGGGTTTCCACACCCGGATATAGGGTTACTGGTCTCAGATTCACATACTGATCAAGTTTGAAACGTAATTCTAACAAAAGGCCTTTTTCTAAGATGCCAGGTGCAACCTCAGGGTGTCCAACTGCACCTAAGTAGATGGAATTGTACTGGCTTAGCTCTTCAACAGCACCATCTGGTAAAATCTCGCCGGTTGACAAATACCTATCACCACCAAAATCATAATGAGTTAGATCGTATTCAATTCCATCTCTATTAGCTGCTGCCGACAAAACTTTTAGTGCTTCATCAGTAACTTCAGGTCCAGTACCATCGCCCGGAATAACTGCAATTTTGTACATTTATAATCTCCTAATTGTTTTATAAGATACTTGATTCTCCGTAGACTCCTAGCTTCCGATAACGATCGTATCGTTTTTGTACCAATGTGTCTTTGTCAATTTTTACTAACTCAGATAGGTGTTTTTTAATAGATCGCTTAACGTTACGAATAGATTGGGCTGGATTGCGATGTGCGCCGCCTAGTGGCTCGCGAATGATTTCATCAATAACACCAAGCTCAATCAGATCATCAGCAATTGGTTTATAACCTTCTGTGGCTTCCGGAGCATGTTCTCCATTGTCTTTCCAAACGATGCCACTACAGGCTTCTGGAGGTGCAACACAATAAACAGCATACTCCATCATTAACACTCGGTCTCCAGCAGCAATAGCTAATGCTCCTCCACTACCACCTTCACCTATAACGACTACGAGCATCGGTACCGATAAACTTGCCATCTGGGCCAAATTTTCCGCAATTGCTACCGACTGCCCCCTCTCTTCTGAGCCTCGGTCAAAATGGGCTCCTGGGGTATCGACCAAACTGATGATAGGGCGGTCAAATTTTTCAGCTAATTTCATCAGTCGCCGAGCTTTACGATACCCTTCTGGATGCGTGTAGCCAAAGCTCATTTCTTGTCTTTCCTTGAGATTCCTACCCTTTTGTTGGGCGAGATAGACTACCGGTTGATTTTGGAACCAAGCGCAACCTCCTATCAGGGCTCGATCATCTCCGTGATATTTATCTCCGTGCAACTCCACAGGGTCATCAAATATGGCTTCAATATAAGAGAACGACTGTGGGCGCTGCTCATGCCGAGCTAATTGAACTTTATCCCATCGGCTCAAACCTTTAAAAATTTTACGAGTCTGAGATTTGACGTTATCTTCCAATGCCATTAATCCTTTGGAGATATCAATTTCTGGATGAGAATCAGAAAAATTCTTCAACTGCTGGATTTGTTGTTCCAGCTCAATTAACGGCTTTTCAAAATTTAGTTTGCTTTGCATATTTTTCTTTTTAGGTACAACTATCCGATTGGCAAAGAAAATTCATACCTGGTAATTGAACTACCAAGCCTTGTAACTCCATCATAGTTAGTATACCTGCAATAGTATGAACTGGTAGTCCAGTAACGCGAGAAATTTGGTCAATGTGAACTCCTGATTCATCTCCATTATCAATGGCTGACAAAACCATTTTTTCTTGTGAAGATAGAGTACGAAGCTTCTTGGAATCTTGCTGACTGGGTTTGGTTATTGCGGTATCTAATCGTTCTGTTTTTGGTTTGGAATTGGTTGCTGGCGGATCTTCAGTTTTGAATTGATGGGAATCAATCCGTGTGTCTGATGGGTTCTGGCTTGGGCTAACCGAGCAGTTTGGCAACGATTCTAATATTTCTTCTGCTGACTCTACTAATCTAGCGCCTTGGTCAATGAGGCGATGTGTAGCTAGAGACGTCCTAGAAGATAAATTAGCACCAGCTAAGATAAAGACGTTTCGCTCTTGTTCCAAACCAAAATGAGCTGTGATTAGGGAGCCACTCCGATCTGTAGACTCCACTAGGATTATGTCTTTCGATAATCCACTAACCAATCGGTTTCGCTGAACAAAATTCATTGCTTTGGGTTTTGCAGACATAGGAAATTCCGAAATAACGGCACCATTTTCCATAATCTCTGCAATTAAATTTCGGTTTCCGCACAAATGAACTTGGCTTAATCCACAAGCCATTATGGCTAAAGTTTTTCCTTGGGCGTCTATGGCTCCTCGATGAGCAGTTTCATCGACACCGTTGGTAGCACCGCTAACAATAGTCATTCCTTTGTTAGCAGATTGGCTAGCTAATTTATAACAAATCTCTTTAGTGCTATCCGTCGGTTCTCGGGTCCCAACAATCGAAAGATAAGGGGTTGTTTCGGGTGGTATTTCCCCTTTAAAATAAAGAACAGGTGGTGGGTCTGATATATCTTTTAACAAGACGGGATAAGATGAATCACTATACGTCACGACTTGGCAGTCATTCTCTTGAATTAACTCAAGTTCTTGATCGACGGATATCTTTCCTTTTTCGTACACGATACGGCGGAGTAAATTCGGATCGGCCGACAATTTTCCTGAGTCGATGTCATCTAAGGTTAAAGACAAGATCTTATCGGCTGACTCGAATTCTTGTAGTAGCTGTTGGATGGTCCTAGGGCTAATACTTGGAACTAAACTGAGGTGGATTAATGATTTGTCGACCGACATTTCTAAATATCCACCACCAATTTATTCCAAACCCAAAGCAAAAATTAATTTATTCTACTCAGTCGGAGCTGGAGCTTCCATTGGTAGAGCATAATAAACTTCGATTTCGCGAATCTTTTTATAACTAAGACTAGGAGCACCACCCTCACCCACAGTTCTTCGTTTTTGTCCACCAACACGGCGAGAATCCCACCGGTTAGGTACTCGGATTTGCAGGTGTGTAGTAGTAATTGGTTTAGGACTAACATAACTGTAAGCCTTAGAAATATTATTTTTGACCTCTTTCAAAAGCTCCCAATTTCCTTCGTCATCTTGGTAGTAAATATTGAAAAATTCCAATTCGTACTGATCAGTTTTGACTACAACCCGTTGAATAGTTTGAGGTTTGACCCAACGCAAAGTAGCCTGCGAAAATTTATCTGCCGCTTCTAGTGAAGCTTGATCACGCGCATCAAGTAGCAGCGGTCCAGTTTCACCATAAGTATTGATATTGTCATCATGCATAGGAGAATCGAGGCTTTCGCTACCAGCCCGACCACTGCTTGCACTGAGAGCAATATTTTCACTCCAGTTGTACTTTGGACCACTTAACACGCAGCCTGTGCTAAGACAGACTAAGACAGATAAAACGAAAATAACGGCAACTTCCCAATTACGCTGATGCATATTTTCTCCTTTATACTAAAAAACGATAGATACTAGAACGTTAATTACTGATAGACCAATTTGTGCCGGATTTAGAATCATTTAATTCTATACCAATTTGAGTTAGCTGATCTCGAATTTGGTCTGCTGTAGCCCAGTCTTTTTGCTGTCGAGCAGATTGACGTAGTTCTAAAACTAGATTCATTAGGCCCTCTACTAACGAATCGTTATTGGTTAACGATTGTTGTGGATTATAAATCCCTAACACTTGGCAAATTTTAGCCAAGGTACGGTAAGCCTGACCAAACCCAATCTCATTCGTATTTTGGCTTTCTAATGAACTTGCCTCTTGTAATCTACGATTTAGATAACCAACGAATGTATAAACAGAACCCATAGCCGACGCCGTATTGAAATCGTTATCCATGGCTTGCTCAAATTTGATTTCCATCTGGCTAATAGCATTCGTCATATTAGAGTCAATCGATTGATTCTCGTCTAGACTTAATTCAAATGGCCGGATTCGATCAAGGCACGTTTGAAGTCGCCGAATAGCACTCGCTGATTCAGACAAACTTTTGCTGTTGTAATCTAAGGGATGACGATAATGCGCAGACAGCAGAAAGTGACGGACAGTTTCCGCGTTATACTCGGACAATGCGTCCCGAATAAAGATAAAATTACCTTCTGATTTTCCCATTCGGTTGCCATCAATCCGTAAAAATGCGGTATGGACCCAGTAATTGGCGAATGGTTTACCTGTTATGGCTTCACTCTGAGCAATCTCATTTTCGTGGTGTGGGAATAGCAAGTCTTGACCACCAGCATGAATATCAATAGTATGACCTAAGTGCTTCATAACCATCGCTGAGCACTCAATATGCCACCCAGGTCGACCTTCTCCCCAAGGGCTTTCCCACCAAGGTTCACCGGGTTTGGCTGCTTTCCAAAGGTCAAAATCGCGTGGGTCTTCCTTTTTTTCGTTAGTCTCGACCCGTGCTCCAGTCAGTAAATCTTCTAGATTTCGGTTAGATAATTTGCCATAACCATCAAAGCGAGTAACTCGATAATAAACATCACCCTGACTTTCATAAGCATATCCTTTGTCAATGAGACTTTGTATCAGGTCAATAATTTCTGTTATGTGATCGGTAGCACAGGGGTGTACATTGGCCATGCGCATTCCGAGCCCTTCGGCATCTATAAAATAAGCGTCAATATACTTCTGCGAAAGTTCGGATGATTCGATGCCTTGCTCATTGGCTTTCCGAATAATTTTATCATCAATATCTGTTAAATTTTGAACAAATTGGACTTGGTAACCTTTGTACTCTAGGTAACGCCGAATAATGTCAGAAACCAAAAAGGTGCGAGCATTACCTATATGAAAATAGTCATAGACAGTTGGGCCACAACTATACATGGTGACCTTTCCTTCCTCAAGGGGTACAAAATCTTCCAGTTTCCGCGTCAGCGAATTATAAATCTGTATTGGCATAAATCGATTGTTAAAATTCCTTAACTTTTTGCTTATTTAATAACTAGTAACCTACCCAGTATGACACTACTTCGATGTTGGTGAGGAAATTAAACAACAAACCGATTGAGCGGCGATGGCTTGAGACTGCCCAATGTCTCCCAAACCCTCGGCCGTAGTCGCTTTGATATTGATCTGGGACATGTCTATACCAATTACCTTGGCTAAATTTTGTCGCATACGAGGGATATAAGTCGCTAACTTCGGTCTTTGGCAGATCACCGTAGCGTCAATATTCTCTACTGCGAAACGACCTTGATTCAAAATAAGCTCACACACACGTTCAAGTAATACTAGGCTATCAATACCTTCATATTGTGGGTCATTATCTGGGAAATGCTGACCTATATCTCCTAGGGCTGCAGCTCCTAACATAGAATCACAAATCGCATGAGTCAAAACATCAGCGTCGGAGTGACCCAATAAACCGAGGTCAAATGGTATCTCGACTCCGCCTAAAATTAATTTCCTATCCCTCACCAATCGGTGTAAATCATAGCCAATGCCGATTCTGTGTGCAAGTTTTCTGTTTTGATATATTGGGTCTTGTTCCATGTTGGAATTGGATAAGAAAGTCTGTGCAACCTCTAAATCTTCAGGGGTCGTAATCTTCAGGTTTCGGTAATCTCCTTCTATTAACTTGACGGGTGTTCCATTCTGTTCAACGAGTGTAGAATCGTCTGTAGCCGATTCTACGTTGTCGAGAGCAGAGTAGTGAGCATCTATCAGTAACTTTTTGTTGAATACTTGTGGCGTTTGAACGGCCCACAACGATTGGCGTTCCGGTGTTTGAACAACGAATCGGTCTTTATCCACAATTTTTATCGTATCTTTGACAGGAACGGCCAAGGCTACAGCTTGAAAAGTTTTGCACTGACTTAAGCAATTCTCGATTTGAGTCCCAGTCACAAAAGGTCTGACTGCATCATGAACAACGACCCAATCTACATCCTTGTCCATTGCCTGTAGTCCACAAAAAACAGACTTCTGTCTAGTCGATCCGCCAGCTACTACCTGAATTGGTGTTTTAAACTGATAAGGGGTGATAGCCTCCGACCAGCACTTTTCTACATCCTCTGAACTAACGATAACGATGATTTGTCCGATGGACTGAAGGCGATCAAAAACTGAAAGGGTGCGACTTAAAACAGGATGATCGCCCAACGAAATATAGGTTTTCTTGACTGAGCTAAGCTCGGCCATACGGCTTCCGCTTCCAGCGGCTGGAATTAGGGCGCATACCTTCTGGCCGTTGCTTGCTAGATCTTTCATAGATATCGAAGTAGTGGTTGTTTTCATCGAATTCTTCTTCATACCCTACCATTCGAGTAAATATCATCCGTCCGGCACTAGTTTGTAAAGTTTGCGTGACAATGGCTTCGACCGTCTGACTGACGGATTCTTGTGCACCTTCTACAACCACCATCGTCCCATCTGCCAAATAGCCAACCCCTTGATTTGGTTCTTTGCCTTCGCGTGTAATACGAATTTCTATCTGCTCACCAGCAATGAAATCAGGCCGAACTGAGTTAGCTAATTCATTAATATTCAAAACCACGATGCCCTGAAGTTCTGCTACTTTATTCAGGTTAAAGTCGTTGGTCAAAATCTGGGCATTACGTTTCCGAGCCAGTCGGATTAACTTAGCATCAACCTCTGGAACCTCAGGAAAATCATCTTCCGAAATTTCGATTTCAATATCTGGATCACTTTGCAGGTTACGTAAAATATCAAAACCACGTCTCCCTTTTTCGCGGCGCAGGTCATCAGTCGAATCGGCAATATGCTGCAGTTCATTTAGTACAAATCGGGGTATGATTAACAAACCATCAATGAAACCAGTGTGGCAAATTTCTAAAACGCGACCATCGATAATAATGCTAGTGTCCAGAACACGTAGTTGGCGATGGACTGTTTCGGCGAGGCCTCCATCGGCGTCAGTTATTGGAATAAACATCGATAACTGACGCCGACTGTGATAACCAATCATGGTACCGCAGGACGCAAACAGTAAAGTGATGCCAGAAACAGCGTTACGAGTCAACTCACCCGGTTCAGGCCTAAGAGTATAGATAATAAAAGTCGCAATACCCGCAAGAATGAGACCTAATGAAAATCCAACCAAAGCCGAGAATAAATCTGACAAATGTGACCTGTTACTCAGGGTTTCAGATGCGACTAAAACAGCGGTAACGCTAGCGCCAGCCACACCACCAAAACCGTCAGCAAGCGCAAAGCCAAACAATCCACTTACCAATATGAAACTAAGGCGAATTAACCAAATGATCATAACGTCCCCTTTCTTCTGGGTGGGGAATATGCAATAGCAGTGAACACAAACTTAAAACGTGTCCACACGCCGATTTGACGCGTCACAACTTTCTGCTGAACGAGGAACATCACCCTCCCACAATAAGATGATGTTTTTAGCTCGAAATCGGCAATAATTTACAACAATGCGCTAATGGCACTGTATAGGTCAGTTACGCCAACAAGTTCTATTTCCTCCCTCGCTTGTTTATCTGTGTCTTCCAAGTAGTTATTTAAGTTATATTCTGGAAACACTGCTCGGTTAAATCCTAGCTTATCTGCTTCTCGGAGTCGTCTACTAATGTGTGTTACAGGTCGAACCTCACCACCTAATCCTACTTCGCCCATGACAACTGTCTTAGTTGAGATTGGAATGTCACGATGATTAGAGGCAATAGCCATAATAATCCCCAAGTCCACACCCCGTTCATCAACCCGCATACCACCAGTCACATTCACGAAAACATCAGAGTTTCCAATCTCGAAGCCAACACGCTTCTGTAAAACAGCAACTAATAAGGCAATACGTTGACGGTCAACGCCTGTTGCTGTGTTGCGAGGAATACTGAAATTTGATGGTGCAACTAATGCCTGAAGTTCAAATAAAATCGGTCGAGTACCCTCCATACTGGATACAACCACAGAACCTGATATGTTTTCAATTCGGTTACTAATGAACAACTCAGATGGATTTAGAACTTCGCTTAACCCACTAGCCGACATTTCAAAAACCCCAATTTCGTTGGTCGAACCAAATCGGTTTTTTACAGCTCTTAACACTCGATACACATGATGGTTCTCCCCTTCAAAATAGAGGACCGTATCCACCATATGTTCGAGAACTTTTGGTCCAGCTAGAGCACCTTCTTTGGTGACATGACCAACTAAAATGACAGGAACATTCTTTGTCTTAGCCAACACAAGCAGATGACCGGCGCTTTCACGAACTTGGGTTACGCTACCCGGTGCTGATTGTAGATGTGGTTGAAAAATAGTCTGAATAGAATCAACTACTACTACACTCGGGTTAAGAGAGGCAATATGAGATTCGATTTGTTCAAGGCTGTTCTCGCAGAGAACATACAACGAATCCGAATCGATGTCAAGTCTATTAGCGCGCAACTTGGTTTGTGAAACTGATTCTTCCCCTGATACATACAATACCGTTCCGTGCTGGAGGCTAAGCTCATTACTGGCTTGCAATAAAAGTGTTGATTTGCCAATACCTGGGTCCCCAGCAATCAATGTCACAGACCCAGGAACAATTCCACCACCCAGAACTCTGTCAAATTCACTAATCCTCGTGCTGAGTCTTTGATAGTCGGTTGCGGTAATGTCAGTGATTAGTTCTGGCTGACTAGCAGCAAAAGTTAAGTGTTGTTTTTCTTTTTTGGAAGTGACGGTTTCTTCTACTAAACTATCCCACTTGTTACAATCCGGACAACGACCCAACCAACGCAATGACACATGACCACAGGAATGACAGATAAATTGCGTCTTTTTTGCTTTTCCCATTTCTACACGAGCTATTACTATTACCAACTGCTATCGGCGAGCCGAAGACCAAGGGTTAGTTGAGGCTTTTTCCACCCGTTTCTATCAGCAAAATCATCGAGACCGATTAACCAGTGAAAAGATGTTGAATCTGTCAACCTCAATTTCCAGTATAGTTCTGCTGTGAGAGTTGAGCTCTTAGCTGAATTTGCCAAAAAGTTTTTCGAGTTAAGACTACTCATCAACAAAGAAAAACCAATCCTATTATCAAACAACATAAAATCAGTCGCTATTCGGGGACTCATCCGGTTAAGACCAATTCGGCTCCTCATAAATGGTAATATTTTGTAGCTGTATTGAAGAGATAATCGAGTTGTATTTGTGTTCCAACTGTGGCCGGAAAAACCAAATTGCAGTAATTGTTTTTTGTCAGGAGACCAACCGAGTAGAAATTCGCTTTGTAACTGGTCATCTAAGGTAAGATAACGCACTTCGGAATGCCAATTAATCGGAGGTAACTGAAAAGCGGCTGATTTTGCTTGCCAGTCTTGAGCTAAAGCGGCCGTACTTTCAAGAGTCTGACCTAGATGACCTAAGTTCTCTTTGACTTCTTCAATCAAGTCTGGTTCGTGAATTAGCTGAGCAAAAGTTCCGTTTCCACTACTAGCATGATTAACCAATTTTGCTAAATCCTCACCTAGCCGACCAAATTTTTTACTGGTTTCAGTGATTTCAGTAATAGCCTGGTCTATTTTAGGTAATTCTGTTTCGATGGACTCTCGGCTCATAATCGCTAAACCTAAAATTTCATTCTGTAATTTATTGATTGTCTCCTCAATCCTTTGGTTTAGAGGTTTTAGATCCATGGCAAGACTCTGAAATGAGTTTAATGTATTGGTAACAGCGGGCTGGTTTTGATAGATTAGATCGTCCACTGATTCGGTAATGGCAGTTGTATTTTCTGCAACCTGCAGAAGTGCGGACGAAACCTGATCGATAGTAGTATTCAGGTTATCTAATGTAATTTGGATATTGTGTTGTGCATCGTTAGCAGATTGATTCAGAACAGATAAAGTCTGTTCTAATTGTTTCTGACTATGTACAACAGTCTCACTAATTTGGCGGACCATTTGACTGAGGTCAGTAATAAGCGTTTTTACTTGGTGTTGGTTGTCATCGATTAGCGCTTTAGATGACTCAATTAAACCGGCCACCTCAACCACCATATCTGTTCCACTTTGAATGACATCAGCTACAGAAGCTGGATCGATGCCAGTCAGCGGGAAATCTTTAGTTTCTATCAAAGGTTCAGTATCTGGTCCATTTTCAATGTCGACGAATGCTTCTCCTACAAATCCTATAATGCCAATTTCGATACGGCTTCCACGACGTAGTCGCTGAAGAGCTTTATCAACTCGTAAATCAACCTCAACTTTACTAGCATCGTCTAGTAAACGGATACTAGTCACACGACCAATCTGTACCCCAGATAGCATAACACCCGCACCGACCTTTAGGTCATTAACAAAATTAAAATGTACTGTAACAAAATCACCACGCCTTTCAAATGGAGAATCGGTAGCAGAAATCAATAAGATTACCAGTATCATAATACTAATAAAAACAGTAATCCCAACTTTAAGATTTAGGCTCCACATAATTAATATTCCCTGCTTTTATTTGGGGGCTAGCATCTTTCTAGAACCAGAATAAATAAACTGCTGAACGATTGGAGTTTCATTATTCATTATTTCTTGAGGCGTTCCTTCTGCTACTACTTTCCCCTCGTAAAGCATTGCCATCCGAGTACCAACAAAAAATGCGCTGTCCATATCATGAGTGACGATGACAGATGTAACTTTCAACTTTTCGTGCAGATCAGACATCAGTTGGTTGATTTCGTCACAAGTTATCGGGTCCAAACCTGTGGTCGGTTCATCATAGAAAATAACTTCTGGATCTGCAGCGATCGCTCTGGCTAATCCTACTCTTTTTCTCATGCCGCCACTAATTTCAGCTGGCTTCAATTGCCCAACGTTGTGTAGATCTACTAGCTCTAATTTCTCTTTGGCGATTTGGTGAATATCTTTCCATCCATGGTGCTGGCGAAGTGTGAATCCAACGTTTTCTTCTACTGTCATAAAATCGAATAATGCAGCTGACTGAAATAACATACCGATTCTCTGCCTAATCGGAACTAGCTCTCTCTTGGACAGGCTCGATATTTCTTGGCCATCGAACCAGATCTCACCTTGGTCTGGTTTCAATAAGCCTGTTAACAATCGAAGTAAAACACTTTTCCCGCAACCACTTGGTCCCATTATAACGAGTGTTTCTCCACGCGGTATATGCAAATCAATTCCATTTAGAACCCTGTTTTCACCGAAGCTTTTACATAGATTTTTTACCACAATCATAAGATTTCTAAACCAAAGATTCTCTTATTTAAATCCTAGAATCGCATATAGTAGATGGTTCAGTAGGAAGTCGATGATTAAAATAATCATAATTGCAGTAACTGCAGATCCTGTGGTAGCACGGCCTACACCTTCAGCTCCATTATTAGAGGACACCGAAAATCCTTTATAGCAACCAACGATTGCGATTGATATACCAAAAGATACAGCCTTTACTACACTGACCACAATACTGCTCAGATACATAAAAGACTTCAGATTTTTCCAAAAAAAGTTGCCGTTCATATCAAATAATTTAATTACTACGTAGTAAGCACCACCAATACCGAAAGCAATAGAAAAAAGCGTCAGGGCCGGTAGCATGATTGAACAGGCTACCAAACGAGGAACAACCAGATATTTTACCGGGTCAACAGCCATTACTTCTAATGCGTCTATTTGTTCAGTAACCTTCATTGTTCCGAGTTCCGCAGTAATAGACGCTCCAATTCGACCAGCCATAACGAATGCTGGAACCACAAGGCCCAATTCTTTTATAATAGTAACACTGACAAATCCACCAATAGTGCCCTCAGCTGAGAAAAGTTTAAGTTGATGATAACCTTGTGTCGCTACTAATAACCCCGTAAAGATACCAGTGAAAATAACAACAGGCAAAGCTGTTACTCCAACTATATAGCATTGACGAAGAGTCATTTGAAATTGGTAAGGGGGTTGAAATGCTAGATTAACAGAAGTAAGTGTCAATCGAGTAGCCTCACCTAAACCAGTGAAAAAGACAATCATCAATTGTCCTACTTTTTCAATTGGTTTAATCAAAGCAGACAAAACATAATTCCCATTGTAAATATGTGCGTTCTTAGTAACGAGTACAGTTGTCAAACCGCATCTGCTCAGCCACAAACTCGAGCTGAATCGTTCCTGTAGGACCACTACGGTGCTTTTTGACCATTAGGTCTGCTATACCAGCTTCTTCGCTCTGTTCATTGTAATAGTCATCTCTGTACAGAAATGCCACTAGATCAGCATCCTGCTCAATTGAACCAGATTCACGTAGATCAGACAGAACGGGTCTTTTGTCTGGCCTGCGCTCAACTTCTCGGCTTAATTGTGCGCAGGCAATTACCGTTAATTCTAACTCCACTGCTAAGCTCTTTAGAGATCGAGAGATCTCAGCAATTTCTTGCTCACGTGGTAAACTCTTGTTGGACCCACTAACTAGTTGTAAATAATCTACTGCTACCAAACATAAATTGGGATGCTCACTTTTCAAACGACGAGCCTCGGATCGTAAGCGCTGTATAGTCAAACCCCATGTACAATTAAGAAAGATGGGAGCTTCCTCGAATCGAGCTACAGCCTCTGCTACTAAATCCCAATGATTATCATTCAAATAACCGGATCGAATGCGAGAAAATTCGACACCAGCCTCGGCTGCTAACATTCTTAATGTTAGTTCTTTAGCTGGCATTTCCAAACTGAATATAGCTACAGATAGCTCTTTTTCAATGGCAATATTTTGAGCCACATTTAGTATGAAGGTAGATTTTCCCATTCCAGGTCGAGCTGCAATAATATGTAAAGCACCTTTCTGTAAGCCAGAAGTCAAGATGTCAAAATCAACAAAACCAGTAGCTACACCTAAAATGTCATCATCTCGATTGGCCGCAGCTAGAACATCTTGAAGTGCATCCCTTACAACAGAAGAAATCGCAACAAAACCTTCCTGCCGATTTTCGTAACTAACTCGAAAAACAGCTTCCTGAATCTGGTCTTGAACTGTCTGAATTTCTTCTTCTTGATTTAACGCTAATTGTTGAATTTCTTTGCTCGCGACGACGAAACGACGGCGAGTTGACTTTTCCTGAACAATTTGCGCATAAAATTCTGCACTCTCAGTTTCAACGATTCGGGCCTGTAAATCGTAGAGATATATATTACCGCCAGCTCGGTTGATTTGTTGCCCACGCTCTAACTCATGAGCCACTAGACCTGGCTCAGCATGACTATTTCGCTCGTAAGACGCCAAAATAGCACTGTAAATCAGCTGATGGTCAGTAGTGAAAAAAGCGTCGGGAGTTTCACCCAGAACCGGTGTTATCAGGGGGATTGTCGTAGCATCAGTCAGCATCGCCCCAAGAACAAACTGCTCTGCTTGCCGATCATGAAGAGATTCTACCGATTGCATGAAGGATATTCGCTTGATGGATGGGAGGGTGCCTCTGGTCTACTCCAAGGAAACAGGGCACCCAATGATTATCTATTCAAAGTGGGGTGATTGTCAATTTCGCGATCCTAAGATGAAGGCTAATAGGAATCTATTCTTCTTCACGAACGACAACGACCCTAAGGCTTGGAATGATGTCAGGGTAAAGGCTAATTGGAATCATAAAGATACCAAGTTCTTTGATTGGTTCGTCTAGATCGATTGACCGACGATCGACAACTACGTTTTGTTCCTCTAACGAATTTGCAATATCTATGCTAGTTACTGAACCAAACAAACGATCTTCTTCTCCCGCGCGTCTGGCAAACTTACAAGTCAGTCCACTAATCACACCAGCCATCTCTCTAGCTGACTCTTTATTCTTCAGCTCTTTAGCCTCTAGAAGCCGTTTTTCATGCGCCAAGGCTTTCAGGTTTTGTGTGTTAACTTGTACTGCAAATCGATTAGGAATGAGATAATTGCGAGCATATCCGGCAGCAACATTACAAATTTCTCCAGTAGCCCCGAGACCTTCGACATCTTGACGTAAAATGATTTCCATCTTATTCTCTCTTTCTTTTAGTGATTAGAGAAGGGGAGTAATGCCATATTTCTAGCTCGCTTAATGGCACGAGTAACTTCTCTCTGCTGCTTAGCACTTAGGCGAGTAAATCGGCGCGGGAGGATTTTTCCCCGCTCTGAGATGAACTGTTGTAAAAGCTCAACGTCCTTATAGTCAATTTCTTCCAAAGTAACTTTACGGCGACGACGTCTAAAAGGTCTTCGATTGTTATTGTACTGCGAACGTCCTTCTTGGCGCCGATCACGACTTGCTGGTCTATCCTGATTCATATAAATGTTCCAAAATCCTAAAAATATAATCTAGTGGGGTTAAAACTAAAAGGGGATGTCATCATCTGTCGCTGACGATATCCCACCGCCAGTTCCACCATCGCTCTGGAATCCATCGTCTTGGCGAGAACCAACAAAACTAAAACGGTCCAAGGTAACAGAATGCTTCGATCTACGTTCGCCAGTGTCTGTATCCCACTGACGAAATCTAAGCTTACCTTCAACCAGAATCGGTTTGCCTTTGGAGAAATATTCATTGACTACTTCGCCTTGCCGTCCCCAAGCATCAATGTCGACAAAACAAGTTTCATCTCTTTTCTCGCCAGTATTTTTATCGGTCCAGCTTTCGTTGACCGCTATTCCAAAATTAACGACCGACGCCCCACTGGGCAGAGTTCTCAACTCGGGATCCCGAGTTAAGTTCCCCATCAAGATAACTTTGTTGTAACTCATGTTTACCTCTCTGTTGCTTGACGATTTTTGTTCATCACTCGGGTTTAACTATCCTTTAACGCTTGATTTTCATCATCATCTTCGCTTGATGTTTCACTATCTCCCGTGGTCTGTCCAGTGGCAGAAGTTTCTTCTGCTGACGTTTCGTTCTGGCCTCTTTGGCTGGCAACAGTAACAAACTTTTCCAAATCGCCATTAAAAGTAAGCACGACATGCCTCATAATCATTTCAGTAATTAAGAAATGGTTGTTCAATTTACTAACGAGATCCGGCGGTGCATCGAAAATTAAAAAGACATAGTACCCGTCTGAGTGTTTGTTGATAGCATAAGCCAATCTCTTTTGGCCCCAGTGATCGGTGAGTAAGACGTTTCCACCACCATCTTGAATCAGCGTATTAATTCCTTCAGTCAGCTCCCCGATTTGACCAGCGTCAAGCGTAGGACTGACAATAAAAAGACTTTCGTACCTATTCATAATTCTATCCTCCCTTTGGACTAGCGGCCCACTTTCCGGATTGGATGCGGGCAGAGAATCACCTATTTTATCATATTTATTTAGTTTTAATCAAGTCCAGTTATGCACTCTCGCAACTCCCAATCTGAAGAAAATCATTTCAAAAACAGCTAATCATCTTTACAAAAAAACAAATCCTTGATAGTCTAAATCGATTTGGTGAATCCAATCAAAACATCAATCAGAGAAAGAGAAAAGAACAGAATGGGAAAATTTTTAGGCTTGGTCATGACTCCCCTAGACGTACAAGTCGAAGGGTTGAATGCTGTAATGGACCGAATAGAGTCAACAGGTGCTACAGCTATCAATTGCGGTCGGATTCTCAATCGACCTTCGACTGTAGGTGCTGGATTTCGAGCACCACCAATCGACATCGACGGATACGACCGAGTTTTTGATCGGCCCGTTTGGGGAAAGAGAGAACTGTACTTAGAAAGTTTCCGCAGCCAACAGCCAAACTTATCTTGGTATGCAGACACCTCCTACAAACCAACATGGAAAAAATTCCCATCAGACCTCGATTCCAGTTTGCCTAACCAAATTTATGAATCGGCTCGAAGCCGAGATTGGAAGGTGTACACTTCTGTGACACCCTTGGCCGTGCCTGACCTTAAAGTAGAAGACCAAATGAAATGGATCAATGGACAAATCCCTGACCCAAACCGTCGAGTGGCAAATCAAGGGTGCCCCAGTTCACCTAATGTGAGAGCCTGGGCAATTGCTTGTGTGTTGGATGAAATCAGCCAGCAACCTACCCCCGATGGGGTGTGTCTAGATTGGGTCGAATACACGACCTATTTGCTTGAAGATCACTTCTCTTGTTTTAGCCTTCACTCCCAAGCACATATGAACAATCTTGGTTATGAAGCAAAAAGAATTAAGAGTGATGTACTATCCCTATGGCATCATTTTAATGACTTAACCACTGAGCGTCTCGATCATATTAGCCAGATTCTAAATAGTCCATCCCGGATACTTGAACTTCTAGTCCGCTTCCCCGGCGTGTACGACTTTTTTCGCTTCAAGTCTGATGTGATTTCTGGATTATATCGCGATATTCGTTTGGCGATGGATCAATCGGGATTCGGTCATGTCGAATTGATTGCTAATGGATGGCCACCCCCTTTTAACCGTTCAAGTGGTATGAATTATGCTGAATTAGCCGGAATTGTAGATTCGGTTCGCCCGAAGTTATACACCTTCCACTGGTCGGCATTACCACGCTGGTATGGTCAGGCACTAAAGAATTGGAATCCAAACCTAGTTGTTGCGTCTATCTTACAAGCTGTCAAAAGTTGGTTCAACCTGCCAGACTCAATTGACCATCCGACTTGGTCTGATTATCATATTCCGGCACCAAATGACAAACACCCTGTCAGATTCAGGACCTTCAACGATCGTATTAACGAAGTAGCAAGTCAGGTTTCTGGCCGTGCGCCAGTTATCCCTCTCGCGCACGGATATGTGCCATTTGATCAGTGGAAGCGAACAGTATCTATAATTCGGGACAGCAATGCTGATGGGATGTGGGTGCAGAGGTACTGCTATTTGTCTGATGAAAAGATTTTGGCTTTGGCCAATATCTGGAATGTTCAAGAATCTAATAATATCATGGCTGCTAGTTCATTTTTTTAACACTGTCAATAACCAGATGGTAGTTGATTAATTAGAAGTTCAAAATTGCGCCGAATTTAGCATAACTGCTATAACTAAGAGTATTAATGAAAAGAATAATTGTCGGTTTAACTGGGGCAAGCGGAACCGTGTACGGCATACGCTTGGTTGAAGTATTAGCTGACCAAACCAACTTTGAAGTACATTTAACTATCTCGCCAGCTGGTGCTAGATCATTATTAGAAGAAGTTGGCATAGATGTTGATATTGACAATTTCGAATTGTCTGATTTGATTGGTCGGGATGCAGACAACGTTATCTATCATAGCCCTAGCGATATCGGAGCTTCGATTGCTAGCGGATCTTTTAGAGCAGAAGGTATGGTAATTATTCCATGCAGTATGGGAACTGTAGCTGCCGTAGCAACGGGACTGTCTCGTAACTTGTTACAAAGATCGGCCGATGTGTGCATGAAGGAACGGCGGAAATTAGTTCTGGTGGTCAGGGAAACACCATTTAGTACAATTCACTTAGAAAATATGCTTAAGTTGTCAAAAAACGGAGTGATAATTTTACCTGCGATGCCAGCTTTTTATCACTTCCCTGACACCATTGATGACCAAATCAACTTTGTGGTTAGTAAAACCTTAGACCAGTTTGGAATTGAAGCCGGTCTCATTCGGCGTTGGAAAGAAAAAAACAGTACTTGACGAATTCGAAAGACCTAACCCAAAAGGAAATGGGTAGTCTAATCCTACCACATTTTGTGTTCATCCGGATTTTGGTTCTGTATTTTTGTCTTGAAAGAAAAGAAAGTATTGATTAGCCAAAAAGCCATTCTGTTACAAACGACACTTAGTATTACTCAATGAAATAGGATACAATAACTAAGCAAGATCGAAAATTACTTCTCATTCGATCAGTAATTTTCTTTGTTTAGATCTGATTAATATGATGAAAAAGTGATTTTCAAGAACTAGTTCCCATTTTCAGTCAATGTTATTTTAATTTTAATTCAAGGCCTACTTTTGCCCGGGTACAGACCTTGGCCTACGTTTTTGCTTGGTCTTAGGTCTTTCCTAGTGGAACCTAATTTAGGAAACATCCGTAACCAATTCCCTACAAACTAATTATCTAGACAGATGCAAATACCACCGGGTCTCGAGTTGGAATCAAAAAGGATTTTGATCCTGAGCTATGAAACTGTAATTATTGGTCTAACCTGTTGTTCAGCTAATCTGAGTAACTTGTGCTGATCGAATTTGTCTGCACGGTAATGTCGCAACTAATAAATTTGCTGTAATTGTAAAAAAGAACTCATCAATCATGCTTAGTATCTTTGGCTGATTGCAACTTGAAATCTTAAGTCTAATTCCGTATTGATTGATAATTAACAGTCATACTAATAAGCTGTCCTATGATAAAAAGAGTGAAAAAATGATATACTTTAGCCGGACTGTGGCGTGCGGATTTACGACTCTTAATTAAATTTTTAGTCTGGTAAAGAGGGTAGGGGGTAACTCCGATGGAAAAAAGGCCTTTGGGTCAAACTGGGATCTCGGTCAGTGTATTGGGAATGGGCGGTCTTTTCGTCTCCCAAGTTGGTGGAAAAGGACGAGAGCAAGCACAACAAGCAATACATCGCTGCCTAGAACTTGGTGTTAACTACATAGATACAGCACCTAGTTATGCCGATAGCGAAGAGGTCTTAGGTCTAGCTCTGGAAGGTGTTTCTCAACCATACGTAATTTCAACCAAATTAGGGGGACGGCCAGAACCATTTGACCCCAAAAACAAGGATTTACTAAGACGGTCCGTTGATAATAGTTTGAGATTATTGAAAAAAGACACGATCGATATACTAATGGTTCACGAGCCAGACCGACCAGGGCAATACGATTGGTGGGATAATTACGATAATTACCACGGCCCAGTATCCGAAATCTTGGCCGAATTAAAATCAGAAGGTATTATCCGTTTCACCGGCTTAGGAGGAACAAGCGCTTATCAACTACCGCCCATCATTAGTACGGGCAATTACGACGTTATTTTGACAGCTTTTAACTACAGTTTATTGTGGAGAGAAGCAGAATTTGAAGTCCTACCAGCTGCCAAACGACAGAAAGTCGGAATTGTTGTTGGTTCCCCCTTACAGCAAGGAGCTTTAGCCCGTCGTTACAAAGAAATCGAAACAGGAGCTAGATGGCTGAGTTCTCCCCGTCGCCATCAGTTTCAAGCTTTGTACAAGTTCTTAGACGAAATCGAAATTTCGCTACCTGAATTAGCATTACGTTGGGTCATTTCTAACCCAGATATTTCAACAACTCTGATGGGAGCTAGATCGACAGAAGAAGTCGAGAAAAACGTGGCTGCCGTTAATTCAGGTCCATTGAGCAGCGATATTATGAATCAACTCCGAGAAATTGCGAACATGGTACCATTTAGACCCTTTGAAGAACCATTTGGCCTTCCTTTTGGCCGGGATTATGCCGGCCCCTGGCATGCTAGGTAGATTAGACTCAACCCTCGAAGGAGAATTAAGTTCGATGATGAAAACTCCGTTATTTCGGCTTTCCCAATCTATTATCATTTCTTTCATAATTAGTTTTGCATTTTTGACCTTTACTGTTAACGCAGGTGTATTAGCTGAAGGTGAGATTGAATTCCAGAAAGATTCTTCGACTATGTGTTTTATTCCGGCGGATACGTACACCATCGGTTCAGACTCTGAGCAAGCTGACCCAGATGAAACCCCTGCGCATTCGGTTGAGTTGCCAGCATTTTACATCGATAAATATGAAGTTACTAACACTCAGTACATGAACTTTATGCAAGCCACTGGGCACCGAGAACCAAAGTACTGGACAAACGACAAATTAAACCAACCAAACCAGCCGGTTGTAGGTGTTTCTTGGGACGATGCGTTTGCTTATGCTAAATGGGCAGGCAAACGGCTACCAACAGAAGCCGAGTGGGAAGTAGCTGCTCGTGGAGGAAAGAGTCTTGAATTCCCTTGGGGTAACGTCTTAGATCAGTCAATCAATCAGGAAATTCATCATGCTAATGTTGAAGGAGCGACTGATGGTTTTGAACAGGAAACCGCGCCAGTAGGTAGTTTTTCAACAGGAGTTAGTCCCTTTGGTGTACATGATTTAGCTGGTAATGTTTTCGAATGGGTCGCTGACTGGTACGCAGAAGATTACTATAGCAAAAGCCCTCTAAAAAATCCAAAAGGACCAGAACAACCAGCAACAGGTAACTTCAAGGTACTGAGAGGTGGTTCATGGCGTGATGATGGAGCCAAAGCTCGAAGTGCTAAACGTTCGTCTTTGCCGGTTACCTTTCGTCATGATGAAATCGGATTTCGATGTGTAATTTCTTTGCCTGATTTTTTAGCTGTTTCTGCTGAGCCATGGGATGTCAATCGAGATGGACAAGTAAATATTTTTGACTTAGTTTTGGTTGCCAGCAACTTTGGCTTATTGAATGCCAAACAAGGTGATGTCAATGATGACGGGAATGTTGATATATTTGACTTAGTTTTGGTTGCCAACCATTTCGGTCAAGGTACAAATGCTGCTCCCAGCATTACTCACTACGAAGCATCAATAGACTACAACTTAGGGTATTCAGAAATTTCCCAGATAGAAACGGCTGTTAAGCAACTTTCAGTAGTGAAAACTCCTCAGGCCCAATATGCCTTTCAATTACTGAATAACCTGATAAGGCAAAATTCCACACAGAAAGAAATTCTAGCTAACTATCCTAATCCGTTCAACCCAGAAACCTGGATACCTTTTCGTCTAATGCAACCCCAGAGTGTCAATATCGGTATTTACAACATATCTGGTCAACGCATCCGAATATTATCTTTGGGGCAACTACCGGCTGGGGAATATACAACCAAACAAAGAGCTGCTTATTGGGATGGGAAGAATGAATTTGGAGATGAAGCAGCAAGCGGCACCTACTTTGCGTCGTTCCAATCAGGGGATTCGGAGGTGACTTCATTGATTTTAAATGAAAAAAAAATTCAGCGTATGATCCTAGTTAAATAGTTAATCAGTATGCAAAAATCAGATGAAGAAATTGCCTTCAAACATCTACTAACATGAGTAAGTTTTTAGATGTTAGTGACCGTCAGTTAGTTCGACAAACTGTTGGCGGAAATGTAGAATCATTTAATTCATTAGTAGAACGTTATCATGGCATGGTTTATAATCTGGCTTATCGAATGTTAGGTAATACTAATGATGCACAGGATGCAACGCAAGAAACATTTTTGGAGAGCTTCAAGTCGATTGGTGGGTTCAAATTTCAATCCACCTTCAAAACTTGGCTATATCGTATTGCTATTAACACTTGCCAACAACATTTACGTAAGTCGGATTCTCGCAAACGTACTATGTACTCCTATACAGAAGACACAAAAAATATACAACGGTCGGCCGCCGGTCCAACCCAACCTGATCAGCATTTGCTTAAAACCGAAAAAGAGCAGATTGTTCAGTTAGCAATTGGCAGTCTGCCTACCAAACAAAAAGCTGTTGTGACGTTATTTTATATGCAGCATCTGAAATACAGAGAAATTGCAGAGGTTTTAGGTTGTTCTGAGGGCACTGTTGCTTCGCGACTAAATACGGCCATTAGTAACCTAAAGAATTTACTGGGTAGGCAGTTGTGAACCCAAAAGATCCAATCAGTTGTCAAAGAGTACAAAAAGAAATCAGTGTTCATATTAACGCTGATCTCGTGGAATCCGAAAAAACATTATTGAAGCAACACTTGCTAGATTGTAAGGATTGCCAACAAGAATACGAACAGATGTGGCATGTTTCTCTCATCTTGGATGAGTTGTCGACTCTTTCACCTCCCACAGATTTATTGGCTGATACTCAATCAGAAATCCGACGGGTTCACTATAGGCAGAGATTAGCCTCCTTCGCAAACCCATTCAATTGGTTATTTAGTAAGTTTCAACTGAATCTACCGCCTAGCCTGGTCAACTATGCCGCGATAATTTTTTACGCAGTTGTTTCTGCATTCTTACTTAAGTTAGCGTTTTTAGAAGAAGATACAGCTATATCTCTTACGACTAAGCCTTTTCCAGCGAAAGTTCGTATAGTTCAAATTGGGGCTGTCAAGAAGTCAGCCCTCGATAGTGTTTCAGTCGAGGACATACCTCATAAAGGGCACTAAATCAGTATTAACTCTCGCCCTTCCTCAGTTTAGAAACGTATCACATTCAATATGAGTCGAACGCTTATAGGAGTCTATGATGCCCGAATCGCACAATGAACCATTCAAACAAGAGAAATTTGAAATCGATGTATATGGATATACTGTATTAAAGGAAGTTTTAACTCCCGATGAAGCGAAAGGAATCAAAGAGGTCTTAGCTGAATTAAACCAAGAGATTGGTACTGAACACCAGCATTTGGGAACGGCCCGTCATGTTGCTAACTTGCCCACATACGACCCCATCTTTTTTAAGACTATTGACCACCCAAAAGTCTTGCCGTTAATCGAACATTTCATGGGTGAGAATATTATTTTGGGTAGCCTGAATGCCCGAATCGTTCGTCCGGGTGATACTGAACAACATCTACATGGAGATATCCCTCAACCACTCATCAAAAAGAATGCTGAATTCCCCGTAATGATGAATACAGTTTGGATGCTAGATGAGTTCACACCGGAAATTGGTGCTACGCGAATCGTTCCAGGCTCACACAAAAGCGGTTATGCTCAGATACCAAAAGGTGTCGAGGTTAGAAATATCCAAACGGCGGTAGCACCATTAGGTAGTGTTCTGATTTTCAATGGGCAGTGTTGGCACGGTGGGGGAGCCAATACTAGCAATGAAGTTCGACATGCCCTGTTTGGGCATTACCGAAACGGTAGTTGGATGAGGTTTCAATGTGACCCACATCACCGGTTTAAGACAGAATGGTTAGATTTACTAACGGATCGACAGAAACAGCTACTCAGAATGGAAAATGGGTTAGGGGTTAAAAATGCGGCAGATTTCTATGAGCGTTTGTAGCTTGGTGATTGAATTGACTTGACAGAAAGACTCATTAATGGTAAGATCAGCGGCTGTTGTCCAGCTCAAAAAGAATTTTAGGTTGAGAGAATCATGCGTGGAAATCGAACTTACTTCCCGACAGGAAGTCAAAAAGAAATCAAATGGTACTTGTTTGACGCCGACGGAAAAACGCTCGGTCGGCTAGCGACTGAAATTGCCAAAGTGTTGAGAGGAAAGCACAAGCCGACCTTTACACCTCACGCTGATGGTGGGTTTCGTGTAGCAGTT
>JAYZAL010000076.1:0-18973 GCA_036339735.1 Candidatus Poribacteria bacterium
GGTGGTAATAATGTTGGGGACTTGATGAATGAGAAGGGACTTAACTTTAAGGCGGGTGATATTAACAACCACGATGCTTGGGCCTATGTTGAGTTCGAAGCCAAAGCTGCCAAAGGTGTTGACCTTCACACCGGTAGCGACGATGCTATCAAAGTCTGGTTGAATGGTGAAGTCGTACAGGCTGTTGCTAAAGACCGCGGCGCAGGTGACTTCCAAGAATCTATTCCGGTTGATTTAGTTGATGGTGTTAACCGCCTACTGGTTAAAGTCGGCGAAAGAGGTGGTGGTTGGAGTATGTTTGTCGGGATCGATGCCGTATATACTGTCGTTGCCGTCGAACCAGCTGACAAACTAGCAACTACTTGGGCTACAATTCGAAATCAGTAATTTATTGGATAATTTTTAGACAAGATTCCCAAGAGGGGTAGGGCTAAAGTCCTACCCCTTTTTTTAATTAAGGAGATTGAATATAGATGAGAAATTGGAATATTTTCTGTTCTGTTTTGTTAGTTTTTTTTATTTGCAGTTCAAATTTCAGCTTAATTGAAGCTCAAGATAAGATAGAAGGCCCTTGGTATTGGTTAATTGTAGATACCAGTAAAAAAGGTGGTGGTGCTGCAGTTACTAAAGATGATTGGATTAAGGAAGTAACAGGCGGTAAGCTGACGGAAGACAAATTAGCCAAACAGGGAATTACTAAGGAAATCCTTAAGATAAAAAACAAGAACAAGCTGAAATGGACGTCAGGAAAAATTGCTCCGGCAGGTGGTAATAATGTAAACGACACAATAAACAAGATCAAACTTGGTAATGGTGATATAAACAATCATGCTTCTTATGCTATTATCAATTGTGTTTCGAAAGTAGCAAAGAAAGGTGCTTCTGCTAGAGTTGGTAGTGATGACGGTGTAAAAGTTTGGTTTAACGGGAAAGATGTACACACAAACGCTGTTGATAGAGGTGCTGGTGATTTTCAAGATAACTTTGAGGTCGATATTAAGAAAGGGGACAATGTCTTGATGGTCAAAGTAACCGAGAAAGGTGGAGGTTGGAGTATGTTTGTTGGCATTGATGCTAAACTAACTTACAACCTAAAATTTGCAGGCTTAGCCGTTGAGCCAGAATCCAAGTTAACAACTAGCTGGGGAAGTGTAAAAAGACAAAGAAACTAGTTGCATAGGTACATAAATCTTACATTTTATGAAGGTCAAGTAAGGGGTAAAGTTTCAAGCTTTACCCTTTTTTTATTGATTATACTAATTTCAGATTAATTAAACTTTTGAGGAGTCAAGAATGGCCAATCAACCTATTCGGTATGGTATAGCTGGTCTAGGCCGGTCTGGTTGGAATATTCACGCCAATCAGATTAGATCTCGGTCAGAATCTAAGCTAGTAGCAGTTGTTGATCCAATCAAAGAACGACGACAGGAGGCGATAGACGAATTTAGCTGTCGAGCTTATGAGAACTTTGAATCAATGTTGGAACACGACGAGTTGGATGTAGTCGTGGTAGCCACACCATCAGTGGATCATGCACCTAACTCAATCGCAGCTTTGGAAGCGGGCAAGCATGTCATTTGTGAAAAACCGATGGCAATGAATTTGGTCGAAGCTGACTTGATGATTCAGACAGCAGAGAGTTATAACCAGCACTTATTCATTCACCAGAACTACCGATTTCAGGCCATCTTCACTCACCTGCAAGAAGTTGTCAATTCTGGAGTGCTTGGTGATCTGTACCATATTCGAAACTATAATAGTAACTTTGCTCGTAGGGATGATTGGCAAACCTTGGCCAAAAATGGTGGAGGAGTGTTGAACAATAAATGTACCCACAATCTGGATATGATCATGCAGCTCATGGGTGGGAAAGTTGAAATGGTTATGGGAGATCTACAACAAATTGCTTCCGGTGGCGATGTTGAAGACCATGTTAAAGCTTTTCTGAAAGCTGACAACGGTTGTACGGCTGATATGGAAGTTACCAGTGCTCAAAATATTGCGACTCAGTTACCAGCTTGGATTTTGTGTGGAACCACAGGTACATTAACCAATGATGGGAAACAATCAACCATCCGCTGGTTTGACCCATCTGAAGCTGGTGAAGTCGTGGTAGTTGAAGGCGCTGCAAAAGATCGGGCCTATGGTTCTAGTACTAAGCCTATCGATTGGCAAGAGAAAATAGTTCCCGCCCAAGGTCCAAATATCGGTAATTTCTACGACAATGTAACTGCTGTTTTACAAGAAGATGCTAAGGTATATGTTACTCCTCAATCTGTTAGGGAAGTTCTAAGGGTGATGACGGAAATTAGGCGCGGGACTAATTTTGAAGTGCCTGAAGGTTAATGTTATAATTTTTCTCGCTTCGTAAACCGTAGGTGACAAATAATGCGGCAAGATGAGGGTTGGCTAAAGTCCATTTCTCGAATCAGTAATATAGTAGTACAAATTAACGAGGAACTTCTGAAAAGAGTTTCCTTTGGGAAAATAGACGATGACAATGGTGAATCACAAGCTGAAATCATCTGGGAGAAGACGCGAAAATGGCAAAAAAAACAGCTAAAATTGAACGACGGCCATAGCTTTGTCACCCTAGAGTCCAGTGGCGTTTATGCTCCCAGACTTGCTTATAAACAGAATAAGGATCAACATAAAATCACACTCACTTGCCCAGACCAAATTAGCATTGAACTTGGTCAACAAACACTGGAAAAAGTAGCTACACCGAGGGGGCTAGGTATAGCTGTATCATTTGGAGCACTTGCTGGATTAGTAGGTTGGCTCTTAGCCTTCTGCTTAAATCGATTTGATTTGTTTTCAAGAGGTCAGAAAGCTGAACCGTCTCTGCCCCAAATCTCCACAAAAGCCATAATACAAGACAAAAAAGTAGAATAAAATAATCCAAAATTTTTGAACGACATTTGAATTCGAATTAAAAGAAAAAAGATTAGGGCGATCGAAGTAAGCTTATGAAGTTTGGTCTTTTTTATGAGCATCAGATTCCTCGACCTTGGGTTAAAGAATCTGAGCACCAGCTGTTTCAAAATGCGCTTAAGCAAGTAGAATTAGCCGATCGGCTCGGCTTCGACTACGTCTGGGAAGTAGAGCACCATTTTTTAGAGGAATATTCGCACTCATCAGCGCCGGAAGTTTTTTTGGGTGCATGTAGTCAACGTACGAAACAAATCCGAATGGGCCACGGGATTATTCTGCATCCACCTGCTTATAACCATCCAGCTCGTATCGCAGAACGGCTGGCTACGTTAGATCTGGTCTCAAATGGTCGAGTGGACTGGGGGACAGGTGAATCAGCGTCCCGAATCGAACTTGAAGCTTTCGGTTTGGATCCAGCCAAAAAACGGGACATGTGGACCGAATCTGTTAGAGAAACAGCTAAAATGATGACTCAAGATCCTTATCAGGGTTATCAAGGTACTTACTTTTCTATGCCACCGCGAAATGTAGTTCCCAAGCCATTACAGAAGCCACACCCACCCATTTGGATTGCTTGTTCTAGTCGAGAAACCATTAAGTTCGCTGCTAAAAATGGCATTGGAGCTTTGACTTTTGCCTTCGTCGATCCTGAAGAAGCTAAGAACTGGGTTGATGACTACTATCACGTTTTCGAGACTGAATGTGAACCAATAGGTCAAACAGTTAACCCAAATGTTGCTATGGTAACAGGTTTTTCATGTCACGAAGATGAACAAACTGCTTTAAAAAGAGGATTGGAGGGGTTTCGTTTTTTTCAATTTGCCTTAGCTCACTACTACATTAATGGATCTCATGTTCCAGGCCAAACCGACATCTGGCAGAACTTTCAAAAACAAGAATCTTCGGGTCAGAAAAACAGCCGGGGCGGTTTAGGTACACCAGCCCAATTGAGAGAGCATCTAGAAAAGTTTGAAATCGCTGGAGTTGACCAAGTTATTTTTCTACAGCAAGCGGGTAATAACCAACACTCAGATATTTGTGACTCTTTAAAATTATTTGCAGACTCGGTAATGCCAGACTTTAAAAAACGTGAAAAAATATTAGCAGAGCAGAAAGCCTTGCGATTAGCTCCCGCCATTCGAAAGGCTTTAGAACGTGTTATTCCTAATAGTCAATTTGATCCGCCATCAGTCGATTCTTACCCAATCTTAAAGCAAAAAGTACAACAGAATAGTAACAATGAGATGAATACTGAACAACCAGCCTTAGATCCGAAATGGAAATCGGCTATCGAAGGTGGAGATCGCAGGTGAGCCGAATCAAACTGGTGGCTATCGACATAGATGGTACGTTACTTGATCCAAACGGGGAAATTACACCTCGAACTAAGACGGCAATGGAAGCAGTTGCCAATTTAGACATTCAAATAATAATCTCAACTGGTCGACGATTTTGGACAGCCAGAGAAAAAGTTATACCTCTTGGTTTACAAGATCTCATTCTTTCTTGTCACAATGGCATCCTGTTAAAACGTTTCAATGGTGAATTGCTGTATCATTGTTTATTAGATTTAGAAATTGCCAAATCGGTGGTAGATTTCGCGAAGTCAAGAGGTTTATATCCGATCGTATTTGAAAGTGTTGCTGATAATTGTCGAGTTTTAGTAGAACCTTTTGAATCTATGAAAACAGATTATTTACATGATCAGGAAACCATAGCTTATTTAGAGGAAAGTCAGACGAACACCTGCTTTTTTGATGATCTTAGCCGACAGATCACGGGACAAATCATCGAGGTCGTATGTGTAATCCCAGCCAAAGAGACAAAAGAGACCTCTCAGGTTTTTGAGCAGTGTTTTGGATCAACAATCAAAACGATTGTGGCGACTGTGCCCAACCCCAACCGATCTTTTTTTAGCATCGCAAATTCACAGGCTGGAAAAAGTGGACCACTCAAGTTTTGGGCGGACCAAAGTGGTATTGACCACCGATCGGTATTGGCCATTGGTGATAATTATAATGACTTAGACATGTTGCAATATGCTGGTATAGGAGTCCTAATGGGAAATGCTGATCCTGAATTACAACAGATTGGGTCCAAACTTGGCTTCGAACTGACCGCTCGAAATGACCAAGACGGATTAGCCAAGACCTTAGAAAAGCACCTATTATCATAACAGCAGATGTGCCCCAAGATACCGATTACCAAACAACATTTTAGTTCTCGGTTCCACCTTCTCTCCCAATTTATCAGGATAATAGCTTACCTTTCGGTTTGTTTATCATTACTAGCCGACGAAGTATACTCAAAGACGATTCAAGTTCCACAACAGCAACTAACGATACAAGCAGCTATAGATCTGAGCGCAAACGGAGATACAGTTCTAGTAGCCGACGGAATTTATACAGGGTTAGGTAATGTTAATCTAGATTTCAAAGGTAAGTCCATCACAGTTAAGTCTGCTAACGGCGCTCAATATTGTATTATCGACTGCCAAAAGATTAGTTCCAGCCGAGGTTTCTTATTCCAGAACCAGGAGAGTCAGAGTTCTGTATTAAATGGTTTTACTATCCGGAACGGTAATGTCGTAAACGACAACGGTGGAGGCATTTATTGTATCTCCGCTTCCCCAACGATTATCAGTTGCATTCTAACCCAAAATGTGGCCGCAGCAGGAGGAGGAATCTTCTGCCAAGATTCAGATGCCATGATTAGTAACTGTTTGATTTTGGAAAATCATGCTAAAGGTGGTGGCGGGATCCAAGCACATCAGGGAACACCAACTATCACTGGTTGCCAAATTACTAATAATAAGGCTGAGACTGGTGGTGGAGTTTTTTCAACGCAGGCCTCAGTTGTAGTAACTAATACTGTTATTTCCAGTAATCAGGCTGATTATGGAGGAGGTGTACTTTGCTGGTCAGATTCACTGATGTTTCTAAATTGTAATACGATAACCGATAATCAAGCGATGTTTGGTGGTGGAATTTTTTGTAGTAATTCTGATCTACTCTTAGTTAATTCAATTCTGTACAAAAACATAGAAAGCATTGATAATCAAGCCCAACAAATGCATTTTGGTAAATCAGGACAACCAATCGTAGTTGACATTTCATATAGTCTGATTCAAGGTGGAAAAACTTCCGTCATCACAGATGAGACAGTCACCTTGAAATGGGGAACTGGCAATATTAATGCAGATCCCAAATTTGTGAATCCTACCACTGGTGACTACCGCTTACAAGATGAATCGCCAGCTATAGGTAGTGGGATCAAAGATGAAAGTATGCCAACAGTAGATATTGAGGGACAAGATAGGCCATTTCCGAGCCAAACTCAACCTGATCTTGGAGCTTATGAACATGGTCGAGGCCAAAGGCTTGAGACTCAGCCGATTGAAACCGAAACTTTTCCGGATGTATTGATTGATACTAGCAAAGGAAAAATTCGACTCACTGTTTATCCTGAGTCCGCACCATTGACAGTCCAAAATTTCTATAAGCTTATCCGGCAACAATTTTATGACGGACTAACCTTCCACCGTTATGTACCATTGTTTGTGATTCAAGGTGGCTGTCCACTAGGTAATGGGACCGGAGGACCAGGCTGGACAATCAAAGGTGAATTTCAGAATCCTAAGTTGAAAGCTAAAATGCCCGAACATACCCGAGGTGTTTTAGCTATGGCTAGATCAACACACCCAGATTCAGCTGGGAGTCAGTTTTATATTTGTTTAGCTGATGCTCCACACTTAGACGGTAGCTACACGGCTTTTGGTAGGGTCGTAGGTGAGGGAATGACAGTAGTAGATGAATTGCGTCAAGGGGATAAAATGCTATCAGTCCGACTCATGGAAGAGGTTACTGAGGTTCTGTTACCAACAAAAATGACGATTACTCCGCAAAAGAATAGTTTGCCAGCGGACGGCAAATCAGTTACTCCTATTGATATTACGATTTTGGATCAGAATGGTAATGGATTAGCTAACCAAAAAATCGAGCTGGAAACTAGTTTGGGTTATGTTTCGTTGGTGGAAGATCATGAGGATGGCACCTACACGATAAAATATACAGCCGGAACTGAAAAAGGGCAGGAAAACCTGATTGTCAAAACCGATGGCCCAATAGGTATGAGCCTAATCAGATTGACCGAACCGATGCGACCAATGAAAATGAAAGTAGTCGTTACTGATAGGTCATTACCTGCAGATGGGAAATCAACGACAAAAGTTGAGATATCTATATTCGATCAAATGGACAAAGGGCTAGCAGGTCAACAAATTGAAATGTTAGCTACTACAGGAACCTTGACGGATTTAGTAGATAATGGGAATGGGACCTATACTGCTACCTACATTAGCGGAACCGAAATTGGGTCAGCCCAACTGAGCTTAAAAACCGATAATGAACAACTCAGTCAAGTTACTGTTCGACTCTTTGAACCTATTGTCTTGTCAAAAGGTGAGTTTAAAGTGGAAATTGAGAATCCAGTACAGTCTGTCCAAATTGGCGATCAACCCCAGACGGAAATTACGGTTTTGGCCAAGGATGGGTTTTCCGACACGGTTTTCTTATTCTTAGCTGGTCTCCCAAAGGGTATTTCCGCTCAAATCCAACCTCTTTCGGTTGTTATCAACGAAGAAAACAAACAAGCCAGCGCCATGCTCCAGCTCACTATTAGCCCGGATGCAGAAACAACGGGGCGAGCTTTTATTCTTTTAGCTACGGGTTCAGATACTGGCCAAACAAGACGGAAACAAATGACCGTAATTGTGTCCCCATCAACGAAGCCCTTTACTCTTATGGACCTCAAGATAACTCCTACTGATCCAACCGTTGGTCAGTCAGTTTTGATTTCGGCACATCTTACTATACAGCCAATTAAAACGATTGTATCTCCTCTACCAAAAGTAGATCAACTATCACTGAAATTGTTATTGGCTGATCCACACGAGAAATCCATTCAACATCGGGCCCAAACGAATGCAGAAGGAAAAATCGAGTTTTGGCAATTGGTAGAGAATTCAGGACGCTGGAAGGTTAGTGCACATTTTGATGGAACGGACTTAATCAAACCCATCGTAAAGGAAACAACATTTTTGACTGAATCAGCGGAGACAAATCTAAAATGGGGGACTCCTGCAAAAATAACTTTGGGGCAAGAAGTTAAGATCAGTGGATATCTTCGTCTGAAAAATTCACCTCATACAGGAATAGTCAATCAATTTGTTGACTTAACTGCATTTCTACCGGAAACTTCGGAAACAATTACCTTTCGAGTTCAAACTAATATGGATGGTTATTTTGAGCAACCAGTCCTAGCTGACCAAGCAGGTATTTGGGAATTGACCGTGAACTGGCCAGGTAATAGGAACTACCAAAAATCCAATAACCATCGTCAATTATCAGTCATTTTACCCTCTAAAAAACCTGAGTTAGTCGGGGATGCCAATGGAGATGGGATGACCAATATTTTCGATTTAGTTATGGTAGCTGGCCAATTTGGATTGACTGGACCGAATTTAGCTGGAGATATTAATAAAGACAATCTGATAAATATCTTTGATTTAGTCTTGGTTGCTAATAATTTTGGCCAAGCGTTATCTGGTGCACCGAATCAGATAAACCTAACGTTGACTAGCCAACAAACAAATCGGTTAGCAAAAGTAATAAAGCAGTTACAGAACAAAATCGATTTATCAGTAATTGAAGCTGGAATTTTAGAATTGCTAATACACTTTGTTCAACAACAGACTCCCGATGTAACAAAATTACTGACGAATTACCCTAACCCATTTAACCCAGAAACTTGGATTCCCTTTCAGTTAAGTAACAATTCGATTGTGACGATCACAATTTATAGCATCGAGGGATATTTGGTTCGGCAGTTCAACCTAGGACAAAAATTGGCTGGTCGTTATTTAAGCCAAAAACAAGCTGTTTACTGGAATGGAAAATCACAAACAGGTGAGTCTATGGGCAGCGGAACCTACTTTTACCAATTGCAGGCAGGCGACTACATAGAAGTACGAAAAATGTTAATTTTAAAATAAACATCTAACTTCAAGCTTAGGTAGTCGAATTCCCATATAGCCTAATTCCAAATCGTTTGCCAAACATCGAACTTAGTCAAAATATTGATTTAAATTGGTGATCATATGAGTACATGTAGAGGGGCCGTATTTTTTGAAGGTAAGAAAGTATTGGCAATAAAAAAATTTCCAATACCTGAACCAAAACACGGTGAGTTACTTGTCAAAATTGAAGCCTGTACGATTTGTGGAAGTGATATCCATACCATTCAAGGTAAACGCAGTGAAAAATCACCAACCATTTTGGGACATGAAGTTGTTGGTACGATCATTGATTTATCTAGCCCGGTCCGTGATTTTAACGGTTTACAGCTAGAAGTTGGTCACCGAATTACTTGGTCAGTTTGTTTCAGTTGCCGGGATTGTGATCGATGCCGAAACGATATGCCTCAAAAATGTCGACAATTGAAGAAATTCGGACATGAGTATGTACATGGAGATGGACCTTTACTTGGTGGTTTCTCGGACATGGTTTTATTGCCTGCACAAGCTACTGTATTCCAGATTCCCCCTGAAATAAAATCAACCGTAATTTGTCCTGTAAATTGTGCAACAGCGACCGTAATCGCATCTATGGAACTAGCTGGAAAAGTAAAGAACAAAAGAATTCTAATTATTGGTGCCGGGATGTTGGGTTTAACCGCTGGAGCATACTGTAGTTCTAGAAAAGCTAAGGAAATCGTATTCCTTGATCAGAATAAGAAACGAATTGAGTTGTCTAAGTCGTTTGGTGCAAGCAAAATTGGAAATTCGTTTATGGATTGTATGGATGATAATGCTGGTGCTTTTGATCTCATTTTTGATTTTGCAGGTTCAACCCAATTAATTCAGCGGTCATTAGATTTTCTTACTATTGGTGGTAAATTAATCTTGGTTGGAACAGTAATGCCTGTACCTGAATTAACTCTCAAACCGGAGTCATTAGTTAGAAAATTGATCTCAATATATGGAGTCCACAATTATCGTCCAGAACACCTAAATAAAGCCATTGAATTTCTTTTGGAACAAGCTGATAATTATCCATTTGCTGAACTTGTTGAGAGATCTTTTCCTCTAGAAAAGATCAACGAGGCTATCAAATTTGCGACTAATTTCAAGCCTCTTCGAGTGATGATAGAACCATAAGTGAACTTCATAGCGTCGATTGATTATCACTTCCGCAATCCTTAGTCTAGAATCGTGAGATAATGGAAAGTTAGCCCAAGGAGAACCTATTTGATTGTGCTTTATGGCATTTAGATTAATGACGGTCAGATTATTATAGTTATAATTCATATCTCAAACTTAGACATACACTCGAAAAGTGTCAGCAGGTCGATAGAAGTATGTTTTCATATTCTAAGGATAGTCAGTTCAGTCCGTGTAGAAAGCTAAAATAACTTTTTCTCTAAGAACTACTAATCTACAAACTTGAGCTAACAATCTTTCTTTTGATAAAATGACTTCGTCGTTAGTAATCAGAATGAATAGCATAGATAATAGCATTCGAGAATGTGAAGAAAAGTGGATTAACCTAAACAAAATAAAAAATATAATTTTGTAACTGCAAACAGTGTAACCATCATATTTTAAAATGAATAGCTATCTATTAGCCAAAGTAACAGAGTAAAAAAATTGAAAAAATATGACGTAGCCATAGTAGGCGCTGGAATTGTAGGGCTTGCTCATGCTTTTCAAGCTGCAAAACGAGGACTCAAAGCTATCATCTTCGAAAGAACTGAGCAGGCTGAAGGTGCATCGGTTCGGAATTTCGGTATGGTTTGGCCAATCGGCCAGAATGCAGGTGATCTATATGATATCGCACTTTTGTCACGACAGATTTGGTTAGAGCTAAATGACGAAAAAGTTGTCGAAGTGGAAGAATGCGGATCTATCCACCTAGCCCACCATTCTGATGAAATGATCTTATTGGAAGAATTTGTAAGTCAAAAGACTCACCAGTCTGAAATTATTGATGCTACGGAAGTTATTAATCGATCAGTGCTCGCCAACGAATCTGGGCTGCTGGGTGGGATGTATTCCCCAACTGAATTGCGAATTAATCCTCGGACAGCTCCTCACAAAATCGCGCACTGGCTATTAAAAAAACCTAATGTTGAAATTCGGTTTAATACTTCGATTATCAAAATTGAGAGTAATCGAATGATTTCCTCCGACGGCAGGTCTTGGGAAGCCAATAAAATCATGATATGTAGTGGTAGCGATTTAAAAACCTTATACCCAGATGAATTCATAAAATCGGATTTAGTACTGTGTAAACTACAAATGCTTAAATCTGTATCTCAAAAAAAACTGCTGAATACCCAGACACCACATCTTGCTAGTGGACTGACTCTGCGCCACTACAGTTGTTTTGAGAATTGTCTCTCTCTGGAAAAACTGAAACAAAGAATTCAATCAGAAACACCAGAATTGGATTTGTTTGGTATTCACGTGTTAGCATCTCAGTTTCCCAATGGTGAGGTTATTCTGGGGGATTCCCACGAATATGGGGATCAAATTACACCATTCAATAAAACAGAAATTGACGAATTAATGATTCGCGAGCTCAAGAAAGTCATTAAATTGGATGACTGGACAATAAGAGAACGATGGTATGGTGTCTATGCGAAGCATCCAGAATTACCCGTATTTGATCATCGTGTTGACGACTGTGTTTCCTTATTCGTCGGTACAAGTGGTGCGGGAATGACAATGGCTTTTGGGTTAGCAGATCGATATTGGAATAACTTAAGTAGGAATTGAAATGCCATCATTAAAACACCTCAAGGCTATTGTATTTGATTGGGCTGGAACAATGATTGATCATGGAAGCCGGGCTCCAGCAATTGTTTTTCAAGAAATCTTTCGACAACGAGGAATAGAAATAACTATTGACCAAGCGCGAGAACCAATGGGAATGGCCAAACGGGAACATATTTTAGCTATTACTCAAATGCCAGAGGTTCAGAAAAAGTGGGTTGAGAGATTTGGTAGATCGTCTGCCGATCCAGATGTTGACGAAATGTATAAACAGTTCTTACCGTTACAAAAAACAACGTTAAAAGATCATAGTCAAATGATCCGAGGGGCAACGAAAGCCGCAGAATTATGCCGTAACCTCGGATTGAAAATTGGATCAAGTACAGGGTACACGAAAGAGTTGATGACCGATGTTTCGGCTATTGCGAAAGAACAAGGATATGAGCCTGACCTAATTCTTTGTGCTGAAGATGCACCACGTGGTCGACCTGCACCTTACTTACTATATGAAGCATCAAAACGATTGGATGTTTATCCGATGTCTACAATTGTGAAAGTTGACGATACAATACTCGGAGTTAAAGCCGGAGTAAATGCAGGCTGTTGGAACGTCGGAGTTACACGGACTGGGAACTTGTTGGGGCTTTCCTCAGAAGAGGTAGAGGAGTTGACGGAAAATCAACTGGATCATATGATATCTTCAGTAGGTCAACAAATGTTGGATGCAGGCGCACATTTTATAGTTGAGTCTGTGGAAGATATTGAGATTGCTTTAACTTATTTTGATGAGTTGCTAGATCAAGGAGCTTCTCCAAACGATTTTACTTTTTGTTCACAACTTATAACTTGGTCTAATACAATGAGCGGCTAAAGTGTCAGTTTTTCTCATGATCGAAGTATGCCGCCTGTTTTGATCAATTTTTTTCAGTTGATATTTCCTAAAGTTTCAACATAAATAGAACTTGAAAGAAAGCTGTAATGTTATTTATTAAACTCAGCGATGCGACTTCATCTAAAGTCAATCAGACATTTTCCTTCAGCCCATTGAATAATATTTTATAGTCGACAAAAAGGAAGAAAAAGTACTCTGTGCGTGCATTGTTTCTGGAATTGAATCAATCTAAAAATAGCCTAACATTATTTAGCTAGTATAATAGGAGAGATTATGACATTTCGAGCAGCAGTTATTGGATGTGGCCGAATAGGTAGTACAATAGACGATGAACAAGCTAATCGTCCTCAATTTCGTTATCCTTGGGCTCATGCACCAGCCGTTATCGAAGCTCAGGGGATTGAATTAATCGCTGGATCTGACGTCCGTCCAGAACAGTTGGATGACTTTAAAAATCGTTGGGGAGTCACCGCTCTTTATACCGATTATCTCGAAATGATCAAACAAGAGCAACCAGACTTAGTTTGTGTAACCACAAAAACAGTAGAACGGGCTGAGGTAGTTATCAGATCGGCAGAAGCCGGTGTAAAGGCTATTTATGCAACTAAACCTATGTGTCGGAGTTTAGCTGAAGCTGATGAAATGATCGAAGTCTGCCAGAAGAACAATACTATTTTAGCCATTGCTTGTCATAAGAACTGGAGCCCTTGGTTCCAAGTTTGTTTGAAAACCATCCGGGAAGGTCAAATTGGCTCTTTTATGTCGATGGTATGTAATTACAGTTGGAACCTAGCCAACGGACATAGCCATACACTATCGCTTTTTCGCCAATTTGCTGATTCTCCTGCTAAGTGGGTTTTTGGTCGTATGAATAGCGATGAAGCAGCCAAAACTGATAAAGATCTTAGTGGTAATGGTATGATCTATTACGAAAATGGAGTCCAAGGTTTTTTAAATTCTGGCGGTTGGCTAAATATTGATTTCATTGGAAAGGATGGTTGGATCAGCGCTCGTAATGAGCATGCTGATTTCGAGTTTTGGGGTCGGCACCCGTCGACTAGAGAACCGATTCGTCGGCAATTTCCTAATCCCAAACGCCCTAAAAGTTCTCAGCAAGCCGCAATCGAAGGGTTAGTTGGAAATCTACGAGAAGGTACCACTCCACTTTGTCCTGGTGAGTACGGACGGGAAGCTTTGGAAATTGCTATTGGCTTACGTGAGTCTCATCGACAAGGTGGACAAAAAATAGATTTACCTTTAGCTGATCGTAGCTTGTCTCTGGGTTGATTACCATACAGAATTCTGGAAAGAATCATGATGGAAATTACAGCTAGACAATGGGAAGAGTTCGATCGGGAAGGATTTCTGTTTTTAGGTCAGGTGGCAACTGATAAAGAACTAGCCGATATGCAACAACGAATTGATGATATCATGTTGGGCCTAGCTCGAGTTAACTATGACCAAATTATGATGCAGTTAGACCGAGAGCCTGATACTGGCCGACCAGGTCCACAAACGAGGGGACACAAAGGGTCAACACTCCTGTATCGTAAAATTCAACAACTAGAGTTTGACCCCTTTTTTCTGTCTTACATGAGACATCCAATTTTTGAGGCTATCTGCCAGCGGACTTACGGTCAGCAAGCACCAATCAGTTGTTACCGAGCTATGTTCATGAATAAACCTGCAGAAGAGGGTACTGACCTTGCTTGGCATCAAGACCGATGGGACGATCTTGATCAAGATCCCGAAATAACTATTTATACAGCGCTTGACTCAGCCTGTCGTGAAAACGGTTGTGTCCACGTAATTCCAAGGTCTCACCGAAACGAGTTCAACTCATACCAAAAGGCTGGGCAACTTAACCCCCAGCAATTGGAGGAAATCACTAACCAAGCACAAACGAAGCCATTGGAGCTATCAGCTGGTGAAGTTGTGCTGCTACATAATTGGACACTGCACAAATCGGGTACTAATCGAACCCAAACTCCACGTCGAGCGTTTAGTGTTTGCTATATGCGTGCGGACACTAAAATTCAGCCTCCACAAAGTGGAGAATTTCCAATCATATTTGGTGAAGGCGCACTGACAGAGGAAAATTTACCCAACTATCAACCATCAATTATCTATGTTTGAAAATAAAGGTACCGCTTAGTAAATAGTACCAAGAAACAAACGGACTAAGAAACAGTGGATCTCCACTGTTTCTTAGTCTAAAGATAATCAGATTCTGGTTATTTTTCTTTTACTGTTCGTTAGGAGTTAACCTGATCTGACTCCAAGTGATAGCTAGCTTGTCTCTGGCCTCAACAGCAGTTGAAAACTCTTTAGCCCCGATTTGCATGCTCATTTTAATCTCGGCGTCACTTAGAGCGCGATTCCATAACCGAACTTCGTCAACAGAGCCAGGAAAAGCTTCTCCGGCCCAAGTACCGATTTGTACAGCATCCTTGTTGGCTGCGGGCAAAACAGGATTCTTCGACTTTTCCTCGTGTGTAGCTATGCCATCAACAAAGATCCGGACTAGTCCATCATCCGCAGTCGTATGGGTATAGGCAAGATAATACCATTGCCCAACCTTGAGTTTAGTTTTGTTGTCGTTGATATCCTTGAATCCACCTTTGGCTCCGTTAGTCCAGACTTTGATTCCATTTGATGGGTTCATTCCATAGCCAAAGCTGATGTGGCGTCCACCAGTGGCAGGTGGGTTTTTTCTGATGCCAAAAACTACAGCATGAGCGCTAGGTAGTTTGTCTAGTTTGACCCAAGCTGCTTGAGTAATTGCTCCTTCAATATGAAAGACTTTATTATCGTCAACTAAAACACGATCGGATGATGCAGAAAATTGAAGAGCTTTGCCAAATTTACCCGCGACCCACTTAGCATTCCCTTCAACGGAACCTTTTAGCTCATTACTGGAAACGTCTGCGACAGACTTTCCTGTTCCTTCATCAAAGGACATATACATAACCAAGCCCTTTTTCAAATCAACGTCCTTGATACCGGCTTGAACCGTCAAACATGATAAGGCTACTAATACTACAATAGCAATAGAACTAATTTTACGAAACATGTTACAACTATCTCCAAATTTTGGTTGGTAAAAAATTAGTGAAGATTTATAATCCTCAATTTCTCAGGCTATCATACCAAGGAAATATACAAAGTCAAGATTTAGTATTAATAGAAGTGAAAAGTAATATTTCGACCTTATCGAATTTAAAAAATATCTAACAAATTATGCCACACGTGAGATCAATCGAAATTTATGCGTACTTACTGGTAATTATTTCCGATTTTCCCTCAAAATTTATTATTACAAGTCCACCAAAATCTTCTTCCGCCAAATGACTAATAATCTGTTAATAAAATTAAAACAAAAAAATTAGAAAACATATGATTTCTTTAATCGATTTCACTGAAAATCTTGCCAGTAGCGTGAATCTCGTGTTAAGTTAATGCATTTAATGGAGTGAAATAAATGAGAATTGAGGTTAGTTCTAACGAGTTAGAGCAGGGAGAGCTATCGAATGATCACCTTGAACAGGCTATTAACAATATTCGGGTAGAAGGGTACACGATTCTTGGCAATATTGTCTCAACCGATCATTTAGATTTCTTGCATCAGAAAATGACAGATGATTCCCATTCTATCATCAGTGCAAACGCTGAAAGGTGGTCTGGTCGTCTTCAAATTGGTCAATTGCAGCAAGGACCACCACCTTTTGCCCCGTATTTATTTACTGATATTGTTTCCAATCCCATTGTTGAGCACCTTAGTATCACACTATTAGGGAAGGGAGCCTTTAATGGATTTTATAATGGTAATACCAATGCACCAGGTAGTACTCAACAAGGTTTGCATATGGATGCTGGACATCTGTGGCCAAATCTGAACCCTTCTCACCCTACTGTTTCAGTAGTAGTAAATATTCCAACAATAGAAGTAACGGAGGCAGAGGGAGCAATCGAACTCTGGCCAGGAACACATTTGATTGGAGATGTTTCCCGAGGCTTAGATACTGAAACAGAAGAAAATAGACGCAAAGTACGGCCTCCGGTTCGAGGTGAAACACAAAAGGGTGATGTGCTCATCCGAGACATGCGCCTGTGGCACCGAGGTACATCTAACAGATCTGATCAGTACCGACACATGATTGCTTTAGTCCATAACGTTGGTTGGTTGCGTAGGGGTCAAAGACTTCGTTATGTCAAAGGATGTGAGTCAATTTTTCAAAATTGTCGTGTGGATCCACACACAGTCTTCCTAGACGAATCCCACGACTATTTATTTGATTATCGTGGGCCTAATGTGTAACCCGTAAAGTTGGTCTGCGTCACTTTTTAATCAGTTTTTGCATCGACCGAAGTTCTTTTGGAGGGTCAAGTAGGCGACCGAATTCTGCGAATGAGACCTCGGCAACATAGATATTTCCGACGGAATCCGTTGCAACAGCATGTGGAGCATAGAATCTTCCTGGTTGATCTCCAAAGGCTTCATTGCCAAGCCGAACAATAACTTCACCTTTCCCATCCAAAATAGAAATCCTTGGACCTAGCTGACCTGCAACTTTGTAAGCTTCTTCACCACCAGCATAATATTCACCTACATAAATTAATCCATCGCTGACGTGGACAGCTGCTGTTCTGGATAGATCTCCCCATCTTGCTTCTAACTGCCCTTCTGGGTTGAAAACCTGTATGCGTCGATTTTCACGGTCGCCAATATATATGTAGCCATCAGGGTCAATATCAATATCATGAACTATATTAAAACTGCCCAATTCTGTTCCTGCTTGCCCCCAAGAATTCAGTAAGTGCTTGCCATCAGGCGAAAAACGGTGCACTTTGGCATTACCATATCCGTCAGCTACCAAAATATCTCCATTTCTCGGATCGATAGCTACGCGAGTCGGACTACAAAACGGCTTACCACTCATAGCGGGTGAGTGTTGATATGGCTCATTAAGCGTCATTATGAGTTTACCTTCTGGTGTAAATTGTCGAATAGAATGATCTACATTATCAACACACCAGACAGTATCGTCTGGGGCAATTGTCACTGCATGAGGATTGGTGAAAATGCTCCCATGACCCCAACTCCGTACTACGTTGCCTTCGGTATCAAACACAATCATCGGATGATTGCCTCGATTAAAAACATATACATTATCTTTAGAATCAATGTCTACCGAAGTTGCCTCTTTATAGAACCAACCTTCGGGTAAGTTACCCCAGTTTTCACCTGAAACCTGATACGTATAATCACCACTACCGAGTATTGTCATATTACCTCCATCTAAAAGTTGTGGTTAAGACGAGTCATTCAATTTATAGATTGCCTTATATTTTTTGAGCTATGTCTCCTCAAAGTTAATATAAATTTGCGTTTTCTCCATAGTCAACACCATTGAGTTTTTGCGTTTCAAAAGTCGATATTTTACGAGTACAGACTTGACCAATTTTACGCTCTCTGAATTGTTGTTTAACTTTTTAAGTTTCATATAGCACCCGAGATACAGGTCTCTATAAACCCAGATGTTTCATAATCAAATTACATTCGGAATATTCCTAATTTTCAACTAATCAGCATATGAAATCGGGTGGTTCTATTAACATAGGTTTTACAATACCGGTTTGAAGGGGTCGGTAACTGATCGCATATTGAATATACCAGTAACAAGATGATACAAAGCATAAATCTCAAAAGAAAAGGGAATATAGCCACCATAACCAAGTAATGGCATTTCAAAAACTTTCAAAAAACCGACAAAAGGTACCCGATAAATCCATTTCGGGTAGGAATAAAAGTTCCACATCTCCCAAAAAAAACCACATATCAGGCATCCAACAGCTAATGAAAAGGCAGGCCTCCAGTCGCCACGATTTGTATGACTTAGTAGCGAATTGTGGCCAAGCCAAGCGTTGATGGGATCTAAAATAAAGTGAACCGACATCCATACAAAGGGGAAGAAATAGCGGGGACGGTATATTAGTAAGCCTAACATTGACCAACCCAATATAAACATCAATATTGTATTCCGTGGCCGTATAGTAAACCGGATACCCCTCAAAGGTCGCCGGGTCCAGTCAAAAGTCGAAACCCATTCTGCAGTACCAAATACTGCTGGTATTACCGTTGAAAAACTGATTGAGGCGAAAATAGCATACTGAAGGCTGGTAACACTAGAGCGCCCTTCATAAAACCAGTTTTGAGTTCGCCAATTTATGAACTCAAATAGCCACCAACTGGGTGAAGAAATGACAAACAAAAGGCAGTAAGCAAAAAAGTTCCGGGTAAGTATAGAATTTCC
>JAYZAL010000077.1:0-113809 GCA_036339735.1 Candidatus Poribacteria bacterium
GCTCTAGCGTCTTCCTTTTTTAATATTTCTACCATTATCATTTCACTAACTGGTTTTTTTTTGTTTCCTTCGATGGGTTGGCATCCCTCTACAGGTTTAGGTATAGGTGTTTTAATTGGTGGTGGATTCCAGCTAGGTATACAAATTCCTACCATGTGGAAAACTGGTTGGCGATTTCGTCCTGTTTTTGACTTCACTGACCACCGGTTTAAACAGATAATTGCTCTAGTGGTTCCATCTATACTTGGTGCAGCTACTGTGCAAATCAACGTCTTGGTCAATGGTTATTTCGCATCGGTAGGTGAGAATTGGCTGAGTTGGATTAAGTGGGCTTTTCGCCTTCTCCACCTACCGATTGGAATTTTCGGAGTTGCGATTTCAACCGTTGCATTGCCCAATTTTGCTCGCTGGTTAACTGAAAATAAAACAGACAAATTTCGTCAATCCTACAGACAATCACTAGAATTAGTATTACTACTGTCAATCCCGGCATCAGTTGGACTAATGGTAATGTCAAAACCCATCTGTAAATTAATCTATGGCGTCGGTAAAAATACTAGCCATACAGAACCAATTGCCGCCGCATTATTCTATTATGCCATCGGTTTATCTGCTTACTCAGCTTTGAAAATTACCATTGATGGATTTTACGCCCTCAACGATACCAAGACACCTGTCAAAGTTAGTTTGTTCACTGTTGCCACTAACATCGTGCTCAATTATATTTTCATATTTCGACTGGGGTTGGATCACCGAGCTTTGGCTTTATCAACCTCCTGTACCATAACGCTTAACTTTTTGTTATTACTTTGGCTATTGAGCAAACGGGTCGGCGGCCTGCATATATTGAAACCATTACTAGTTTTGATATTGAAGTTAGGAATAGCATCATCCGTTATGGGATTCATGTGTTTTTATAGTCATGGCTGGTTTGAGTCAAGTCTTGGTAGTGATCGTTTATTGAATCGCTTATTTGGGGTTTTTGCTCCTATTCTGTTCAGCATCTTGATACTAGTTATTATTTGCAGGATTTTAAAAGTTTCCGTTCTCGACGATTTGTGGGAAGGATTGCTTAAGCGATGAGAACTAATTGGAAGCCCACACTAATGGTTGTTCTGAGTAGCATATTAGCTACGGTCAGCAATGCAGGTTTTGGTTTTTGGTTATTTGCTTGGGTAGCTTGGGTGCCTTTATTTTTAGTCTTGAACAGAGTTTCCAACTGGAAACGATCTTTTTGGTATGGCTATATGTTTGGTTTCATTCAGTATGCTGCTACCTTTTTTTGGGTTGCTTTACTAGCCCCATTTGCCGAAACAGGTAATATGCTGACTAATTGGCTGATTACCTGTAGTGGGTTTGTTGCAATGTGCCTCTACTTAGCATTATACCCGGCCTTCCTCTGTGCATTCATCTTTCCAATCTGGCATAAGCAGACAGTTCGAGAGCCTAATTTCCTATTTGTTACTTCTCTAATATTTAAGCCCGCCATTATATGGACAGGCTTAGAGTGGATGTCAGAATGGATGTTATCCGGCTTTCCTTGGACTAGTATTGGTTATACCCAGTGGCCAAATTTACCTGTAATTCAAATAGCCTCGGTTTTTGGTGTTCATGGCGTGAGTTTTATATTGTTATTGTTTAATAGTTTGATGGCTGTTTTAATCATGTCGAAATGGAAGCAACACGTAGCTGCCGTGGTTTTACCTAGCACAATCATTGTTTCCAGCTTCGTTTTCGGGTGGGTTGAGTTGAAGCGGTCAATTGAGATCACTGACCAAGTTCGTATTGCCATAATTCCGGGAAACATCCGACAGAATGAAAAGTGGAAACCAAAAAATTTCAGCTCAATCTTTGATCATTACTTAGAACTCATTGAACAAGCCAATACAAAAAATGATGTTAAGGATTCAGATCTCGATTTTGTAGCTTTACCTGAGACAGCTTTTCCTCGTCCTATTTTTACTCGACTTCCAAACACATACAGCCATCAACTACAGAAATTACAGAAAAAAAGAGAAGTAAATTTGTTGGCGGGCGCCCCCCACTACACCTACGAAAAAAAAGCTAAGAATGGAAAGATAACCAGGAAGGCTTATAACAATGTTTTTTTCCTGTCTTGGGATGGACAGCAACTGGGTTCTTATGCAAAAACCCATCTAGTTCCATTTGGAGAATATGTTCCACTTATGGGTCTACTACCTGATTTAATTCAATTACCCACCGGTTTTACTCCTGGAAGCGAATATAGTACGTTTCCTGTACCTAATCATCCCAATTTAAGGATGGGTGTTGCTATCTGCTTTGAATCCTCTTTTCCCAATTTGGTTCGACAGTTTACTTTAAAGGGGGCAGACCTGATCGGTATATTGACCAATGATGCTTGGTTTGAAAATACACCGGCACCGAAACAGCATTTTTCTATGGCTCCTTTTCGTGCCATAGAAAACCGTGTGCCTGTTTTTCGTTGCGCTAATGGTGGCTACTCATGTATAATCGATAGGTTTGGTCGCTTGGTGACACCAACTATTCAACCTGACAATCCAGAAGGTTTGCTGGTGTATGAGATGCCTGTAGCTGCTGACGTAGAACTGACACTTAGCACGCGCTGGGGAAACTGGTTTCCGATCTTTTGTTTCCTATTGGGTTTATTTCAGTTAGTTCTTCAGAGCCGGTTTGGGTCAAACCATGTGGGTAGAGCATGAAGGTACTGATCGCTGAACTTGTCAACCAATGGTCGGATTCGTCAATTGGTCTGCTGGTAAACGAGCAGTTTGCCTTAGCTGAAGCTGATGTTGATAGTGTAACAGGGGTAAGGCAGACTATAAATTGGCTATCGACTAGAACTGATATCGACTTACCCACGGTTGTCATAGTCAATTTTACTGATGTAAATGATGGGTTGGTGATTTGTCAATCGGTTCGACAACGGCTTGTACCACACGTGTTTCTCCTGTTTTTGTGTCGAACGACTATAGGCAGTAATTGGAAATCACAATTACTAATAGCGGGTGCGGACGTCTGCCTTAACCTAGATGAACTTGGCCAACTAGCGGCCCATTTAGAAGCTCTAAAGCGTATAGCGGATTCCCAAAGCCGGCTGTTAGCAGACAGAAAGCTGCTGCAATTTCAGTCTGCACATGATCCATTGCTAGGTAACCTGCTTAATTATAGCGCTATTTTGGCCCGGCTTGAGCTGCAGGTCAAGTCAGCTGACCAGAAACCAGTTAGCTTAATGATGGCAGATATTGACAATTTCAGTCAGGTCAATAATCTTTATGGTCATTTGGCTGGTAACACCGTTTTAAAGCAGGTAGCTGAGCGGATACGATCTTCAGTTCGTGCTAACGATGCGGTTGGGCGTTTTGGTGGCGAAGAGTTTTTGGTAGTTCTATCCAATTGTCCCGCAAAAGAAACCACTAAACTGGCTGAACGGATTCGATGTAACGTCAGTAGGGAACCAGTTGACTTAGATTCGGCTGTGATATCAGTAAATGTCAGTATTGGTGTAACCACTATTTTGGAAAAAATGTCCGCAGAAAATGGTATTAAGCAAGCGGATTTGGCCCTTTATCAAGCAAAGCGTTTCGGGAAAAATCAAGTTCGCGTATATGATGGGAAGGAATCATCGAATTCTGGCTATACAGGAAGCAACGAAGGCTAGAAATTCGAAAATACTAGAAAGTTAGAATGAGAACAGCATGAGGGAAAGTATGTTGGCTGATTTAGAGATTGATATTGAGTCTACAATGGTTCGATTGTCCGATTTACGGGGGTATCTTTGACTTAGAACATAAGCAAAGGACCTTGCTGGAGTTGGAAGATCTAGCGGCAGAACCTGATTTTTGGAGTAAGACCCAACAAGCACAAAAAGCATCTCAACGGATTTCGTCTCTTAGAGCCGAAATCCAATATTATCAAGATGTAGAAAGCGAATTGGAAGATTTGAAAGTACTATTAGAGTTAGCAATTGAGGAGAACGACGCTAACTTGAGCCAAGAGATCGTAGATGGCCTTGACCAGCTAGCCGAAAAATTAGACAAAATGGAGCTGTCGGTACTTCTGGATGGTAAGCATGATAGTAGTAATGCAATCATCAATATTCGTCCTGGTGCTGGTGGAACTGAGTCTCAAGATTGGGCTGCTATGCTGATGAGAATGTACTTGAGATGGTGTGAAGAAAAAAACTATGACACAGAGATGATTGAGCTTTCGCCCGGTGATGAAGCTGGTATCAAGAGCACAACCATTCTAGTTAATGGTGATTTAGCATACGGTTACCTAAAAGCAGAAGCTGGAATTCACCGATTGGTTCGGATTTCTCCTTTTGATTTTAATAAACGTCGCCATACTTCTTTTGCTTCATTGTCTATCACGCCGGAAATTGATGACAATATCGAAATTGAACTCAATCCGTCCGAATTGCGAATAGACTTTTATCGTGCCAGTGGAGCTGGTGGGCAGCACGTTAATACTACAGATTCTGCCGTTCGTATCACTCATATACCTACTGGTATTGTGGCTCAGTGCCAAAACGAACGTTCCCAGCATAAAAATCGAGAATTAGCTATGAAGGTGTTGCGTTCTCGTCTTTACGAGTACTATCAGTCAATTCAAAAAGAGGAAATTGACAAGCTCAAAGGAGAACAGGCAGAAATTAGTTTTGGCAGTCAAATCCGATCCTATGTTTTACACCCATATCGATTGGTTAAAGATACACGAACCAATATTGAAACAGGTAATGTTGATGCTGTTCTAAATGGCAATTTGGACCAATTTATTCAGGCTTATTTAAAGTTTTCTGCTAGTCGTCAGCCGAAGGGTAATTAGTCAGCTCACCAAATAACAACATAAGGAAAAAACAGTGGAATCAACCAATGAACTAATGCAACAAAGAATTGATAAGGTTCAAGATCTTAGAGATCATGGCATTGAACCCTATCCTTATCGGTATGATCCTGACACGACTGCAGAACAGGTCTTGGCTACTCATTCTGAAGCTACTAATGAGCCAAATTTGGATAAAAAAGTTCGGGTGGCCGGCCGAATTATAACGAAAAGAGATCATGGGAATTCTGGATTTGCTCACTTGCAAGATCACACAGGACGAATTCAGATTTATGTCAGTAAAAAGGTTATTGGCGCAGAAGAACTGTCCGTCTACAAAAAGTTTGATGTCGGTGATATTATCGGCGTAGAAGGACCTGTTTTCCGAACTCGAACTGGTGAAACGACCATTCAGGTAGATGAGTTTAAATTACTATCTAAATCTATTCGTCCTTTGCCCGAAAAATTTCATGGGCTACAAAATATCGAAACACGTTACAGGCAACGTTATGCGGACTTGATAACAAATCCAGATGTAACAAAAGTATTTATTAATCGAACAAAAATTGTACAGTCAATTCGTTTGTATCTCGACCGGTTAGATTTTTTGGAGGTTGAAACACCAATTCTACAACCTATATACGGTGGAGCCAATGCTCGTCCTTTTATTACCCATCACAACACTCTGGGAATGGATCTATATCTGAGAATTGCCAATGAACTGTACTTGAAACGGCTGATTGTCGGAGGGTTGAATCGTGTTTACGAATTTGCGAAAGATTTTCGAAACGAAGGAATGGATCGGGACCACAATCCAGAGTTCACAATGATCGAACTTTACCAGGCCTTCGCAGATTATGAAGATATGATGCAATTGACCGAAAATTTAGTGTCTCATGTTGCCAAGAATGTGTTCGGTCAAGAAGAACTTCCTTACCAAGAAACCATGATTGATTATAAACCTCCTTGGCGACGGATGACCATGGTTGAATCGATTAAGGAGATTGCGGGTTGCGATGTAACTGACCAAAGCGATGAAGAATTGGCAACCCTACTGAAGTCAGCTGGAGAAGAAGTGATCGGTACAGAAAAACGGGGGGAACTAATTGCTGAAGTTTTTGCCACTTTAGTTGAACCCAAACTGATTCAGCCGACTTTCATCTACGATTATCCTGTCGAAGTTTCACCATTAGCAAAAAAGAAGAGAGATGATCCAGATTTTGTTGAACGGTTCGAGTTTTTCATTTTCGGTATGGAGATTGGTAATGCATTTAGTGAGCTAAATGATCCGATTGATCAGCGCCAGCGGTTTGTGGAACAAGCCAAGAAAAGAGCTGATGGAGATGAAGAAGCTTTTTTGATGGACGAAGATTATTTACGCGCGCTAGAATATGGGATGCCCCCAACGGGGGGGCTAGGTATTGGTATTGATCGCCTAACTATGTTACTTACCGATCAAGTCTCGATTCGAGATGTGATCCTTTTCCCACAAATGAAGCCTGAACTTTAGATGAATAAAGTCGATGCCATTCCATCAAGTCTACAACAATGCGGTTTGAACAATTTGTCGCTGGTCGCTACTTAAAGTCCAAACGCAAGCAGTCCTTTATTTCTATCATTAGCTTAATATCCGTCGCTGGCGTGGCGCTAGGTATTGCGACGGTAATTTTGGTTGTTTCTGTACTTAATGGGTTTGAACACGAACTAAAAGCCAAACTACTTGCTAATGAAGCACACGTTTTTGTTCGTTCCATCAACGGGTTTTTTGCTGACTATAATCAAATTATCAGTAAGATAAAGCAAGTTGATGGGGTTGTTTCAGCCTCACCAGTTATTTACAGTCAATTAGCACTTCAACCCAAAGGGACGAAGAAAATTCTAGGTACCATCTATGTTAAAGGTATTGATATAAAACAGGAAGAAGCCGTAACCAATTTTTCGCAATATGTGGACGGTTCCGCCAATTTAGATGATCCTGAGGTTATCGCAGAAGCACAAAACAAACTTTCAAAAAATGAAACTTTGAAAGGAGGAATTATTTTGGGGATTAACGTTGCTAGCCAGAAAGGTGTATTTGTTGGCGATGTTGTTCGCCTAATTTCTAAAATGGAGCCTAACCCTGCTAACCCTAGTACTTTTTTTGCAGATGTAAGTAACTATGTGGTTGTCGGCCTTTATCGATCTGGCCTGCATACTTACGATAATGCTTTTGGATTTGTTTCTTTAACATCCGCTCAAGACTTGTATAATCGGGCAGGACAAGCCAATTTAATTCAAGTTCGAGCAACCGAACCGGAGATAGCTGAGTCAGTAGCAAAACGAATTCAGGATCAGATTAAGTTCCCGGGTGGAGGCTTAAAAAGCGTGCCACTCACAGATACCTGGATGAAACAATATACCCCGCTATTTGATGCAATGAAACTAGAAAAAATAGTGACAATGATTGTACAGGCTCTAATTATTTTAGTGGCTGCCTTCAATATTGCTAGTACTCTGATTATGATGGTGATGGAAAAAACACGTGATATTGGTGTGCTAAGGGCCTTAGGGGCATCGAAATTGCAAATAACAAAAATCTTCATGCTTCAGGGCATTTTAATCGGTATTCTTGGCTCTATTTTTGGCACATTACTTGGTCTGAGCCTCTGTGGCTTACTCAATCTAGATAATGTTCGTCCCTCTTATTGGTATTCTCTAGTGATTCTTTTACCAGTTGCATTGCAAGTTTGGCTAGTTTTCTTTCAGCCGGCCAAACCGAATGGTAGACGTCATTCAGTTCTCGAATGGAGCCTCCGTATGTTATGGTTTGTGATACTGGCTTTTGTTATTTACTGTGTAGTTCGACCAATTAGCATTGATAGTAGTGTATACCAGCTCAGCCGATTAGCAGTTAAAATCGACTGGCCCTTTGTGGTAGTTATTAACATTTCATCATTCATTATCTGCTTTGCAGCAACCTTATATCCGGCTTGGCAGTCATCCAACCTCACACCAGTCGAAGCTCTGAGGTATGAGTAGTGGCGAATACGATCCGAATCCTTGATCTGCACCGTACTTATGTTGAAGCGGACAACGAGATTCATGTTTTGCGAGGCATCAATTTAGAAATCATAAAGGGCGAAATTTTGGCTATAGTCGGTACGTCTGGGGTTGGAAAAAGTACTTTATTGCACCTAATCGGTGGACTGGATAGGCCAACTGCTGGCACGATCTTTTATGGGGAGCAAAATATCTTCGAATTCAGTGAAGGCGAATTGGATCATTTTCGTAACCGAGAGATTGGCTTTGTATTCCAGTTCCATCATCTTTTGTCTGATTTCACCGCGTACGAAAATGTAGCGTTAGCTGCGATGATTCCAAATAGTGAAAACGATGATAACATTCTAGAGCGAGCCGATGAGTTGCTAAATTATGTTGGTTTGGCTGATCGTCGTAATCATTATCCAACGCAACTTTCTGGAGGTGAGCGTCAACGCGTGGCTATTGCTAGATCGTTAATTAATCGACCACGCGTAGTTTTAGCTGACGAACCAACGGGCAACTTAGATCGAAAAACAGGCCGAGGCGTACTGGATTTATTGTGGGACCTAAGTAGTCAGTTTTCGGAAACGACTCTAATTGTGATTACACACGACCATACCTTAGCTCAACGAGCTGATCGTCGTGTTCACTTGATAGATGGTAAAATATCAGCTGACACAGAAGTTTTGGCTTAAAGATTTCAGATTAAACAACTAGGACTCTCTATGAAAATTTACATTGATGGTCAGTATTATTCCCAAGAAACAGCGAAGATATCAGTTTTCGATCATGGGTTGCTTTACGGTGATGGTGTATTCGAAGGCATACGTTCCTATAATGGTCGAGTTTTTAAACTGAGTGAGCATCTTGAGCGATTGTATGAGTCAGCTAGTGCTATTTTGCTGCAGATACCTATGTCAATTGAAGAAATGGAGCAAGCTGTTCTGGAAACGCTTCGGACAAATCATCTTCAGGATGCTTATATTCGGCTGGTCGTAACACGTGGTGTCGGAGATTTGGGCCTCGACCCAGATAAATGTAAGCAGCCGAGTGTAATAATTATTGCAGATGCTATTACACTCTATCCAGATGAGTTTTACGAAAAAGGCCTAGATATCATCACTGTTCCGAGCCGTCAAAATTTGTCTGAGGCCAATAATCCACGGATCAAGTCCTTAAATTATTTAAATAATATTTTGGCAAAAATAGAAGGTAAGCAAGCTGGTGTGGTCGAAGTACTAATGTTGAATGCCGACGGTTATGTTGCAGAGTGTTCTGGTGATAATATATTTTACATCAAAAAAGATCAACTGGTTACACCACCAACTCACGTTGGTATCCTAGAAGGTATAACTCGTAATGCAGTTATTGAGCTTGCTAGAGCCAGAGGTATCAATGTCGTCGAGAAGGTGTTTACTCGCCATGACCTCTACATTTCTGAAGAATGTTTTTTAACTGGTACTGCTGCAGAAGTAATTCCGGTGGTCAAAATTGACAATCGACAAATTGGTCAGGGGGTACCAGGCAAAATAACTCGATCCTTAATTCAAGATTTTCAACACTTGACACAAACGACGGGTACACCCATTAATGACGAAAACTAACCTGTTAATAAAAATAGTTCTTCCTGTAATGAAAAATATACTGAATGTTTGTATCTTTACGGTCAGTTTGCTTGTCATTTTTAGCTCAGTTCTGTGGTCAGAAACCAATAAGCCTGAGGCTGATCAGTCCCCAAAAACAATTAACCCACTGAGCGTCCAAAGCATTCGATTTGAAGGACTAACAGGTGAAGATGCATTACTTCGCTCAATTGTCCAAACCTCTATCGGAAAAGAAATCGACCCAGATCAACTGAGCAAAGATATTAAAAATGTAGCTAAGGATACAGGGCTCTTTTCTAACATTTCCGTGGATGTTGAGCCTTATGAGGAGGGCGGGCTGGAAGTTATTTTTCGACTAGTGGAAAGTCCAAAAATCGAAGGACTTCAGATTGTTGGTAATGAGAAGATTCGCTACAGTAAAATCAAAGAAGCCATCAACTTCAAGTCTGGTGAAATTTACACAGATTATCTAGCATGGCAGAACCAGAAACAAATCCTGAAAACTTACCAAGAAAAAGGCTACTATCTCGCAGAAGTCAAAACTGAACTTGATCATGACCAAGCGACTAACACAGTCGCTCTGACGTTCAATATTAACGAAGGAAAGCGAATTAAAATTCAGGAGATTAACTTTATTGGTAGGCAAGGGATTAGTCAGAAAAAGTTAGCACGCCAACTGAAGACAAAAGTAGGAAAATATTTTGATGAAAATGTATTGGAAGCTGATTTGACCACACTCAGCTTTTTTTACCAAGATAATGGCTATGCGCAATCACAGGTCCTTGGCTATGAAAAACGGTTTAATACAGAAAAGACGGGCCTAATGCTAGATATTGAAGTAGATGAAGGTCCTCAGTATACTGTCGGTGAATACAGAATCAGTATCCGTTTTTCCGAAAAACCAGCCTTCAATGAAGAAAAAATAAGAGAATTAATGAATCCCGCAGAAGGTGAGGTTTTCAATCGGGGAAAATTTCAGGAATCAATTGACAAAATCACTGAACGTTACCAAGAAGAAGGTTATTTGCTAGTTGAGCTTGACCCTCAACCTAAATTTGACGAGGATAATCAGCTGGTCGATATTACCTTTAACATTAGCGAAGGTGATGTCATCATCATTGATAGGATCAAAATCAATGGTCTAGTTAAAACTAGAGAAAATATTATCAAGCGTGAATTGGATCATCTAAAGATTAAAACTGACGAATTTTTTGACATTCAAAAAATTCGCAAAGCACGCCAGCGCCTATTTCAGTTGGGTTCTATCAGTAACGTCGATTTTATTCCTAGTGAGGAAGAAGGCCAACGACGAGACTTAATTGTAAATGTTACCGAACGTGATAAAATGGGGATGTTCAGCGTTGGCGGTGGGTACGGAAGTGAGGGTGGCTTATTTGGAATGGCCGAAGTTAGCCATTCAAATGTTCTGGGGCGTGCATACCGTGTGCACCTGAAAGGAGAAGTTGGTACTCGCTATCGGCAAACTCAGGAATTCCGAGTTAACACGCCATGGATTCTAGGTACACCGACTAGGCTAAACTTCAGCTTATATAACAATAAACGTCGGCAGTATTACACTCGCTCTGTCTTAACCCGCTACGGTTATGCTGATTGGCCAATTTACGAACGGAAAGGGGCATCAGTTACAATGGGACGGCCACTACCTCGTGATTATGACTTGTCAGTTCGTTTTCGTAATGACCATACCTTCACCAAAATTGACTACCTGAAAAAAGAAGACCGCGAATATCGACGTTGGACACGTAGTCTAACCTTCTATTTATCCAAGGATACCCGGGATTACCGCATGAGTCTCAATCACCCAATTAATGGGGCTTACAATACGATATCCTACGAATATTCCGGCGGACTACTGGGAGCTGATAGCGATTTCATCAAATATACTCTTGATTTAAGTCAATACATTAAAACTTGGAAGAATATGGTTTTGGCACTGCATCTGTACGGTGGGTATTTACAACCAAAATCTTCTAATCCTGAGAGTGACTATTTCCTATTCTTTGAACGTTACTTCTTGGGTGGGATCGAGACGATACGTGGTTATCAAGACTTTGAAATTTTGCCAGTCAACGCCGATGGTGTTCCGTCTTTGGACGGTGGGGACAAAACCTTGTACGGAAATATCGAATATAGAATTCCTATCGCACAACAATTTACTGGCGTTGCATTTTTCGACTTCGGCCAAGTTTGGAATAAACCTTGGGGAAAACTTCGGCGCAGTGACTTCAATTTCAAGGCTGGAGCTGGAGTTGGGGTCAGAATGGATTTACAAGGTATGTTATTACGGGCTGAATGGGGATATGGGTTCCATAGACAAGACCCAAACGGAAATCCAGTCGGAAAAGGTGAATTTCATTTTACTATCGGTCCTAGTTTTTAAAATATTGTCTTGGGAAATTAAGATATAAAACATAGGGAGTTATTTCAGTGAGAAAATTTTTGAATGGTAGTTGGTGTTTATTGGTGTTAGTAGCTGCTGCATCTTTTGCTAGTGCACAAGAGTTTAGATTAGGCGTCATTGATACACAACGTGTAATCGAAGGTTATGAGAAAGCAAAAGAAGCTGATAACGAACTCAAAACCCTAGAAGAACGGTTAAAAAATAGGTTAAAAGGCTTAGAAGACGAGATCGTTACTTTAGAAGAACGTTTAACTAAACAAGAACTATTTTTAGATGATGATGCTGTTCGATCGGCCCGACAAGACATTCGTACGAAGCAAGAAGAATATCAGCAACGATTGCAAAACGGCCAACAAGCCTTAATCGAAAAACAGAAAGAATTATTAGAGCCAATCATCGAGGAAGTCAAAACTCTGATTGAAGAAATCGGTGAAAGCGAAAATTATAGTCTAATATTGGATCAACGCCTAACTGTGGGAGCTTACTCAATTCCGGTTGCATTGTACGTTTCATCAAAATATGATCTGACTGACCGTATTATCAAAAAATTAAACGATAAATACAACAAACCTGCAGAAGAAACAGAAAAACAGTAACATAGTAATATGTCGTACAGTAGTCAATTATGATTTTGACTTTGGAGCAAATCCATCAAATCGTTGGTGGAGAAATTTTTGGTGATTCACTGTTAGAAATTAGTGGCATTTCGAGTCTCCAAGAAGCTATTTCTGGACAGATGACATTTCTGGCAAATTCGAAATACCGGTCAGAAGTTGATAAAACAGCGGCTTCTGCTATTATTTTGGGGCAGGATGTCAGCCTAAGTGATATAGCGGTTAAAAATGGAGTTTCGGTTGATGATCCATACTATGCCTTTTTGCAAACCCACCAAGCTTTTGCTAATGCTTCTGCGGAACTACCAACGGGTATTGATCCTACCGCTAAAGTCGGTGAAGATGTTATTTTAGATAAAAACGTTTCAATTCAAGCTCATTGTATAATTGAAAACGGTGTCAAAATTGGAGAAGGCACAATTATTTGGCCAAACACCTACGTTGGACCAAAAGTTGAGATCGGCTCCCGTGTTCGTATTCGTTCCAATGTATCTATCGGGGAACGAGTCAAGATCGGGGATCGAACTATTATTCAAAATGGCGCGGTGATTGGTAGTGATGGATTTGGTTTTGCAACCTTTCAAGGACAGCATCATAAAATACCTCAGATTGGTACTGTAGTTATCGGAGATGATGTTGAGATTGGTGCAAATACTACAATAGACCGTGCGACTTTAACCGAAACATCCACTGTTATCGGTTCCGGAACTAAAATTGATAATTTAGTTCAAGTCGCTCATAACGTCAAAATTGGACGGCACTGCCGTATTGCGGCTCAGGTTGGAATTTCAGGTAGCACCCAAATTGGCGACTACGTAACAATAGCTGGACAAGTTGGGATTGCTGGGCATTTGACTATCGGCAGTAATAATACAGTTCTAGCCAAGTCTGGTGTGACAAAAAATTTAGCCGATAATATGGGTATGGTCTCAGGTTTCCCTGCACGCCTACACAGAGAGGAAATGAAAGATCAAGCTAAAAGTCGGCGGTTAGGTCATTTTCTAGATGAATTACAAGAATTGAAACAGAAAATGGCAGACATTGACTCTATACTAAACTAGTAAACTCAATTATCGAAACAATAATAGAAGATCGCTAAAATGTCTGGTTTGCAAATTACAGCGATCTCGTTTGTTAAATGGTTTGACTACGTGGCAGTTACACGTCCGATGTTATTGCTACCGGTCTGGACTCAAGTGATATTGGGTTACTACCACGCCACTTGGTCTTCTAGGGTACAGTTGGTCGTTTGGTGGCCGCCCGTACGACTTGTTGAAACACTAGTACTATACAGTTGCTTAGCTGGTGGCTGCTACATCGTGAATCAAATTTCCGACAGTGAAACTGATTCAGTCAACCAAAAGCTTTATTTGGTAGCCGATGGACACGTCGGGGTTTTTGCTGTTACTATCCAAGCTCTTTGTCTAATTGTCTGTGGTTTGAGTTGGGCCGTCTGGCGATTCGGAGATAATTTAGCTTTTGTTGTTTTAACTTTCGGCTCGGTCTTATTCGGTCTGGCTTATTCGCTACCACCTATTCGACTGAAAGGAAAACCAATTCTGGATCTGTTTTCTAATGCAATTGGTTATGGTGGATTTGCTTTCTGGGTGGGTTGGTCATCTTCGGCAATCTTTTCTTGGTCAGCTGTCGAGCAAGCCTTACCATACGTGCTATGTGTAGCCGCAGCTTTTGTCAATACCACTATTCCTGACATGGTAGGGGATCGAGCCAGTGGGGATTGGACAACTAGTGTCTGGTTAGGGGAACGTAAAGCAGGTTGGTTAAGCTTAGTTATTTTAGTCGCATCTATTGTATGCTCATACTATTTAAAAAGCTGGTTTGCATTTACTACTTCTCTAATTTGTTTACCTTTTTTTGTCCGTATGAATCTGCTGATTGAAACCCAATTGAAGCAAAAGTTAGATACCAGTCAGCAAAGATATTTGATAACAAAAGCGACCATTCTAACGTCGCGTGTTGGCATTCTAGTCTTTTCAATTATCGTAGGGATACTAGTACCGATCTATTTAGTACTGTTTGCCTGCACTATTTTCGTATTACGTTGGTATTATGCTGAACGATTCGGAATTAAATATCCATAGTAGTCAGGTCAAAATACGGGACTTGATCGAGCTTAGCCGCCCTCTAAACGGGCTGCTCGCGTTTGTTTCAGTGTGGATAGGTGCCTATATGTCGGGTGGATCAATCTCTATTCAGGCGACCTTCTTAGTTGCAACGGCTGCTGTTTTAGCTTTGTCAGCTGGAAACAGCTTAAATGACTATTGTGACGTCGAAATAGACCGAATTAATAAACCTGAGCGGCCTATTCCTTCAGGGCGGATTAGTCGAAGGCAAGCATTATTATTTTCCATACTGTTACTGGGACTGAGTGTTGTGATCGGTTTTCAAGTGAATTCAGGTTCTCTGATAACTATTGTTTCTGTCTGTTGGTTACTCTCTATATATGCTTTCTGGTTGAAGCGCTTACCACTAATCGGTAATTTAGTCGTTGGAATCTTGACTGCACTAACCTTCGTCGCCGGTGGAATAGCAAATGAAGTAGTTCAAGGTACTCTTCCGCTATCTGTTTTTGCATTTCTATTTACAACTGCTAGAGAGATTGTAAAAGACATGGAAGACCAGGTCGGGGACCAGGCCGTATTTGCCAAGACTTTACCTTTAATTTTAGGTGAGAAATCAGCTGTGTGGGTCGTTTTATGTTTGATTGCAAGTGGAATTGCGTTTAGTCCAGTCCCATACTTAATTTACGGGTATTCTGGGCTGTATCTTTTTATAATGATCTTTGGAGTCGACTTAGTTATGGCCTATTTGGGCATTCGTTTATTTCTAAAACCAAGCCAATCCAATTGTGCTAAGATCCAGAAGTGGATGAAATGGAATATTTTTATTGGGTTACTAGCCGTCTGTTTAGGTAAACCTTCCCGGTTACTTCCCGTTGGCGTATGAATTCAATTTTTCGAACCAAAATTCATGGTAATGAAAATAACATTCTGTGTTTATTTTCGTTCTTCTGATTCTACTAAAGAAAAGATAGATTGATTCAAATGGAAGCGATCAAATCTGATTTTGCAAAGTTATATTTTTTTAGAATAATAAAAAAAGGTACTGTTACATGATTCATATTTATGACGAGCTCTGTAGTTATTGTGGTTCGTGCATCGCGGTGTGCCCTGAAAATATTATTGATTTAATTGATCTCCATTTAGAGATTGATCAACCTAAGTGTACACACTGTGCCAAGTGTATAAAAGGTTGTCCCGTCGGTGCTTTGGCCATGGAACATCGTGATAAAATTTACTATCCTGAATACGAAGGTCGAGGTTTATTCTAGTGATTCATTCCGAATATGATGTCATTGTCGTGGGTGCTGGTCCTGGTGGTTCCATAGCTGCAAAAGTTGCAGCTTCTAACGGGTTTCGTACTTTAGTCTTAGAAAAAAGGCAAGAGATCGGCACCCCCGTTCGCTGAGCAGAGGGAATTAGCACAGAGGCTCTGTGCGCATTTATTCAACCTGACCCTAGTTGGGTTTCACAACCGATCAACGGAGCTAGAATTTTTTCTCCAAACGAAACGCCTGTTCAGATGGATGTAGCTGATGCCGGTTACGTTCTGGAACGTAAAGTTTTTGATCGAACCTTAACGGAAATGGCAGGTAACGAAGGAGCCGATATAATTGTTAAAGCTCGAGCCACTAATGTAACTAAAGATGGTAAGGGATCTGTCAATGGAATAACCTTTCGATATGCTGGACGAGATTATACGTCTAAAGCTAAAGTTGTTATTGCTGCCGATGGTATCGAATCCAAGGTCGGTAGATGGGCAGGTATTGATACTACACATGATCTTCGTGATATTGATGTTTGTGCTCAGTACTTAATCTCTAAAATTGACATTGAACCTGAGTATTGTGATTTTTATGTTGGTCGAGAAATTGCTCCTCGAGGATATATCTGGGTCTTTCCCAAAGGTCCGGATATCGCTAATGTTGGTGTCGGAATTGGAGGAACAGTATCGGGGAAAGGTGGTAAATTGGCTATTGACTATCTAAACGAGTTTGTTAAACGAAAATTTCCAGATGGAAAAATTCTAGGCCAAGTGGTAGGTGCAGTGCCCGTTGGGGACAGTTTGCCTCAATTAGTAGCTGATGGAATCCTCATAATTGGGGATGCTGCACACCACAGTGACCCAATTTCAGGTGGCGGAATTGCCAATGCTATGTACTCTGGCATGTTTGCCGCAGAGACTGCCGTTGATTGCCTAAACAAAGGAGACGTTTCCGCACAAGCCTTAAAGGTTTATGAAGAACGCTGGGATAAAGAAGTCGGTAAGCATTTCAAGCGTGTTTGCAGGATTCGAGATGAAGCTCTGAAATTTAGCGATGAAATGTTCGACCGTTGTGCGGCTGTTCTCAATCGAATGCCACCTGAAAAAGTCAATATGCCAACCATTTTTAAAACTGTACTAAAACATCAACCTAGGTTGCTTCTCGAACTTCGCCACTTAATCTTAGCCGGTTGGGTTTAAAGTACTCAGCTTACAATCATGACCATAATTGAGCAACTTGAGTCCATTATTGGACAATACCGAGCAGGATATCTGGTATTAGTGGATCCTGACCGGATCAAACTAAAAGAAATTCCTAGCTTTGCTCAACGAGCCCAATCTGCTGGTGTTGATGGAGTTCTGCTGGGTGGCAGTTTTCTGACTAACGATCTAAGTATTATTGCTGAAACCTTGAAAAAGTCTACGGATCTGCCCATAATTTTGTTTCCAGGTTCAGCGATGCAAGTTACCCCACATGCTGATGCTATTCTTTTCATGAGTTTACTTAGTGGTCGGAATGCCAACTATTTGATTGGAGAACAAGTTAAAGCCGCTCCAATGATCCAACGAGTTGGACTTGAAACTATTTCCACCGGTTATATACTGATTGATGGTGGTCAGCAGACAGCTGTCAGTTTCATTAGTAATACAACACCAATCCCTAATGACAAAGCAGAAATCGCTTGGGCCCATGCGCTTGCTGCTCAGTACCTTGGCATGAAGTTGATCTATCTAGAAGCTGGTAGTGGTGCCAAAAAACCTGTGCCGGATCAAATAATCCATTCTGTTAAGAAACAAGTGACCGTCCCGATTATCGTTGGTGGGGGAATTCGATCGCCTGAAGTGGCTCGAAAAAAGGTTGCCGCCGGAGCCCAATTTGTTGTCACGGGAAATGTGATTGAGCAAGATCCATCATTGATGGCAGCCTTCGCCGACGCAATCCATAGTTAAATTCAAACGAACATTCACATTTGTGATTAGTTGCTTTCCTTGTAGAAGGCGAAAGATTGTATTTTCTCTCCTGCTGGTGGTACATTTTCATCATTACCGATAATACGAATTTTTCCTAGGTTGTGTTATCCATAGTCTGTCCGCTGGTTGTCAAAAATACAACCGAAAACACACCTAAATCGACTCGCGATGTAAATAGCACTAGAAAAGATAATTGTTCTATTGCATCAATTGGGAAATTCTACAACTATTCACTTCATGATGACTGGTTAACTAAGATGAAAAAAAATATCAATTGGAGTTTAACTTTACTATTTGTCACCTCTATTTGTTTCGGATATTCTAGTAAGCCTCCTACAAGAACTGGAGCACCTGGAACTCCAGACCAAGGACAGAATTGCCTCTCATGCCACGGCTCCTCTAGTAGTGGTACCCTAGTTATCCAGAACCTACCTAGTCAATACACAATCGGACAGAAATACTCTATCAGCGTTACACTTTCGCAATTGGGACGTCAACGTTGGGGATTCGTCTTAACTGCTTTAGATGAAGATAGAAACAGAGCAGGTACCCTTGAAAGTGTTGGTGGTAACACTCAAGTTTTCCAGTCAGGGGAAAGGCAGTACATTGGCCACACTTCGATTGGAACAGCAGCAGGAAAAGTAAATTCGAATACGTGGATTTTCAATTGGACTGCACCACAGGTAAATGTAGGGAAAATTTCTTTTTATGCTTCAGGTAATGCGGCTAATAACAATTCCTGGACCTCCGGAGATAATGGGTATAAGACACAAACTACAATTGAACCTGAAGTAATAAACCAAACAGCCCCAGTGGCTGTGGCACAATCGGTTACCACTAGTGAGGATAAGTCGGCAACTATCACCCTGTCAGCCAGTGATGCCGATGGAGACGAATTGGCCTATACCATAGTTAGTCAACCAAACTACGGAACATTGAGCGGTACTCCACCCAACTTAACCTACACACCCAATAGTGGATATGCTGGTAACGACACGTTCAGTTTCAAGGTCAACGACGGGACAGTTGATAGTTCCATCGCTACTGTTTCGGTTTCTATAGTAACTGTGGTCGAAATTCATGATGATAATCTAAAGCTTAAACTAGAGTCATTATTAGGAAAAGACAGTAGTGAGAGGGTGACAAATTTGGAATTATCTCAACTAGTAGGAAAGTTGGATGCCTCTAATTCGAATATTCGTGATTTAAAAGGTATAGAATATTGCATCAATCTGACTGAACTAGATCTAAGTGGAAATTCGATAAATGATATCAACCTTTTATTGGCACTTAATAAACTGAATTTGCTTCGTATAGAGGGTAATCCCTTAACAATTAGTGCAAGTCCGATTATAAAAACGATAGAAGCTCGGGGGACCAAAGTTGTTTACGATCCTATACCGTCATCGGAAAAATTAATTGGTGATGTTAATTCTGATAATGAAGTGAATATTTTTGACTTAGTTATGGTGGCTAGTGAGTTTGGTAAAATTGAAGGAAATCTTAAAGGAGATATTAATCTTGATGGTCTGGTAAATATTTTTGACTTAGTCTTGGTGGCACGCAATTTTGGCAAATCATTTGCAATCGCCCCTTCTATAGTGCAAAAGATCAGACTAAACTCTGATGAGATACAAAACATTGCTTTCGCCATAAATTACTTGAGATTGAAGAATGGTCATTCTGGTGCCGAAGAAACAATTCTGCATGTCTTAGAGTCTATATTGACTCAGACATTACCAAAACAGAGCCGACTGCTTCCAAATTACCCCAACCCATTCAATCCTGAAACTTGGATACCTTTTCGAGCAGCAAAAGATGGAAATGCTTCAGTAACAATCTATGATATAAACGGTATGATCATCCGGTTCCTGCCCATCGGTTACGTATTGGCGGGTAACTATCTTGGGCCAGATAAGGCAATATACTGGGATGGAAAAACAGACGCCGGAGAATATGTGTCTTCAGGCACTTACTTTTATCGGATTAAATTGGTAGACTACACCGAAACACGAAAGATGGTCATCGTCAAGTAGTAATTAGGAATTAAGGAAAAATTGCTAAATCATGAGTACTCAAGAGATCAAAGTGCCACCTTTGTCATCTGACGAACTGGATCTAGCGTGTCAGACATTATCAGAGGTTGGATACGTAACTTTTGAACAGGCTATACCATTAGAGATAGTTGAAAAAATCAAGGATGCATTCGAAGCTGGTCATAATACAGGTCAACAAGATACTGATTTCCTAACTTATCCTTTCTTGGATCCTCGTATCATAAATAACCCTATAGCCATCTCAATAATTGAAAAAATCATGGGAACGGGTTTTTTTTCTTCCCTTCCGTACGGCTTTAACTCCACACAGCGCTCGTCTCGATACTACAAAAATAGTCTTAAACAGTGGATTCACCGAGATAGCGGGCACCTCTTTCCTCAAATGAGAGCTGCATTACCTGTAACCAAGATTGTGGTCAATGTTACTCTCACTGATTTTACTATCGAAAATGGGTGCACAGAAATTTGGCCGGGGTCTCACTTAATAATTGACCCTATCAAATCTCCAACAACAGAAGAAGAAAAATTGTTCCAGAACTATCATGTTTGTAGCGAAGAAAGAGGTGCAGAGTTACCATCTGTCCGGATGGTAATGCCTGCGGGATCTGTCGTGGTTCGTGATATGAGGTGTTGGCACCGAGCCATGCCCAATTATACCGATCGCACTCGCACTATGATTGCTATGGTTTATTTCAGTCGTATCCATAATGCATTAGGAGACCATGGTATTTTTAGGACCAAAATTTCAAATGACACTTGGCAACACATCCCCGAACGCGCTCAACATATCTACCGCTTCCACCCAATCAGTTACAAATAGTGGAAAAACAGAATAAACCGATATTAGTCAACTCAAATTTTGTATTACGAAAAACTATTTTCTCAAGTTTAGAAGACGTGTGTATCCCAAAGACGACTCGCCTAGATCCAGTAGTTAGATATTCTGCGTTATCTGTTAAGTAGACAAGTTTTGGTGAATACTACTGAAATCGGTACAACTCGTCATAGATGTGGGACGAGAACACTTGGTAAATATATCGGTGGTGATGAGGTTACCCTAACAAATATGGAAAATAGAGAATGGATTGGGTGCTTCCGGTTTCAACGTTAGCGACATTCATCAAGCAGAATTGACATTTCTAGACCAAAGCTCATTGAGACCGGATCCCTTGAACTGAAAGGTCTACAGTTTCTAGAGTGTAGGGGTGGAGTACAGTTTCAGTTGAATAACTTCCAGGAAACCAGGGCACAATTTTTTGTAATACCTCGTCTAGCAAGGCATCAGGACAGGAAGCTCCCGCGGTTAGAATAATATCCGTTGGGTTGCTTGTTGGTAGCCAATTTTGAGTTTCGACTAACTGTTTGTTCATATTATCTAAATGCCGAATTTTTTCTGGAGAGTGAATTTCACCCGCATCAGAAATGAAATAGGTTGGAAGTGAAGATTCACATAGGGCGACCAAGTGACTGGTGTTTGATGAATTGTAGCCCCCAACAATAATAGCCAAATCAGCGCCGTCTGCAATCAAGGACAAAGTGGCATCCTGATTTTCTTTTGTAGCATAACAGAGTGTGTCTCTAGTATCTGCAAAGTGTTCATCTGCTTGATCTTCACCATAACGGTCAATAATTGCTTTTTTTAAAAGAGTTGCAATCGCCTGTGTCTCTGTCGCTAGCATGGTAGTCTGATTGACCACTCCGATTTTTCTTAAATGTGTTTCAGGATTAAATCCCTCCGAAATCCGGTTTTCAAAGTGTCGATAAAAGAATTCATTTGATGCATTACCTCGAATTACATTAGCCAATTTTTCTGCTTCTTCCAAGTCTCTAACCACTAGAACTGCAGATTCTTCTTTTGAGTGGGAAAAAGTTGCTCTAGTCTCTTCGTGGTTCCATTTGCCATGTATTATGACCGAATAATTCTCTTTGCTGATTTGCGAACTTTTTTTCCATACTTTCTCTACGAAAGGACAAGTTGTATTGTACTGATACGGAAGTATACCTCTCTCGTTAAGAGCCTGTTCAACCTCAATTGTCGTACCAAAAGCTGGTACGATAACCACGTCATCCGGACACAATTCCTCAAAAGGTATTAATTGCTTACCTGATGTTTCACAGATAAATCGTACACCCCGCCTTTGCAAATCTGCGTTGACATGCGAATTATGAATTATCTCGGAAAGTAAAAAAATTCGTTGGTTAGGATGTTGGGTTAACGCTTTGTACGCAATCTCAATAGCGTTTTCAACTCCGAAACAAAATCCGAAATGACGGCCAATTTTAAATCGGACTGGCCCAAAATCAAGGATAGAGGGAGCTAGATCACGCTTTCGAGGGTCTTCAGCCCGACGAAAGTTCTTTACGACCGATATTATTGGACTACGGTAAAAATCAGGGACATCAAACTTGCGAGCCATAACGAATTAATTCGAGAGTATTTTGCCAATCTTAATTGGGGGGAGGCTACGAAGTGTGCCTGTTTCCTTATGAAACAATCGCTCTTAAAAAACAGAAATTCGCCAGTGACATTTACTCTGCTCAATATTAGCAAGGCGTAATAGCCTCGCCCTTGTGAAAACAGAACCACTACTCAACCTGTACTGAACTACGAATGGTCAACGATTCGCTCAAATACACCGTCCACCTATAAAACGGTCAATCGTGTAAATAACTATGATTGTTCAGCAGCCAAAAATGCCGAATATGATAGCTTCAGCCGAGTTTTTAAGCGGAAAGCTGCTGTCTGCCTTTTCTACGCCGTCTGGATAAAATGGCCCTTCCATGGCGGGTCGACATTCGTTTTCTAAACCCGAACTTGTTCTTTCGTTTTCTTCTACTGGGCTGGTAGGTCCTTTTCACTTGATGCCTCTTTAATTAAAATCAGGTAACGTATGGTATCTAAATCCATCTTCGTTTGTCAAGCTATAGAACCCTGCTCGAAGTTGGCGCAAGAATTGCTACAACCTGTTTCAGAGTCAATTCAACTAGCTAGCACGAGAATGGGGATATGAAACAAAAAAAACACCTTGGAAAAATTTTAGTAATTGTTCTTTTTTCAATCTGGATACCTTCTTGGGCTACTACTATCATTCTAAAATCAAACGTTAGTGTTGAACAACCGGACATCCTGATTGGGGACATTGCTACTGTAGAAACTCAAGATCTTGGTAAAAAAGAACGAATCGAAAATATCAAAGTTGGTTCAGTGAATAGAACCGGACGAGCAAAATCGGTTAACGCACCACAGATTGTATACTGGCTTAAACGTAACCAGATTAATCCAAAGCAAGTAAAAATCAATGGGCAAAGCCAAGTAACATATCGTGCAAAAGACCCAATTAAAACTGAGGCGACTCTTGAATTGTTGAAGAGAGTACAAACCTTCTATCAAGAATCACTACAAGTAGAAAATGTAGAGGTAAAAGTAAAAACTACATGTCCCGTATTACCGTCGATTACACCGGAAACCAGAATTGAGTTCCATCCTAAAGGACAATTGGAAGATGGTAGATTAGCTCTCGTTATTTATGATAATAATCGACCTTACCGATTAGCATTAGCCTTTGATATTCAGATTCAACAGCCGGTTGTAGTCTCAACTATCGACATTCCCGCTCAAAGCAAAATTGAATTAGAATTTTTGAGAATTGAAAATAGAGTTTTGAACAGATCTGTTCGATCCTTCACTCAACCTATGACACAAACAGCATTAGTGGCTGGTCAAATTTCTAAACGACAGATTCGTAAAGGCCACATCATTACTCAACAAGACTTACAAAAGCAATACTATGTAAAAAGAGGGGACATGATTACTGTTATAGCTCAAAGAGGAGCGTTAAAAATTCAAACTCATGGTGTTGCAAACGAGAATGGCAACTTGGGTCAGCTAATTCGTATTAAGAATATAACATCAAAAAAAGTCATCATTGGCCAAGTGATCGATAAAAAAAAGGTGCAGGTTAAATTTTAGGAACAAAAAATGAGAGTCAAACAATTCAAAAAAATACCCTTTTCGAAATTCAATATTATCAAGAGAAAAATCACTAACTCAATCGTGCTGCTATTTGTCGGTTGTTTATTTGGAAGCCCGATAGTATCAGCAAAAAAAGGAATGACTATCTACCAAGCATCAATCTTTGCTGATAAAAAGGCCAGACAGGTTGGGGACTTGTTAACTATACTAGTAATTGAACGAGCTAGCGCTTCAAGAGAGGCCAAAACAAAAACCAGCCGGACTTCAGGACGAAATGGCAAATTAGGCGCTCTTGTTGGTTTACCAACACGGGGTCTAGGCGCTACTGGTAATGTACTCCCGGAGGGGATTAGCTTATCCTCCGCTAGTAACTTTGATGGACTTGGCTCTACTGAACAAAGTGATGCATTGGATGCAACAGTTAGTGTCGTTGTAACGGAGGTTTTAACCAATGGGACACTAGTCATTGAGGGCCAAAGACAGATTACTGTTAATGGCGAGCAACAAACCTTGGTTATAAAGGGAATGGTTAGAGAACAAGATATCAGCGCTAACAATACAGTCATGTCGACGAGTTTAGCCAATGCAGAAATCGCCTACCAAGGTAAAGGTATGATTTCTCGACAACAGAAACCAGGTTTATTGAGTAGACTTCTCGATTGGGTTTGGATCTTCTAGCATTTTTTTGACAAAAGTATTTAAAAAAATAAGGTAAATCATGAAAAAGCTGACCGTTGTTGTGATTAATTTATTGATTATATCCGTTTTCAATAATTCTTCTTTTGCAATTCAAACCCGAATCAAGGATGTAGTTACCGTGGATGGAATTCACGAGGCTAAGCTATTTGGTATGGGCTTAGTAACTGGTCTTAACAATACTGGTGATAAGCAGAGCCAAGTAACACAGCGGTTTGTTGAAAATATGATCCAGAACATGGGAATCACGATGGAATTGGATCGCTTAGACACCAAAAACACCGCGGTAGTTACGGTAACTGCGGTGTTACCACCCTTTGCTAAAATTGGTTCAGAGATAGATGTGCAAATAGACTCATTACAAACGGCTACCAGCTTACAAGGTGGTACACTACTACCCACGCCCCTCTTTCATCCACTAGATGCAACTAAGGAAGTATATGTAATGGCAGGTGGGGTAATATCACTAGGTGGTTATGGTGCCTCTTCAGGAGGAGATAGCATCCAAAAAAACCATCCAACAGCGGGCACGGTACCCAATGGTGGTATTGTCCATAAAGCCATGCGCCTCGACGTTTTTGAAGGTGAAGAACTAGTTTTAGTACCTTATCATGCTGATTACACTACCGCAGTTAACATAGCTGATGCAATCAACAATGAACTTAGCTATACACCCAAACCTGCGACCACGGTCGACAGTGGTTCCGTTCGTGTCATTATTCCATCTATCCTTCAAAATGCAGATGAAAATATCTACACTGATAACGTTATTCGATTTTTAGCTCAAATTGGCGATTTAAAAATCATCATTGACCGACCAGCTCGAGTAGTAATTGATGAGAAAACTGGAACAGTTGTTATTGGTTCGAATGTCGCTATATCTGAGGTAGCTGTCACACATGGCAGTTTATTTGTAACCATTAATACTGAAACCGATATTAGTCAACCATCACCGGCAACTGCCGGTCAAACAATTGTTTCATCCGAGACAGATATCATCACTCAAGAATCAGAAGGTTGGCTGACAGAGATACCAGAAAGTACAACCGTTGCCAACGTAGTTGATTCGCTTAATGCATTGGGTGCAACACCACGAGAACTGATTTCCATTTTGCAAAACATTGAGAAGAATGGCTCGCTTCATGCTAAGTTAATTATCCGTTAGCTAAGTAGGAGTAATATTAACAAAATGAAACTAGCATCTAACCTTGGTCAATTATCAAATCGTAGCCTACACAACCCTAATCTGGAACAATATCGGAAAAAAAATCCTTTCCAGAAAGAAAAAGTAGAAAAAAATACCGACCAAGTTCAGAAACCTTTTGACCAAGAACTAAAATCTGTGGCTCAAGAATTTGAGTCCCTGTTTACTCACCATATGCTGAAACAAATGCGATCAGCTGTACCAAAAAGTGATTTTCTTGATGGTGGTAATGCCGAAAATATTTTCACCGACATGCTTGATCAGGAAATCGGTAAAATTGCCTCTAAAAGAGGTATTGGTATTGCTGATATGGTCTATGCACAACTGCGGAGAAGCTAATTTTCGTTTGAAGATCAAGCTTCAATAATGTATTATCTGATGACCGTTGGTAAGGGAACCAATTTTTTTTCAATTTTTTCTAAAGTTTTTTTAGGTTTCTGCCGTTAAGTATGGTAGATCAATAACACTCACCTTGGAAAGTGAGTAAAAAGGAGAATAACAATGGTACCTATCGAACGTCTTATAGGAAATAGACCGGGTGTACGATCACAACAAAGTCAACCCGAGAAAACTGCCTCCACCAACGTCAACAATCGGAATCCCTACTTAAACAGTAATTCATCAACTACAACGACAGCGCAAGATACTATTACTCGCTCTGAAGAGAGTAACGCACTCGATCAGATCCGACAAAGGGTCGTCGATTCACCTGAAATTGACACTGAAAAAGTTGCTCGGCTACGTGCTTTAGTTGATAGTGGAGAGTACACAGTTGATAGCGCACAAGTTGCTGAGAAAATCTTGGCCACTGGTGTTTTGCCTTCAAACCAATAGGTCAGTAATACATTAAGCAGTTGTTGCATTAATATAGAAACTCGCTTTTTCTCAACTGATAATTTCATCAGTTATAGCAATTAAACGACGAACTCAGTCGGTTGAATTGTCAGGCTTATATAAACGGAATTCTAAATGCAATCAACAATTGATAAAGCTGCGTTGAATCGCTTAACGCACATTCTTACTCAAGAAGTAAGCCTGTGCAAAAAATTGTTTAAGCTAACGACGTCAGCTCCTCCTATCTTAGCTAGCGATAATGCCGAAAAGATCACGTCCCTTTTAGGAGTATTAGATACTCAGGCAACAGAGCTAAAGGCCTTATCAATGACCCGAATGGCTTTAATGCTCGAATTTGCCCGCCTTCTAGGCATCCCTGTTATTTCATCTAGTGGGACAGCACATTTGAAACTGCGGAAACTTGCCGATGTGGTTTCAGAACCATTTTCGACGAGTTTTCGCAACTTTAGCTCTGAACTAAATCAATTAGCCAGGCTAATACAATCAGCTCAGTCGGATAATGCTTACATTATTCATAGGGCGCGGGATTACATTAACGCTACACTTCGCTTGTTGGTGTCTGCTCAGAATAGTTTTGGCTATTCCGGGGAGCTGAACCAAAAAAATAGTGTACAGCTCCACACTTTGGCCTAGGAACTTTCCATGACAAATTTATTAGGTAGTTTAGAGACTGCTCGACAATCGCTTAACGCACAGCGACGTGGGTTAATGGTCACAGGTCACAATATTGCAAATGTTAATACACCAAATTATGCCCGTGAACGGGTCGACATTGCCATCGATGTCAGAGGCCATTCACAGTCTGGGTCTAATGTTACACAGGTAACACAGGTACGGGATAAGATCTTAGAAAGTCGTCTACGTCAAAGTATTCAAGATTCAAACAACTGGAGTACACAATCTGACCAGATGCAACAAATTGAGAGGTTGTTTACTGATTTGGATGTGGGGGGGGTTTCTGGTGCAGTAGCAGATTTTTGGGATAGTTGGCATAATTTGAGTGTTGATCCAGAATCAAAAGAAATCGCCCGTAATGTTACTATTGGCCGTGCGCAGGATCTAGTACAAGAACTAAAGAACGTTAATCTAGGATTCCAAAGTTTATATGAGGAAAATAATACACAAATCCATAGCTTTGTGACCGAAGTCAATGAATTAGGCGATTCAATCGCCAAGTTGAACCGCGACATTGCTGCAATCGAGTTTTCTGGTGAAACGGCCAATTCACAACGTACAGTCCGCCATGGTTTATTAACGAAGCTGTCCGAATATACTGATTTTACTACTATTGAAGAAAGTAATGGCATGTTACAAATTCATCTAGGAGGCCTTGCTTTCGTAGATGGAGATCGGGTGGGCACATTAGCAGCTAAAGATCAACCCCCTATCTTCGCTAGTTCAGAACAGCCAAACACAAAATCAATCATCTACACTGAAATTAACCAGTTAGTAAAGACCATTGCTAGCAAGAATCAAAGTATTTTGTCTCATCGAGGTACCACGGCTGAAGTCAGGCAAATAGTGAATGAGCGTAGCCAACACGAAAACCAAATCCAAACTCTTTTTAATCTAGCTGGAATAGAAAACGCTACGATTTCTGACATTGGTGATGGAACAGGCATGATAAAAATTGAGGTCGATGGCGAGTTAGTATTGGAAGGAACAAAAGTCTTTGGTCTCCCAGATAATGGGACGACTAGTCAAACTAGCCCACTTGCTAACAATCAAAAAACTGTCGTCATTACCGACTCACGTTCAGGTAAAGAGGTCTCTATTAAAAGTGGAAAAATTGGCGGTTTGATGAATGTCCGGGATAATCAGATTCCACGTTTTATTGAACGAGTCAATTCGTTTGCTACAACGCTGATGGCTGAGGTTAATTCAGTCCATGTTAAAGGGTATGGATTGGATAATACAACAGGAATTGAATTTTTTACCGGAGAGAGTATAAATGATATGGCCGTTAACTTAAGTTTGGTACACAGCCCAGAGAAAATTGGCGTGTCGAGTCGGCCTGATGAACCTGGTAATAATGAGATTGCTTTTAGTATTACCGCTAAGCGGAATGAATTTGTAATGTCTAATGGCACACAAACACTCGAAGAATATTATGCTAGTACTATGACCATAATTGGGATCCAATCCCAACAAGCACAGAGAAACGAAGAAAATAATGGGTTATTAACTTCCCAGCTGGAATCATTTCGCGAGAGTGTTTCCGGTGTATCTATGGACGAAGAAATGGTTAATTTGATTCAATTCCAGAGAGCTTACGAAGCTGCGGCTCGTTACATATCGACGGTCGATCAGGTAATGCAGACGTTGATTAATATGTAAGTAACGTAAGCATTAACAGATTTCGACTTAGGAGTAATTAGATGAGAGTGACCCACAAAATGATCTCTACTCGAACAACAGGTGATTTACAAGAAGGCTTAGAAGGAATTCAAGATGCCATAGACAAAGTATCAACGGGAAGGAAAATTCGTTCTTTGTCTGGTGAACCATCACAACTCCTATCAGTTATGAGCCTAAGGAAAGATTTTTCTATCAACGTCCAACACATATCTAATAATGATAAGGCGAGTTTTCGCCTTAACCAAATTGACAGTGTAATCGGCCAAGTTAATGATACCATGTTTCTATTAAAACAGTTTGCGACTGACATCTCATCCAAAATTGGTAATATCGAAGCTAGCGCAGAACTGAGCAATATGCGATCACAATTCAAGCAAATCGCTAACACAAAGATACTCAATCAGTATATTTTTGCGGGTACAAAAACTAGTGCACCTGCTTTTGTAGAGCAAAACGGTAAAATCTTATATCAAGGAAATACCGAAAAAATTGAACTAGAAATTGGCCCAGATGAGAAAATGCAGGTAAACATGATAGGCTCCGAGGTTTTCGGTAGTAACGAGAAGGGGCTTTTCAAGGTAATGGAAACCCTGGGCAATTTGGTAGATCAAAAAGATTTGGGTATCGTGGACGAAACGACAAAACATTCGATTTCCTCTGGTCAATTACTTACCGCTAATGGTGATTTGGCTACTACTAGTACTAAGCTAGCAGATTTAGCTGATATTGATGTAACAGATACTATTCTACTTTCAGGCCAGTCAAGTTTACCAATTGGAGAAGGTGCAACAATTAATCGAACTATTTCACTGACGGATGATCTTATCAATAACCCACTGTATGGAGATACTGTTGGTGGATTGTTACAGCTTTTGGAGGATACCTACGGGGATGTCAACGTCTACATCAGTTCAGCGGGAAAAATTGTGGTAGCTGACAATGTAACCAATGGTGAAAACAGTTCACTACGAGCAGTAATAGAACCTCAGAATGAGAATGGCTCGCTAGATTTTGGCACAATGACACACACACGAAAAACAGTAAAAGTTCAGACCTCCGATGTAGAGTTGAAGGCATATCAGTTTGATGAAGATGGAGTCTTAGCAGCTACTACTGTTGCCAGCAGTGATAGTACTTTAGCTGAGCTGGTAGCTGATCCTACACGACAACCAAGAGTAGGGGAAACTTTGACAATCAGTGGAACAGGTCCAACCGGTAACAACATTAGTAAAACCTTCGCATTTACAGCTGCCCCCCAAACAGATGCTAATGGAGATCCAGTAGCAGATACAAATGGAATTTATGGTATTTCGATTGGAGCTACAGTGGCAGATTTGCTGAGTCATATTGAGTTTAGTTTTGGTGGATCAATCCAGGCAAAAGTTGGCGTTGATGGCGAGCTAATGGTGCAAGATACCGTCGCTGGTAGCAGCCAAACCAGTATTCAAGTTACCACTCATAACGAAGGTGGAGGTGAACTTTACTTAGGTAATTTCTCTGTGACAACCGAGGGGGATGATGCTCCTCAGGAGTTAGCAGAACGAGTAAAGACAGATACCAGAAATCTTTTGAACGACCTGATTAGCAAAGTAGATCTTATTGCTACTGAAAGTTCTTTGCGGATTCAGGCCGTGACAGAAAATGAAACTAGATTGACTACGATTCGCACTACAATTGAAGGACAGATGAAAGAGGTTGAAGGGGTTGATCAAGCTACAGCTTTAACAGAATTACGCGAATTAGAAAACGCTTATAGATCGTCATTAACCGTAGCTGGCAAGGCCATGCAACCATCTCTGATCGACATTCTTGGTTAATTATAAAAAAATTCCACCGGCACCAAAAAATTGTTAGTAGCGGTGGAATTTTTTTCTTCGTTATCTATAAGATTCGGGAATTAATATCCCATTGGCATCACTTCTTTCCGAAATGACTAAAATTATCCTTAGATTATCAGTTTATTTTTTATCGACGTAGTGTGTTTGCTGTACCTAACATTTCGTCTGCGGTTTGAATCGATTTGGCATTAGCTTCGTAAGATCTTTGGGCAACTATCATTCCCACCATTTCATCCACGATTTTTACGTTTGACATCTCTAGCATTCCAGAGCGAATAATTCCAGCACCAAGTTGTCCTGGTGTCCTGATCATTTCTTGTCCTGTAGCACTAGTTTGTTTATATAACCCTCGTCCTTCATGTTGTAAACCTCTCGGGTTAGGAAAAAGAGCTAGTTCAATACTACCGGCAATAGTAGGCTCAATATCCCCAGCGGCTCGAGTGGAAACAGTACCATCTTCAGCAATCAAAACATCTTCTGCTTCAGGTGGGATTTGAATAGGTGGGTCGAGTGGCAAGCCATTAGCGGTTACTAAAGTACCACTTTCATCGAGTGTAAATGCGCCAGCACGGGTGTAATAGGTTTGATTATCTTGCATCTTAACTCGGAAAAAACCGTCACCTTGAATTGCCATGTCAAGAGTGTCTTCAGTATCTTTTAAGTCGCCCTGTGCGAAACGAGTAGGTGTAGCGACCAATTGTGTACCGTGTCCGATCTCTATACCTGTTGGGATTGTACGTTCTTGATTAAGCGTTCCTGCTGGCTGGATGACTTGGTAGATCATATCCTGAAAATCTGCTCGGCTACCTTTGAAGCCTACAGTATTGACGTTAGAAATATTGTTTGAAATTACATCGATATTCTTCTGTTGAGCGACCATCCCTGATGCGGATGACCATAATGCTCTCATCATTTTGCTGTTCCCCTTACTAATTTAGTCTTAAGATCGAGCTGTTTCATTGATTTGCTGAACCGAGTCATTGAAGGCTTGGATAGTCTTTTGATAGCCTTGGAAATTTCTTAAAGTTTCAATCATCTGTACCATTTGGTGAACAGGATTCGCGTTAGAACCTTCCAAATAGCCTTGTAGAATATTGAATTCACTGGTGTTTCCTTCTGATGAATCAGTAGTTTGGTAAAGGCTATTCCCTTTTTGTGTCAAGCTATCAGAAGGAAAGTCTCTTACCATCAACTGGTTGACCATTTCTTCACCATCAAAAATTTCCCCTTTATTAGTAATCCGTAAATTTACAATTTGGCCCATTTGGATGGGCTGTTCATCAGGATCCAAAATCGGTTGTCCATTTTGTGTGACAAGATTCCCTTGATCGTCAAGGGTAAAAGAACCATTTCTCGTATAGGAAACTGTACCATCATGATTTAAAACCCCAAAAAAGCCCTTACCTTGGATGGCTAAATCCAGTGGTTGACTAGTTTCACGGATTGGCCCATCTGCTAAATTGAGACGGTAGTTAGCAACAGTCGCCGTTGATAACTTTGGGTTGTTGCTACTTGGAGCCAAGCCAGTTTCTTTATCAGGAATAGATTGGTTAAGATAATCCTTGAAAGCGGTTAAATGCAGGTGGCTCTTTTTGAAACCGGCCGAATTTAAGTTAGCTAGATTATTAGCTATCATGTCCATTCGCATTGATTCATAAACCATGCCTTGTGTTGCTAAATATGTTCCTTTGTTCATATTGTCTAGTACCTCGCTTTGATGAATCTCTTTGGTCTCACCTGATTGGGATCAGCTACTGTTTGAGATAGCAAACCCTATGCCAATTATAAAAATGTCATCCTTTGCAAAAATAATTCTGATTTGATAAAATCGGAACCATGATAAAATCTGAGCGTAGTTGTCTGCTATTAGTGATTTTATGCTCTTGTTTGGTTCTAGTGAATTGTTCTTGGTTGAATCGCTCTGAGTCAGGCCCCTCTCCCCAACCTATCGATCCGTTTGTCTCGCGATACCAAACTTGGCAAAAACTTGTAGAACTCGGTAATCAAGCTTATCAAAACCAAGATTTAGTTTTGGCATTAGAGCAGTACAAGGAAGCAATTGAACTGAGACCGGATCAGTCTCCGCCGCTCTTACGTATAGCCCAAATCTACTATCAGCTACAAGAATACGAAAAAGCAAAAACTTTTTTTCATAAGTACTTGGATTTAAACCCTAGAGACCGTAATGCTTACAACTATTTGGGGTATGTTTATGAAATATTACAAGACTATAAATCAGCAGCTGAACAATTTGAAGCTAGCCTCAAGCTTTATGATCAAGATCTTTATGCTCTTAATCATCTTGGGCTAGCGTATAAACAATTGGGTAGATATAAGGAGGCGGAAGGTGTGTTAAGACAAGCATTATTGATTGATCCGAACTGCCAACAGAGTGATAATCGCAACCTTCATAATTATTTAGCCTTAATCTACCAGGAAACGAAGCAGGTAGGTTCTGCAATAGCTGAGTTAAGAGAATCGATTCGTCTTTTCCCGAATGATATATGGGCCAGAACACAGGTGGCGAACCTTTACGAAGCTGCTTATCGTATTTACGAAGCCCAACTGCAATACACAGAAATTCTGAGAATTGAGCCTGATAACCTATTGGCAAAATCTCGCTTGCAAGCCTTGGACCAAGCCACACCGAAAAAGCCTTTAGCCATTGTTTCACCAGTTGACCTGATCGAAATTGATACTCAGTCTATAATTGAAAATGCACCGACAGCTGAAGATTATCCAAACGATGATGCAATTATTCTACTAAATCAGTTTTGTCATGAAATCACAGCAGAAGGAAAGTCAAGATATACATCGCATAAAATTATCAAGATTTTCAATCAACGAGGTATCCAAAAACACGATGATCTGGCAATTCCTTATAATCCTAACTCACAGCATATTACAGTTAATTCTGCACGTACTATACTACCCAATGGCACAATAGTAGAACCTGCCGAAGATGCTTACAATGACGTGACTCCACCAGGGCAGCTAACCTTCAATCTCTACTCTGATGGACTATGGAAGGTTATATCTATGCCTGCTTTGAAAGCTGGTGTTTGCATCGAGTATAAGGTTTCGTTGGAAGACATGGTACCCTCGGGAGCTGATCAGTGGTTTTGGGGTAGCTATACTTTCCAATCTACTGACCCAACTTTACAGACGAATTATGCACTTCGTCTGTATGGAGATAAACAGTTTCGTTGGAAGGCAGTTAATTGCGAACTAGACCCCGAAATTATGATTGAAGGTGAAACAAAAACCTACCTTTGGCATTACGGCGAGACACCCTCCATTCGTGAATCTATTGGTCAATCTAATACCTCTGAATTAGCTGCTCAGTTTCGTTTTTCATCGGTCAATTCTTGGGATGCTATCAGTGCTTGGTATGCTGACTTAGCCCGGGATCGTTACACCAGTAGTCAAGAAATGGATGAATTGGCTCGAGATTTAACCCAATCGGTAAATACTTCAACAGAAAAAATTCATCAGTTATACAATTTTGTGGCAAGCCAAATTCGTTATGTTAGTATCCAACTGGGACAAGGAGCATACCAACCGACGTCTGCTGACCAGGTTTTAATAAAAAGGTATGGGGACTGTAAAGATAAAAGTACACTACTGATTTCGTTATTAGCGAGCATTGGTATTTCGGCCTTCCCTGCTCTGATGAGTCCATCTCCTTATGATCCTATTGACCTTGACCTTCCATCCGTTGGCCAGTTTAGCCATTTAATTGTTGCTATTCCCATTGCTGAAAATGGCTTGAACAAACGGCAAAATATGGACAGCGACTATTTGTGGTTGGATCCTACAGCAAGCAGTTGCCCATTTGGAATCTTACCTACTAGTAACCAAGGCCGAACCGCGTTATTGGTCAAAAATAAAACAGCTACCTTTGTGAAAATTCCGAATTCTCTTCCGGAAAACAACAGGCTGAAAATTGAAACTGACCTCCTTGTTCAAACTGATGGATCATTCAATGGTAAAATGTCTATTCAGCCTATCGGGCAATATGGCATAGACTATCGCCTTACATACCGTGACATTCAGGTTTCATCACTGGATGAGGCTTTTAGTCGTGAACTAAGTCGAAGTTTTTCTGGCATTATGATAAAACAGCATCGAGTTTCTGACTTGAGAGATCTTGACCAACCAGTTAAAATTCACCTAGAGTTTCGGGCGGATTCAATGCTCCAGTCAATTGATAATCAACACCAGTTACTCTATTTTGACGGAGCAGATTTTGCCGATTATGCTGATATTTTTGCTAGTCCAGAACGAATCTATGCATTGGATCTTAGCCACCCGATTCTTGTCGAAAAAACTACTCGCATCCAACTACCGACAGGTTGGGTACCATTGAAATTACCAGATGGGAAAGACACACATTCAGATGTCTTTTCATCCGAACAATCTTTCGGCCAACTAAATGTGGAAGTTACTTACAATAAAACCGAAATTATCATCGATCTAACATTGGAAGTTGTTAATCCTATTATTGCTCCTGAGATCTACCCGATGGCACGCACGTTTTTTCGTTCCCTTATTGCCAGAGACCAGTTAGTTACCACGCTGAAAAAAGTCCCAGTTTCTTGAATAAGTGATTTGTAGTTGATTTCTTATTATTTGAAAATTACGAAATGACCCCTAAACAAAAATACCTTCTTGATCTTAACGGTTATCTGCATATTCCGGCTGTACTGACTAGCAATCAGCTAAAAACAGCTCAACTGGCCGTTGATCGATGTATTAACACCCCTGAGGACAAACTGACTACTGGTCGAAATTTTGCCTTTGATAAGTCTTTAGAAACTTTAGCCTTGCATCCGAAAACTTTCTCTATCATAAAGGCTTTGACTGATAATAAGCCTCGCCTAAACCGAGGAACTCTGGCTATTAATACTCACGAGCAAAATAAGATTACTCAGCTTCACTGTGCCCGTGAGGATTGTGGTTGGCAAACACGCCGATATCTAGTTAAAAATGGGCAAATCTTTTGTAACGATATTGTAGTTTTCTTTTATTTTACCGATGTTCTCCCGGGAGATGGTGGGCTAGTTGTATTGCCAGGTTCACACAAATCAGAATTTGAACGTCCGCCAGATCTATTTTTCCCGGATCTTAACGATACCAAGCCACAATTACATCCAGCTCTAAAAAATATCACACCCAAAGCGGGCGATGCTATTATTCTAACAGAACTAACAACTCATGGCGTCCTAGTATGGCTACCAAAAGATCGAGATCGTCGATTTCTGATCCTGAGGTATAAAACCCAATATTTTCAAGATGAGCGAGGACACAAACAACCGTTTTCGGACGAAATTATAGCCAAATTGTCTGAGGAAACTAAAGAGTTGGTTGAATTTGCCGATTACGAACACACTAAAAAAATTGTTCAAAGAGAACAAATTACCTTTTCGAGTACGACTTGAAAATAGAATTTCACCTTTCGAGTAAGGAGTTTGTCATTGCCAATCAGAAATGCTATGCCGGATCTTAATCGGAAATTACAATTTTTTCCATCTCAGAATAAAACCCCCAAGAAATTGAGTGAAGAACAAGTTCAACAATACAATAGAGAGGGTTATATTTGTCCATTAGATGTTTTTTCTGCAGGAGAAATTAATCTACACCGAGCCTATTTCGATCAGTTGATCGACAAAGCTATGAAAGCTGGGTGGAATAGTTATTCAATCAATGGTTGGCAAGCTAAATGTGTAGGTATTTACGACTTGGTCAATGAGCCGCGGATTTTGGACTACGTTCAAGATCTAATAGGAGAGAATTTAATCTGTTGGGCAACCCATTATTTTTGCAAATTACCTGGGGACACCAAGAGAGTTAGCTGGCATCAAGACGCATCTTACTGGCCTTTGAGTCCTAGTAAAACTGTCACTGTTTGGCTGGCCATCGACGACACAGACGTCGAGAATGGTGCTATGCAGATCATTCCACGATCGCACAAGCATGGCCAGATTGACTTTGAAGAAAGCACAGCCGAAGAGCAGAATGTCCTTAATCAAACCGTTAAAGAACCAACGAGTTATGGATTACCACCGGTCGCCTTAGAAATGAAAGCGGGGCAGATTTCTCTTCACTCTGATTTGCTTTTACATGGATCGGAACCTAATACTTCTGACCGTCGGCGATGTGGATTAACCATGCGGTTTATTCCACCAGAAGTCCGCGCCTTAAATCGACGGAACCAAAACTCAATAATCGCACGTGGGATAGACCCGGACAATCACTGGTTTGCAGCTTCTCGGCCCGAATTTGATCAAATTCCAAGTAAAAATTAACTTATATTAAAGTTCCGGAGGAATCCTAATGCCAAGAGAATTGATTGCTACTAGTCCAAGTCAAGCAGCTCTACAAATGTACAAGGAACAAGTCCTCGCTAACGATGAAATCCGGGTTCGTACACTATTTTCATCTCCTAAACACGGTTCCGGATTACGGTCATTCCGTGCCAATACTAAGGACTATACTTCTCCTTTCGATCGCAAGCGGGGAATTCATCACGGGCCCCCTATGCAACCGACATATCCGCAGCCACTAGGTAACATGGCTGTGGGAGAAGTGATTGAGGTCGGGGTTGAAGTTGATCAGTGGGGAATCGGTGATCATGTCTTTTCCCATTTGCCAATTCGAGACACGCACACACTAAAAGCGAATCGTGTTCAACCTGTCCCTTCTAACATGTCCCCACAAGCTATTGTTTATAGCGATCCAGCCGGGGTAGCTCTTTGTGCTATTCAAGCTAGCGAAATTATGTTAGGTAGTACAGTGGCAGTTTTTGGTTTAGGTGCAATTGGTCAGATGGCTGCGCAGCAAGCTAAATTACAGGGAGCCAGACAAGTTTTTGTTTCCGACCCAATTCTCATACGGAGAGAATTAGCCATCAAACATGGGGCTGATATAGCCATTGATCCGATTTCCGACGACGCGGGAGAGTTGATTAGGGATCACACCAATAATGCAGGGGTTGATATCTCTATAGAAGCAAGTGCTAACTACGCTGGTATGAATGATGCCATTCGATCGACGGGGTACGCTGGTCGTATAGTATCTGCAGCCTACTATATTGGGGATTCAAGTATTCTTAGTTTTGAAGGTGAGTGGCATCGGAATCAACTAACAATACTAACTACTCGTGATGTTAATCCAACTTTGAGAAATGCACCCCGTTGGGATACCAAGCGCCTACACAATGAAGCTTTTGAATTACTAAAAGAAGAACGTTTATCTGTCGATGGCCTAATACATCCAATCGTGTCCTTTGAAGATTGTGTCGAGGCCTATTTAGCCACAGATCAACGGCCTTCAGAAAGTATTAAGCTGGGCATACAACATACTTAGGATTGACTTCAAATCCTATTTAAAAATTAATGATCCATCATCCAGTACTACTCGGCGAGCTTGATTTGACTCCAGAGAAGAGAGAGTTTGTTCAGAGGCTCTACCACCAAAGTGGATGCTGCTATTAACTCATCCCGACTGAGTGCACGATTCCAGAGTTTGACTTCATCGATAAGCCCATCAAAATACCGCTCATTATCCACCCACCCGATTTCCAACATTCGATCTACTGATCTGATTTTTCCTTTTTTCCCAACTCTTTTTTCAGGTTTACCGTTGATATATAGGGTATGGTTTTTTCCGTCGTAAACTGTTGCTATATGAACCCACTTGCCAATAAACTTCTCCATATTCGTTTGTCCAACTAGCCATTCCTGCGGTTGAGCTCCATACAAATAACTAGCCAAATTTCCTTTCTCATTGATATCAAGATAATAAGCCGTTGGCTTACCAAGTACACAGTTACGGTGTTTCCAATCGTTTCCGATATAGACAGATTTTGGATTAATCCACGCTTCGATTGTAATTGAATTAATGATATCAAGAGACTTATTGTCCGCAACTTGCACATGAGTTTTCTTTTTTTTGTCAAATTCTAATGCCTGCCCTTTGACACCAGCAACACGCTTTGGTGAACCGATAACTTTGCCCACGTTCTCATTGTTGCTATTGTCTTTGGCTTGATCACCATTTTCGTCAAAAGACCAATGGGCGACTAGTCCTTCCTCCGCATTAACAATAGAATAACAAACAAAAAACAAGATCAGCACCGCGATGACATCAAGCTTCCCAAATTCTAGTTGATTCATATTGACCTCTAACAAAAATATTCTTACGAATCATTAATTTAAATTGACGACGTGTATTCTCTCAATTGTTGAAATTATTTGATGTTTTATCTTACCACTGGTCGAGAGGATCTGGTTTCATTTTATCATCCTCAACATTTAATGTGAATAAAATGGGCCCTTATACTTAGTAATCGGCTTACCTGAAGTCCAAGTTACTTTTGCCTTTTATGGGTGTTAATAAAATCTGTTGCGACTTGACCGTCCATACAAGATTTGCTACAGTGTAGCCCAGAAAGTTAGTTATATCTAGCGATAAAAGTTAAATATAGAATTTGCCATGTCAGAAGCAATTAAAAATCAAAAAATAGCTAGCCAAGAACCGTTCATTTTCGATAATAACTGGGGAACTTGGGGTAGACTCCCCCAAGATGCCAACCAGCTTACGACTACTAATGCTGATGGTGAACCCGTTGTTCCACTAACAGAAGAACAGAAATTTATTTTTGATACTCAAGGGTGGTTAGTAATTCCTGGTTTATTGAATGAAATTGATCTGAAGGAGATGAGGGAATTTTGTTATCAATTGGTTAATGATCAAGATTCCTTGCCGGTGCACCAACGCACGCCTATTGCTGGCCCACTCGAAAAACTGGTAGATCACCCAGTCGTAGTTGGGTTTTGTAACGAATTTTTAGCCTATCCTGCCTTGTCAAGCGAAGACTACTACGGATTTCGTTTCGAAACTAGTTTTTTATTATATAGACAAAAAGGTATGGGGAATTTTGGACCACATAATGGAAATGGTATCTGGCGGTTGCCAGGTAATTCTCATATATACCGAAATATTCCAGGGAAAGGATATTCGGGGCTAACTCGTGTTGTTTGGGAACTCAATCCTGTTAACAAGTTTGAAGGTGGAACGCTCTTCGTTAATGGAAGCCATAAAGCTGCTTACAAATTACCTGAGTCTATCCGCCAAATGGATTCATCACTCTGGGATAGTTATGAATGTCCTGCTGGTTCGGTTGTCTTTTTTTCTGAGGCCACTACACACAGTGCACAACCGTGGCAGAATGAATCCATAGACCGAATTCCTATCTTCAACCAATATAACTCAATTGGTAGTCGTTTTCACTGGTGGGAGCCCCCCTCAGAACTGCTTGATCAAATGCCACCTAAGCGCCAGTCATTATTTCGACAAGCTTATTCAGAAGGTGCTAATACTGACCTTAGTACTCAAAATCTGTTTCGAAGGCCAATTGGCTAATGTTAGACGATAGGAAAATCTCAATTTGTAATCTTATCCAAGATATGGATATTGAAATTAAACGGTTGTTGCTCAGCACGTATGACTACCGAAGACGCCTAAAATGAAAATCTGGAAGAGTTTATCTCAGATAGAATTATACTTTTCGTAGGAATTTTAAAAATGCCAAATATAAAGTACAGGGTGGGGTTCATTGGTTGTGGTCGAATTGCGGCTGCACATGCTCTAGGTTATCAGGGGGTTAGTCAGATAGAAATGGTAGCTATCGCTGATCCTGTTAGGAGTGTTTTAGATAGTTTTGGCGACCAGTTTGGAATTAGTAATCGTTATTTGGACGCTCGGCAAATGCTGGATAAGGAAGATCTAGATATCGTTAGTGTTGCGACTTGGCACAAATTGCATGCACCAATGACAATAGCTGCTTGTGCCAGTGGAATTAAGGCAGTACTATGTGAAAAACCTATGGCTACAACGTTGGGTGAGTGCCACGAAATGATCACAGTAGCACAGCGAAATAATGTAAAACTTGCTATCGCTCACCAACGGCGCTTCTATTCAGCATGGACGAAAGCACGTCAATTAATTGCGGCAGGTGCGATTGGTCAACCTCGCCAGATCGTTTGCCGAGGCGGGCAAGGTTTGCTCAACGATTGTTCTCACCTATTTGATCTGATGCGTTACGTTTTAGGGGATCCACAAGCTGAATGGGTAATCGGTAACCTTGAGCGTAAAACTGACCGCTATGAAAGGGAAATTCCCATAGAAGATCGAAGTGCAGGCATTGTCGGTTTCGCTGGTGGTTGTATTGGCTTACTCCTTCAAGAAATTGCTGGACCTAACTATCAAGGTGGAGTCGTTTATGGCTCAGATGGGATAATTGACTTAAACGAACAAAGAGCTAGAATCCTTGACACTCAAAGTGCCAGCTGGACTGATTATCCTATGGACGGTGCTAGTACACATGTGGCCCAAGCTCAAGAATTAATCGACTGGATCGAAGATAAAACAATTCATCGCGGTAACGCCCAAAACGGGTTAGCCGCGGTAGAAATAATTATGGCAATCTACGAATCAGCCCGAATGCACGAAGTAGTAAAGCTACCCCTTCGCACGTATTGCTCACCGCTGGAACTGATGATAGAAAGTGGAGACCTGCCTGTTGAAAGACCTGGTCGTTACGATATTCGTTCATTCTTGCTCCACGGTGAGGAGTTATAATGACTACCGCACGCGGAAGTATAAAAAATCTAGGCGCGGGTAGGTAGATTATTATTTAGTGTTTTCGGTCAGTATGCAGAGCCAGAAAATCAGGATCGTCTGTTTTCTAGCGATTTCGAACTTTGGTAGAATTCCAATAGTTTTTCAGCTTGATATATTGTTTGAGGTTTTCTTCACGTTTGGAAATCTCTAGTAATTGTTCGTTTTTCTGATTTTCTTTTAAACGTGGGTGATTTTTTATGATCACTCGCTCCTTTGCCATTTGAAGTTCTCGGATTGGAATCAGTTGATCGTTATTTGAATCCATAAACACTCCCCAACCACTGCCAACCTCACTTAGAATTTTTATTTCCTTGTCAGCTTCTGGTCCGTATCGACCAAAAGCTAAAAAAACAGCCTTGATTCTCGCTTTCCACTCCGGAGATAAGTCTTTATGCCAAACCATCGGGTCGCTTGGAATGGGTGGACTAGTCCAAATAGTACGAATCGTATCAGTTTTGTCAGGATGATTCTTGTAGAATAGTCGCAACGATTCATCGTTGTTAGTCGCAAAGTCAACCTGTTTAGTTGCAACCGAAATACAGTTCATCTCGTGACTAGCGTTCCGCATCCGTTTGAAGTATTTTTTGGGATTGATACCTTTTGGACCCCACAAATGGTAGCTTGGCATGAGATAGCCAGATGTACTATTGGGATCGCCGTTTCCGAAGATCAGATCTTTCCCATTCTGAATAATTTCATCGATAGTCTGATAAGGACTATCTTTAGGAACAATTATGACTGAATGGTAGCCGGAGGTCCCGTCATGATCAGTTACTTCAGCGAAGACTTCACCGTTTGCTCGATCAACTGCTTCCATTCCAGACTTATTACCGAACCAAGCGACATGTATTTTACCGAAACGTAAGGCTTCAATTACTCCAGCATAATCCGGTGAAAAGAACGACTTAATTGGTACACCCAAGTTTTTTTCTAGCTGTTTCAATAATGGATCAAATCCTTTTTTTAAATTACTACGGGACTCTGTAGCGATAATGCCAAACCTTAGTTCATCAATGTTTTCTATGGCTTCGCCCCAACTTGCCCAGCAACTGATACACAGTAAGAAAATAATTATATTTTTATATGAGTGACGCATGGAAACCTTATTTTTTTGCTTGCATTTGTAATCTTTTATATTTTGATTTGTTACCTGGAGGAGTCAAAAAATATGTTGACCAGTTATTATAACACAATTCCAAAAATCTGATTCATTTGGCTCGACGTTCTACCCGAGGTTTAATGTTATTCTTATTAGTCTGCTCTCTTGATAGTATTTTAATTAATTTAGTGTTACATTTGAGGCTGCAAACCTAGGTAATCCTCACCCATAGGAGTAATCAGGTGACATATCAATTTGAAAAAGGCAAGATTTATCGAATGCCAACCCACTTTGGCCCGAGTCTTGGACCAAGGCAAGGGCCAGACGGTCGGACTTTTGAGTGCAAAGACAATCCTAAAACTACATCGATCTCAGTTAGTTTTTTAACTAATTCCGACCAGATAAAATCAATATTGCCAGAAAATTTTGTACTGCTAGGTGAGCCTGTCGTAACAGTTTCTGCAACCTATATGAAAGAAATTGAGTGGTTAGCTGGGCGTGGCTACAACACGCTAGGTGTCAGTTTCTCTGTCCAATTTAATGGTGAAAGGGATCAAGCCAAAGGAAACTTCTTATCAGTCTTATGGGAAAACTTAACTGATCCTATCCTGACAGGGCGAGAGGAAATTGGATTTTCAAAAATTTATTGTGAATTGCCTGAGCCTAGAGTTTTACAAGGCACAACAACTTGTCAAGCCAGTTGGATGGGCTTCAACTTCATGGATATGAGTGTCTACAACTTGAACCAGGTGGAATTACAAAAACCTCTCTCATCGACAACTAAAAACGAAGAGTTAACTGGTACATTACACTACAAGTATATTCCCCATACTGGTGGGTTTCCTAGTAGTTGGGGGAAGGCGGATATTGCTTATGTCGTATTGACCCCGGAAAAAACTCCGAATCGAATTGTAACCGAGATGTGGCGAGGAGAAGGCAAAGTCTTATTCCATCACGCTCGGTGGGAGGATTTACCAACTCAATATACCATAGTTAATACTTTGAGCCAACTTGAAATAATAGAACCACGTGGTGCTAGTATAGTTAAGTCGATTGGTGGGAAAGATCTCAGCGATCAGCGAATTCTGAAATAGAGGAAAGTCGAATGTATAATCTCAGTGGAAAAGTAGCGTTAGTAACTGGGTCTGGCGGGCAACATGGTATAGGCCGAGCTATTGCCACCCGGCTGGCTAAAGAAGGTGCAGATATTGTACTTAATGATGTTCAAAAAACTCCGTACCAAGACAATAGATGGAATGGGATAATGTCCGTTGCGGAGGAAATTAGCAAGCTAGGGCGTACAGCTCTACCTGTTGTTGCCGACGTTAGTAAAGCTGACCAAGTACAAAACATGGTTCATCAGACGATAGAGACTTTTGGGCGTCTGGATATTCTAGTCAATAACGCTGGTGCTAAGGCTGGTAGTGATCGTGTACCTCTTATAAACCTAGAGGAGGACGATTGGGATCGAGTGCAAGAAGTCAATGTCAAAGGTGTATTCCTCTGTTGTAAGGTAGTTGCCAAACACTTGCTTGCCCAAGGCCAAGGTGGAAAAATTATCAATATTTCGTCTATGGCCGGTACAAAGGGTATTGCTCAATACGCATCCTATTGTGCTTCCAAATTTGCTGTCATTGGTTTAACAGAATCGTTAGCATTGGAATTAGCCAGCCACAAAATTAATGTCAATGCTATATGCCCGGGATTAGTAGATACAGAAAGAGTGGGACATATTGCTACAGCTACTATTGCGGGTGAATTATCCGACCAAGAAAAGAGAACTTTACTTGTCGATAAAACTACAGCCTCTGTACCGATGGGTCGTATTGCAAATGTAGATGATGTAGCCAAAACGGCTGCTTTTTTGTCATCATCAGAAGCTGATTATTTGACAGGTTTATCGGTCCGTGTTTCCGGTGGAGTTTAGAAAATGACTCTTCCACCAATTTAAACCCTTCCATTTTTCCTGATACAGTAAGGGTTTAAACGGTATTGAACACAATATAGATGACTCCATTGTGTATCCTCAAGTGTGTCCTTTTCCGGTTTCAATGTTTCTGTTGACCTACAACCACAGTTTCAAAGAAAACAATTTCAGTTATCTTTGCGTTGTGGTATTCTGACTTCATCCAAATTTTTTGCTTCCAATCTCTATTTGGTGACTCAGTCTATTTATCGTTCCATCCGAGAAAATGCTGACATGAAGAAAAGAAGCACTTCACTCGAGATGAACTGGAACAAATACTGGGTAATAATTTGGAGCAGCAATTTTTTGACAAAAACGGACCCGAGAGATTTTGGGTAACACAAATTGCCGCATATTCGGATGCCCGTCTAAATGAAGTTTGCCAATTGAATATAATCTGATATCAGGCAAGAAGATGAAATTTGGATGATGAGTCTACTGAATGATGCCGAAGACAAAAGTTTAAAGACTCAATCTAGTAATCGGATAGTGCCACTGCATCCTCATTTGGTTGAAATTGGACTGATAGATTATGTGGAGGATGTCAAGAACTCAGGAACAGTGAAATTATTTCCCAATTTAAAATCAGAAACAAATACCAAATACGGTTCTGCGGTGGGTCGTTGGTTTGCTAGGTACCTGAAGAATCTTGAAATCAAGAAGAAAGGGAAGAATTTCCATAGTTTTCGACATACCGAGTTAATCATCTGACTTCCAAACAAATCTATCAACCCTTCATCAAAGAATTAATCGGACACTCACATGGAACCATGACCATGGATGTCTATGGTGGTAGGAAACCACTGGAAGTTTTACTCCATGAATGTTGGTTAAAATAGACTATGGGATTGAAAAGAAGAACTAGACCCTGAGACCAACTAACTTACTCTTACAAACATAAAGTTTCATATTTTCTACAATAAACTATTTAGTTAGGTAAATAGGTCGATTTATGGATACAAAACAATTGGGTCTTATACCTCCAATTTTACTGATTGTTGTTTTCCTATTTTCTTGTGGTGATTCAGTCGAAACAAAACTAATTGGTGAGTGGAAAGGAACGGATGGATCTATTATTCTCCATAAGGATGGTTCATGGGTATTTACCATAGGTGATTTTGTTTTACCTACACCAGAAGAAGGAATTATTGTTGAGAATATGATTTGGGCAGTTAATGACACTCAAGATCCGGTTCATCTTGATTGTATGGTGTATTTAAGACAAATAGAATCAGGGATGAAACGGAGACTAATTCTCCCTCTAATCCTTCGTTTTTTAGGTCAGAACAAAATACAAATTAGGACAATTTTTGAACCCTCTAATGAAAGTACAACTTCTCCTCCTACATTGTATATGGGGAAAAGACCAACAGGTTTTGAAATAGAATCAGATGACCAAATGACACTCACTAGACAGTGAATTTTACATAAGAGGGAAAAAACTATAGAAATTCCAAAAAAGTTAACAGAGAACATTATGAGATAGTGAAAATAGGAGATTACGTTGAAAAAGAACCTAAGACATTCGGATTTCAAATCACTCCTACCTCTGACGCGACTGACAACACCTGGTGATTTGTGCAGGGATTATTTCTATCCTTTTTAACTAATCTGACCTTTTACTATACTGAAAGACTCCTGCGAATCCCTTCTCTCTAATTGTTATTTTTTCCATTTTTCCTTCTATTTTTGATAATATCAGTAATTAATGTTCCTTTTTACTAGTCTTTGTCTAACATACAATTAACAGATTATGATCCAAACATCAGTTCCCTTGGGTGATTTGGATCTTCTAAACTTCAGATTCTATTGTAATATTTAAATTGTGCTAATCCATACGGACTTATCGGAAGCATTCAAAAGACCAGATCAGGTAAGGATTCTGGATTTAAAACATCAAGGTCTGACTGAAATTCCTATTGAGATTTTTCAACTCAGTAATCTGACTGAACTCCGTTTGGGATACAACCAGATCAAGGTGATATCACCTGAAATTGGACAATTAACCAATCTAACTAGACTCCGTTTGGGAAACAATCAAGTTTCCGTGATTCCTGCTGAAATCGAGCAATTAACTAATTTGACCATACTTAGTTTGGTAAATAACCAAGTTAAGGTGGTTCCCAGTCAACTGTCTCAATTGACTAATTTGACTAAACTTCGTTTGTCAGGTAATCAAATCGAGGTCGTACCTGCTGCATTATCTCAACTAACCAAGTTAGAGATACTTGATTTGGCAGATAACCAGATCAAACTAATTCCTACTGAGATCGGACAATTGACTAGTCTGACTGAACTCAAATTGGCAGGCAATCAATTCCTAGTGGTTCCAACCGAAATCGGACAACTGACCAATCTAAAATTATTGGATTTGTCATTTAATTTAATTGACCGAATACCTATCCATATAGGAAATCTGTCCAATCTAATTTCTTTGAGTTTGAAGAGTAACCGGCTGACCAATTTGCCCAACCAGATCAATCGACTATCCAAATTACAGTACCTTAATTTATATCAAAACCGATTCGCACAATTCCCCGAAATAATCACCCACTTATCCAACTTAAAACAACTTCATTTGGACAATAATCAAATTTGGTTTCTTCCACCAAGTCTCAAAAATCTAGTTCAGTTGGAGCAATTATGGTTAGGTAGTAACTTTCTGCAAGAATTACCTAGTGAGTTAGGTCAGCTAAAATCTCTGACCCATTTACATCTCGGTAGAAACAGAATTTCACAATTACCAACAGCAATAGAAAATCTGAAGGATTTGGTTACACTCAACTTGAACAATAACCGTTTAACTGAAATCCCGACCCAGATTCTGGATTTACCACAACTAATAACCCTTGATCTGAGTAAAAATAGAAATAGTGGTATAGAATCAGATTTCGGTACATTACTGACCTATCAACAACGGATGATGCAAACGGCAGAACAGGCAGAAAAAATAAAGATCAAAGATCAGTTTCTATCTCAAATGAGCCATGAACTTAAAACTCCAATCCATGGTGTCATAGGTTCCATCAACTTAATCGATGAACTTAAACTGGACGGTCAACAACTGCAGCATCTTCAACGTGCCAAGACTTCTGCTCAATACCTATTAAACATGGTCAATGAAATTTTGCAGTTTGCTGAGTTAGAAAAAGGACAAATAACCTATCAAAAATTACCATTTAACTTGATTGAGATTTGTCAGCAAGTTTTAGAAATTGTTCTGCCTTTGTCTCAACAGAAAAATTTGGACCTGAATCTCAATTACCGATCAACATTCCCGGTGGGATGGGTTGGGGATCAGCACAAGATCCGGCAAGTATTAATTAATCTCCTAGGCAATGCGATCAAGTTCACTCACCAGGGAGAAATCAGTTTAGGACTACAACAAACCAGTCAGGGGGTTCGAATCGAAGTTGCTGATAGTGGGATTGGTATTGAGGAAGATCAGACCAAACTAATTTTTGAACCCTTTACTCAGGGAAGTTCAGGAATCAATCGTCGGTTTAGTGGTACGGGGCTGGGTTTAACCATCAGTCAACAGTTTATAGTGGGCATGGAGGGAGAGATAGGAGTAGAAAGTCAGACCGGACAAGGATCGATATTTTGGGTGGAACTGCCTCTACCGACGGTAAACCTGAAACCGGAAACAGAAGTCAAAGATGCAGAACTAGACGACTACGTTAGAAAAATCGTGTTAGTGGTAGATGATGAAATAATCAACCGGGAAATAGTAAGTGCATATTTCCAGTGCTGGGGTTTCGAAGTCCATCAGGCAGAAAACGGTCAGGATTGTCTTAACCAGTTTGAAATCAGCAAATATGATCTAATCATTATGGATTTACAGATGCCAGAACTAGATGGGTTTGAGACAACGGAACAAATTAGGCAACGGGAGAGAGAATCTACTCATCAGTGCATTCCGATACTAGGGTTATCGGCAAGTGTGATAGGTGATGTCTGGTCAAAGTGTGAATCGGTTGGGATGAGTGGATACTTGAGCAAACCATTTGAAACAGATGAATTAAAACAAAAAGTCAGACAATTACTAACTGATTAATACTGGTCTGATTTAGTGCACTAACACATTTTCCTTTTTCCTTCCAGAACAGTAAAATTACAAATGCTGCATCCCAGTAGCACCTGCAAGATTAATATCACAGTTACCCAACCCTGCCTTATTTAGAATTCAATACTGACGACAGAATTTCAGACTAAGACTATTGGTACATCTGATGCTGTAATCTCATCTTTCTGTGCAATCATAGATTTATAGTTAGAGAGGTAATAATGCAAAAAACAGTAATTCTAGTCTTAAGTGTTTTGGTTCTATTGTTATTTCCTACCAATACACCCGCAAAAACCAAGATGGTTGACGTAGTCCATCTCAAAAATGGTAATGTCATCAAAGGGGAGATTATGCAAATGACACCTAATGAGACTATCAAGATTGAGACTGCTGATGGCAGTATCTTTGTCTACGAAATGAGTGAAGTTGAGAAAATGACCAAAGTTAGGAAACAGAAAACACAGAGAAAAGGATTTCAAAAGTATAGGATAAAGGAAATCAGAATGCAAAGAATGCAAAAATTCGAGAAAACTTTTGTTGCTGGAGTTGGTCTCGTTGTTATAGTGGTTCTTGCTATTATGAACTCAAATAAATGAAGGGTTATAGGTTATTCTCATATGATGCTAATGTATCTGCCAAAAAGATAAATGAAAAACGACTTCAAAGATATCACACCCACGAACAGAGTAATGCTTCACCCTTAATTCGGTATCTTCCACATGCAGGTCTAATGGCATCTTACGGTATCATGTTTTAATTCTACTACTAAAGGTTGTGCTAACAACAGAAAGTCAAATAATGAACATTCGTAATACAGTCTGGTTGATTGTTTTTATTGGTTTGGGGTGTTTGCTGTTTGCGGATGGAGCAAATGCAAATCCGTTTGATGCCTTGCGAAAAGTAAATAAAGATTTAAATGTAAAGATACATTACCGTCTGGGAAGGATTTATCAAACACAAGGCAAACTTGATGATGCCATTACTGAATTCCAAAAGGTTATTGAGATAGATCCTAAGAATGCAGACGCATACGGTTATCTAGGAGGAGTTTTTCAAGAACAAGGTAAACTGGAAAAAGCAATCAAAAAACAGTCGAGATCGATCCTAACAATCTGTCAGGGCATTGCTGTTTAGGTTCGGTTTATATAATACAAGGCAAACTTAATGATGCTATTACCTCCTACCAAAAGGCAATTGATCTTAATCCTAACCATTCAATCGCACATCATGATTTGGGATATATTTATCGTGTGCGAGGTAAATATGAACAGGTAACTGCTAAACTTCGACAGGTTATTGATATTCCCCCTGACGAAGAAAAGATATTGAATTTCGGAAGTGATTTGCGTCCGTTTGCATACATCAATCTAGGAGATATTTATAGACAACAGGGTAAAGTGGAAGAGGCACTGGCAAAATTCCAACAGGAAATGCAGGTTGAGATTGCCCTTAGTATCGCACCTACATGGGTGAACGAGTGCCAGGGAATGATTTACCTTACACAAGGCAAACTAAATGATGCTGGCACCGAATTCCGACAGGTAATTGAGCTCGACCCCAACAATACAATGGTACATTACAACCTTGCCTGTGTGTATTCCCTGAAAAATGAACTCAAACTGGCAGTAGAATCCCTGCAGAAAGCAATTAAGTTGGATAAAAGTTATATTGAGTTGTCTAAAAAAGACCCTGATTTAGACAACATTCGACAAACACCAGAATTCCAGAAGTTAATCGATTCCTACTAACTACTCTAGTTTCTTACTCTGTCGGAAAAAATCAGTGATCTGTGCACAATGGTATGCTTTCCCTTTAGAGTTGGTATATCCCATCTTAAATAAAATGTTAGAGATCTCTTGGTTGGTATAAGCACCTGATTTGAGTTCTTTAACATGTTTTATCAGTTCGGGTTTGGTTTCCAGTACCGATTTACGGCCACCGGCTTTACCCCGACCTTTCAAGTCAACAATACCTTTTTGCTGGTTTTGGGTTTTTCTCTGTAACTTAGCTAACTGGTTCCCTAGTTTTTCGTACTCAACCACCACCTCAAACAATTGGTCGTCATCAGGGGTAGAATGTTGGTAACTCAGACTATCAAAGGTTCCAGTAATCGAAACCAGTGGCATATTCAGTTTCTCCATCATTTTCATTATTAACCTCTGTTGGAACCGACTGGTTTGACCGATACTGAGAAAGAAGTTAGGTTCGACAATGATGCAATTAACTCCCCGTTCGACACCTTTAGTGAATGCCAACCGGTCCTCATATCTTCGAAATGCCCAATTCCCATCTCCTGGTCTCCAATCATAGAACCATTCACCTAGAACCTCGATTTGGTTCTGGTTAATGAAATGTTGGATAGGATCGGGGTTGTGATCGTCAGGGTTTCCTCGGACTAATACTACTACTTTTTTACCTGTTATATCTTGGTTCATATTGTTTCATAATATTGCAGTACGTTATCAGAAGCAACATCGGCATTCACCTTCCTTACCGTCAATTATTGAAACTCCATCACAATAAGTTTTTTCACCCAACATAGAAGTCTTTACCCCAGTTTCATTATAAAACGAGATTTTGCAACCTTTATTATTATCAATATGTATTTCACCTCTCTTTTTCCCATTTTCATCTTCGATTATGATTTCTCGACAGGTTATCTTTCCAAACTTCGTATCTATTGACCCCTTATCTGCATTAGCATCAGTAACCAAAACCGAGTTCAACACCATTCCAGAAATAACTAGTAATCCCCCGATAACCAGAAAGACTAAATCTCTAATTTTCATTTCTTGCGTCTCATTCCTTTTTACCAACTATGTATTGGTTCATATTATTTCCTACTTTCCACTTTTTTCGTTTTTTTATGAAAGTAACTGAAATAAATAACTCTATAGAAAAGGGTTGCTAAAACAGTAAAAATCATTCCAACTACAATTTCTATTCCGTGATTACTAAAAATTTCAGATGTTACTATTTGACCATATCCTTGGGCTAACCACCGTTTTTGTTTATTGATACCTTAATTTTCTTTGATCAAATCCGTAGGAGGAATTACTGAATCCGAAGTGTCTTCATTATTTAGGATTCTTTCTATTACACCACTACCATCAAGACCCACTGTCAGACTAATAGCATTTTCTCCTGTTTTGTTAATACAATCAATACCTCCACCATTTTCGTTTATATACATTCTTACTTTTCTTTTATCAGTTTTAGGTTTTGAGTCGAGAACAAGCAGCATTTCATTGTTTTCTCCCTGATTGCTACCTAAATATACAACTTGTTGACTTAGGTCATCACCAAACATTGTCAGCATACTACTATTCCCACTTTCATCTAATCCAAAATATGCTTTTCTCTCATTTTCACCTTGAATTATAATTGCCTTACAAGTAATGACCCCGAAGTTCGCATCCTCTAAACCCACTTGTGCAACAGCATTAGTAACCAAAGAGTTTAAAACTATCCCTAGAACTACCAACACAGCACCAAATGACATATATAAAATCTTGTCTCTAAGTTTCATTTCTAACTCCTTATTGTTTCAACATATCACCGATCGAGGGTGTATTGTTTGATTCTAACTTTTCTACATGTATTTACTCTGATAACTAACAACATTAGCCTTGCTGGAAGTTACTTGACCTGTATCCGCATCAAATCCGGGTAGAAAACCTGTTACTGTCTAACGTTCTTTTTTGTCTACTCGCAGTATCAGTGCACCAGTAGTTCCAATGCCCACCTTCTCACGAGAAATATCGGTAAACATTCGATTGATACCATCATAAATCGGTTCTGATCTCCTTCTTTGACCATCTTCACCACAATAATAAATTAGAACAAAATACATTAGTCTTACTGATGTTCCTTTATAATATTCCCGACCTTCTTCTATTAAGATAATCTTACCGTTTATATATTTCTTTTCACCTTTGGAAAGCAACTTTTTGTTCAAAAGGGATAACAAACGACCCCAAATTAACTTTAAACCCAAATAAAGGAACAATTAATTGTTTTACGACTTCAAATAATCTCATCAACCCTCCATAGACATTATTGCTTCACCATATCACTAATCGATTGTTTGTTGCTGAGTTGTTTCTTCTTCAGCATTGTCCCAGAATTTTCTCTTCACCACGAGAAACATTATTGAACCAATAAATGAAATAACAAATATTATCAAACAGATTCGGATAAGTCTCTTGCGTTTCTCTTTTCTGATAAAACCAAAAAACAGTAGAATCAGACAAATCAGAAGAGGAATTATCAGTTTTATCATTGTTTCACCATATCACTGATCGATTGTGTACTATATGGGTTGCCACGTTCGTTGAGGTAACCCATATCTGATAAATGTTTGGAGGTCTGACGCAAACTCATCCGTCTTTTGGTTTTCCAGTTCCGTTTTCGTAACCTCTTGACCACAACCTCACTAATTCTGGTTGCAGTTCCTTGTTCAATTTCCGACCTTCGCATTTACCCTCATCTTTCAGGGTAACATGGTTGCGTGTTGATTCTGTTTCTTCTTTCTTTCCCTACTTGACCGACAAGTTAAAAACAATTTCTTCTCTCTGGTATTCTGAAATGGCAGACAGGATTTGCCGGTTCCGTTAAGAGGTCTGATTATCTTCAAACCTACCATCAGTTACTGAAATCAGAGTAAAACCATCTTGTTTTAACCTTCGATATCCAAGTTCTAACTCAAATGAATTAGGACTTAACCGAGAAATGCTTTCAAAACGCAGTATAAGCCCAATATACAATTGAGTTATTACGTAGATTACGTAGTGTTTTTAAATTGCACATGTAGAAAATATGTAGAAAGTAGAGAAGAGATGATTTTGAATGAAGTTTAAGACACTATTGCAGACACGGTAAGAATAAGTTAGTATTAGCATACCGATGTAAAAAACCAGACAGTTACTGGAAAAAATACATCAAAAAAGGTTCGGTGTAAAGTCGTATTCTTCTAGAAAAAACTCTTGCTCAACTAACGAGACTTGGGTAGAGTCTGATTTGGTTGGATGAGTTGAGAACTACACTAATAATTAATTATCAATTCGATATGAGGGTAGACGAATGAATCTAAGGATCGAATACTGTACAGCTTGAAATTATTTGCCACGCGCCGTCAGTTTGGCGGACAAATTACTTGGCCATTATAAAACACAAATAGCTTCTCTTACACTGGTTCCTGGGGGTGGTGGTTGCTTTGAGGTTTCACGTGATAGTGAAATTTTATACTCGAAACTTTCTACCAAGGAATTCCCCAGCCTGACTCAAATTACCGACGCTCTTGGTAGTTCTTAGTTTGTCTTTTGACAAACTTCCTATTCGAATGCGGCAGGTTCAACTACCTGTCGCATATCCCAGATTAGGATCTGTCCATTGGTTGTTCCAGTCGCCAAATAAAACAAATCATCTTGCTGACTAAATCTGAGAGAAAATGAACAGTAGAGGTCGAACAAGCCTAATTTTCGTGTAGATCCAAATCGTCGAAACGTTTTTTCTTCCATCGACCAGACGTAAATCTTGTCTGAAGTCTGACACAAGAAAAAAGCTTTGTTCGGGCCAAAAGACAGATTCCCACCTCGGCTAGAAACTTGGTTTTTAATTGGTGATACTTTTGATAAATCCCAACTTAATATGGATTGCTCTGCTCCAGAAGCGATCAGATAATTATCCGCTAATGATATTGAACCAATCTTCTCTTGGCCAGCCAATAACGTTTTCTCTAATTGTCCATTAGCTAAGCTCCAAAATCGGACAGTACCATCCCAAGAACCAGAGACCAACTGCTCTCCATTTTGAAAAAAATCTAGTGCGGTTACATTATCGGTATGCCCTCGAAAAGTATAGACTAATTTTCCCGTAATAATGTTCCAAAGAAAGATATTTCCATTTAGGGTAGCAATAGCTAGTAAAATAGGTTGATTAGGACAGAAAGCGAGAGTGGTTACCCACTCTCCCCGAGGTGAAGTTGTAAAAAAATCATCTTCATCATCCTCAAAATCTGTCTCTTTGTCGTCCGTCGATGGTTCAAAAGCAACTAAAGTACGTTCTATAATCCCGCTCTGTGGGTCTAAAATTTGAACTTGGCCATTGTAAGTACCATAAGCTACAGCTGCAGAATCAGGGCTCGCTACGACGGCAGTTATTAAATCTTCATTATTATCTTGAGTTGACCAACTAACTGTCCATTCCGAATTATTTATGGAGCCAGGTGGTAGAGGGTTATCTATATCATTTTGGCTAACATTTCCTTCTTCCCAAAGACTAATTTGGTACCCCGTTGCAATTAACAAATAAGCGCAGTCGTGTGAAAATGCTAAATCCGTTATCGGTGTACCGCTCGGAATATTCAAAATTTGTACGGGATCAGATGGAAGTTGGGGGAAATTAGTTTCAGCAACCACTCTCGTGGGTAAATAGCTGATAGCAAGATAAACCATTACATAATAGAATAAATTCAACAGCTGAAGACACTTAGTTTTTTCCGTCATTGACTTTTTTTGATGTCTGTTCGGCTACAATAATTCGGATACGATATTCGTTAGCCAATTGAACCAGTTCTGATGGTCGAATTAGCAAGACGCGTTTGGCTTCAACAGCCAACACCTTTGCTCCTGATGTTTTCATGATTTCTAATGTTTGTCGTCCAATAGTTGGAGTATCTATCCGAAAATCGTGGTTTGTGGCCGCAGTTTTGATTACTGTGAATCCCTTACCTGCTAAATTACCAGCCCGAATAATAGCAGAGTCTGTTCCTTCGATTGCTTCAACAGCTAATACCATCCTATTTTTTATTACTACTGTTTGACCGATATCTAAATCAGCTATTGACCGAGCAAGGGACAAACCATAGGTAATATCTAACCATTCTAATTGAGTCGGTTGTCTTTTTGTCAAAACACCAGCTGTTGGCAAAAAATCATCTAGATATTGTATTTGAGGTAGTACTCGAATACCTTCTGCTTCAAAATGATTGAGAACACTAGCCAAAATTGCTTGATCTCCACCGTGCCGGCTGCGAGCGAGAATTTTCAAAGCTGTCGTATCAAAGTGTAGTGGTTTCAATAATCTTTTTTTTTCTACTTTGCCGATAATTGAAATTTCTTTTACATTTCGCTTTTGAAATGTTTTTGTGACTTTTTCGACTTGACCTACTCCAAGAGGGAAAACAGAGATTGTTGTAGGCAACCTCTGTTGTGCTAAGCGCGCTGAAGATTTAGTGATGGGAATGAACACAACGGGTCGTTCTGGAAAGTGTTTGAGTACTGATTCAACCAATAAAAAAGGGAGTTCACCATCCCCAGCAACAATACCGAAAGGACTATTCGTTGGTTGATGGCATTGAGTGGCCATGGCAGCTAACTGTCCAGAATCAACCCGATTTCTTACACAAAACTTTCACTGTTCTGACAAACAATTAAAAACAAAATTAAAGTGCAATACCCCTATCAGATGACTGAAGGAAATTTAGGAGATAGTTAACTTCATCATTGGGGGGACAGTCTTCTTTAACTTTTTCTATGGCCTGTGATAGCGAATTTTGAGATCGGAACAATATAGAAAAAACTTTTTTTAGTAAGCTAATAGTGTCGGGAGATATCTCGGCCATCGGATGATTGCTGGCTGTCTGCCGGCCTATCAAATTCAACCCTCGTATACGAGCCGGATGTCCATCCGCGACAGTAAATGGAGGTATGTCTTTAACGAATTTGGAGCAAGCACCAGCCATAGCACACTTACCAATTCGTACGAAAGGGTGAATTGCCGCATGTGCTCCCAACCGAACCTGATCCTCTACTACAACATGTCCTCCCAAAGTAGCAAAATTAGCCATGATAGTTCGATTTCCAACCGATGCATCATGGGCAATGTTGACCCAGTTCATCAATAAATTATCGTCCCCAATAACTGTAGCCGAATTTTCACTGGTAGCGCGTGAAACCGATACATACTCACGCAATATATTACGATTACCGATCAAGGTATAACTACGTTCATTTTGAGATTTCAGGTCTTTAGAGGGATTACCCAGCGTACAACCAAAAAAAATTTGACACCCTTCACCAATATGGGTGTATTGGCATACCTGAACGTGTGGCCCAATGATCGTCTCGCGACCAACCTGGACATCCGATTCTATAATAGAAAACGGTCCAACCTCAACACAATTATCGAGCTCAGCTTTTGGAGAAACAATAGCGGTCGGGTGAATTTTTGTCATTACCTACTCTTAGTCGTAAGTTAAGTCTTTTTTCTTCAGGTGATATCCACTTAATTTTTTATTCGGGTGGTGAACCAATCATAATTGACAAGATACCTTCACTAGCGATAGAGTCCCCTACGTAGGCTTTACCTGCGAGTTTCACAAAGTTCCGGCGTTTGCGAACAACTTCTACTTCTAGTCTCAACTGATCACCAGGAAGAACCGGGCGGCGAAATTTTGCCTCATCAATGGAAGCGAAGAACCCAATCTGGTTTTCGGTGTTTGTCTCTTGTAAGACTAGCCAAGCACCTAGTTGAGCTAATGCCTCCATCTGTAATACTCCAGGCATAACTGGTTCTTGTGGGAAATGTCCTTGGAAAAACTGTTCATTATAAGAGAGATTCTTAATACCAGTCGCCGATTTACCTGTCTGGAAGCTTACAACTCTATCTACCATACACATTGGGAATCGGTGTGGTAGTTGTTGATAAATTTCCTTGGCTTCCACAGGTTTCTGTTTGTTAATCAAGCCTTGGTCATCCAATAACTTGACCAATTCAGCATGTAACTGATGGCCTGATTTAACGGCTATAACATGAGCCAGTAATGGTTGACCGATCACCGATAAATCGCCGATCAAATCTAAAATCTTATGCCGGGCAAACTCATCAGAAAAACGTAAATCACACTTTGGTACACCATCCTCTTTGACTACAACTACATTACTCTCGCTTGCCCCTTTGCCAATACCCAGCTGCAATAACGCCTCGATTTCGCTGGACAAACAAAAGCTTCTGGCTGGTGCAAGCTGTTCCAAATAAAGTTCTGGTGTGATATCAAATGTCGCAATTTGGGTCTGGATCTTTGGATGATCGTAGACAAATGTGACACGGAAGTTATCGGCAGGCAGTAACATCAACTGCTTGTCCCCTTGGTCAATAGCAAGCGGAGAATTAATCTTAACAACCGATCGGGGTATATCTTGTTTCAACACTCCAACTTGGGCGATCTGAATCGCATACGCTGAAGCACTACCATCCAGTGCGGGTGGCTCTGGAGCATCAAGTTGCAATAGCGCATTATCAATATGCATACCAGCTAGAGCAGACAAGATATGCTCTACACTATTAACAGTAATAGATCCATCACCAATACTCGTACAACGTGGTAGGTCGTCCACCGCGTTTTCAGCGCAAACGGCGACGGACTGGTTGCCTAAGTCGATTCTTTGAAAGACTATTCCGTGGTTGACTGGTGCTGGACATATTTTGAGATTGACGGCCAAACCTCGCATGAGGCCTTTACCACTAATGGTTATTTCATCTTTAATTGTCTGTTGCAAACTACGCTCCGTTGTGATTTTATTTGTCCAATCGTCGATTTTGCTGTGTACTAAGGTATTCTCGCCAATGCTAGTTATCGGACCATTCTTCGGTAGCGACGGACCATTCGTTGATGTTGAGCTAAAGTCTGAGAAAAATTATGGCTACCATCACCTGCTGCAACAAAATAAAAAAAGTCCGTCTGTACTGGCTGAAGTGCAGCCATGATTGATGCGTGGCCAGGATTACAGATGGGTCCCAAAGGCAAGCCTTTTTTAAGATAGGTATTGTATGGAGTGTCAGTACGAAGATCCAACCGAGTTAGTGAGCGAGATGGGTTGCCCAAACCGTATAGGACAGTCGGGTCAGCATCTAATTTCCACCCCTTCCTTAATCGGTTATGATACACACTAGAAATAATCTCCCGCTCTTTATCAACCTGAGCTTCTTTTTCGATAATCGAGGCCAATGTTATGATTTCTGCTGGAGACATTCCCAAATTTTCTGCCTTTTTTGTCATTTCTGGAGACCATCGTTCAACAAAGTATTCTAACATGGTTTCGATTATCGTGGCTGCTGAACTACCATCGGCTAGCCAATAGGTTTCGGGAAACAGGTAACCTTCTAATGAGTCTCCGGATAAATCGTAAGCTCGTCTCCAGTGAATACGGTTGGCTTCGCTCAAAAAATCATCAGCAGAACCAAACTCTGATCTTTCCCATAACTGGGCAATCTGTTTAACTGTCAAGCCTTCTGGTATTACTAACTGGCGCAATACTACCTGACCCTTTTCCAGTTGATCGATAATTTCTCCCAATGTCATCGATGGATCAAACTCGTATCGACCAGCTTTTAGTTGGGTGCCGGTACCTCGCCAATGAACATAGAATTTGAATAGAATTGAACTACGAATGACACCCGAATCTAACAGTTTTTGGCAAATAATCTGAGATGTAGAACCTTTTGGTATCTCGACAAGTGCAGGCTGATATCCTTTCTGAACGGGAAGCACATTGTAAATATAAAAAGCAATAATGACCAGTAGCATCAGACAAAATAATGTGCCTGCAACCCGCCGGTTATGGCTCACAATCCTGCGCCAATTCAATTGGTCAGATCCAAGCCAATTTTTAATCAACTGGTTAAACTTAGTTGGCTCCATTCATCTGTAAATGTTGTAGGTAGTCTTCCAAAATTAGTGCAGCAGCTATTTGATCGACTTTCTGCTTCTTTCTTTTACGCCGGGTTTTATTAGTTATCATTATTTCTTGAGCCTGAATTGTTGTACGACGTTCGTCCCAAAACACGATTTCGGCTTGTGCTTCCACGGCTAGTATACTTGAAAAGTCTTTGATTTTTTGGGCTTGAATGCTTATTTGATCATCCCATGTTAAGGGTAAACCCACCACAATTTGGATTGGCTTATATTCGTCGATTAGTTCCATAATGGCTGATATATCAGCTGGAGTTGTTCGACGTTGGATGGTACACAATGGGGTCGCCATAATCTGATTTTGGCTGATTGCTGTGCCTATACGGACGTCTCCAATATCTAGCGCAAGCAATGATCGCTGCTCCTCTGATTGATTGCTAATAGTTTGACTTTCCATATCAGTTAGCTTCCCTTCCATCGGGATCATAACACCGGCAGCCAGTGGTGTCAAGTTCCCAGCAAGAACCAATGAATCGCAAAAGCCGTTTGTCAATATTACCGACTGTGATATAATTAAAAAACTAATAGTTAGGCGAAAATTGAATCTAGAAGTATCTGGTTGAGCAGAGGGTAGTCATGAAAGGTGTTGATGTTGTTGCGCATATTCTCAAAGAAGAAAAAGTAGATTATCTTTTTTGTTTCCCGGCTAATAAACTTATAGACTCGGCTGCCAAAGTCGGTATTCGACCAATTATGACGCGTACTGAACGAACATTAGTCAACATGGCTGATGGATTTAGCCGTATTTCTAATGGAAATCAGATCGGTGTAGCTGTTGTTCAGTCTGGTCCTGGAAGCGAGAATGCTTTTGCAGGTGTAGCACAGGCATTCGCTGACTCAATTCCGATTTTGATGTTGCCAGGTGGTGTAAGCCGAAGATCAGGTGACATTCCCACTCATTTTTCATCCGTCAAAAACTACGCTCATGTTACTAAGTGGGTAGCTCAAGCTAACTTCGCTGATCGCTTACCTAATATGCTAAGAAGAGCGTATAGCTTATTACGATCGGGCCACCCAGCTCCGGTTATGATCGAAATACCAACCGATGTTGGCGAAGAGGACGTCTCTGATTATGCCTATACTCCACCCAAACCGATTAAATCTATAGCTGATCCTGTTAATGTCAAGAACGCCGTAGATTCTCTACTAATGGCAAAAAGACCTATACTATTTATCGGTCAAGGCTCTTTATTCGCTGAGGCATCATCTAGCTTAATCAGATTGGCTGAAATGCTTCAAATTCCAGTGATGACTACCATGGGTGGGAAAGGGGCGTTTCCTGAAAATCATCCGCTATCGGTTGGTGCTAGTGGCCTGACTGGTTCTAGGGTAGTCAAGCACTTTCTATCGAAAGCTGACTTGATATTAGGTGTCGGATCTAGTATGTCCAAGAATACCTTTGCTCCACAAGTGCCATCCAATATACCAATTATTCACAATACAGCTTCCGAAACTGATATTAATAAAGATTGTGTGGCGACAGTTGCTTTACTCGGTGATGCTCGATTGGTGACCGATCAACTGATCGATGAGATTGTATCTCGAATCGGCGTAGATGGTAGAGCTGAAAATGTTACCCTACTACAAGAGATCGCTGAAGTCAAAGCTGATTGGCTCTCAGAATGGATGCCTAGATTAACTTCAAATGAAATTCCGATCAACCCATATCGCGTTATCTGGGATTTGCAAAAGGCAATTGATCGAACCAATGCGATTGTGACACATGATTCTGGTAATCCACGAGACCAAATGGTTCCCTTCTACGAGACATTAATCCCCAATGGTTATATTGGTTGGGGAAAATCTACACAGTTAGGTTATTCTCTCGGTCTGATGATGGGAGCCAAGCTAGCAGCCCCTGATCGTCTAGCAATTAATGTAATGGGTGATGCAGCTTTTGGTATGTCAGGCCTAGATTTGGAAACTGCGGTTCGCGAAAAAATACCAATTTTAACGATTGTCCTCAATAATTCAGCACTTGGCGGATATGAAAAACATATGCCAATTGCAACTGAGCGTTATAGGACTAAATTTTTAACTGGAGATTACACTAAAATAGCTGAAGGTTTAGGTGTTTACAGTCAAAGGGTAGAGAAACCGGAGAGTATCATTTCCTCGATTCAGCAAGCATGTGAAATCATGAAACAAGAGCAGAGACCCGCTTTGATCGAATTCATTACTTGTGAGGATGCCGTTTTTTCCTACGGTCATTAGAGCAAAGATGAGCCTGAAAAAAACAATATCGTCTGCAAAGCCAAAAATTTTGATAACGGGTGCTGCTGGTAGGATTGGTTCTACTCTCCGCTCAGCTTGGGTAAGTGAAGGTCGGTACGACCTAACCTTGTTGGATTTAAACAAAATCGACTCAGAAATTATACAAGCGGATATTCGGCAGGCTGACCAGATGAAGATAGTTTGTCAGAACCAAGACGTTTTGGTTCACTTAGCCAATATTCGTTACCAAGACATTCTAGAAGATCCAGCTCAAATGACAGATATTACCGCTTCTATGCTATTGTTTGAGACTGCTAGACAAGCAGGAATAAGTAAGATAATTTATGCAAGTACCAATCACGTTACTGGTTGGAACGAAAAATTGGCACAACCATCAGATGGCAGTTGGACTGGAGTTCCACCTGTGGTTTCTACTGCTGATCAATTTCGACCTGACGGTTGGTATGGTGCAATGAAGGGTATGGCGGAGTTAGCTGGCCGCTATCTAGTTGATGCGTACCAAATACAGTTTACCAGCCTTCGAATTGGTAGTTTTAATGGAACTAGTCAGCCAAAGAACATCCGGCATTGTTCAACTTTATTGACCCCCCGTGATTGTGTCCAGTTGTTTACTCTAGCTGTCGATTACGATGGACCTGTAAAATACATAGTTACCTATGGAACCTCGGGTAATACGGATGGTTATCAAGTCGGTTTTATGGACATTAGGCCAGCTGTGGAAATTCTTGGTTATCGTCCTCAAGACAACCTGATAAAAACCCATCGTCATTTGTTTGATTAATTTGATTTCCTAAGACTGTAGGCGTATCTCCCTATACCTAGATTTAGAGTAGGTATGGCCTCTTGGGATTACTAAGTTCTGAGGTGGAGTTTTTCCGACTTCACAGTGTCAGATACTGGTTCGACTGGTATGAAATAATAACATTTCAATTAATCTGACAGGTCAACTCCAAAAGACGTCTGCACCTTAAATTGTCTGATTTTTGAACAACTGTCGTCATATAAAATTAGATGGCATGTCTAACTCCTTTGTTAAAATAACAAAAAATTGCCAGCGTAAGACTTCCTATGCTTACTTCTTGGTTAGATTAATTGATCGTAGTATGATGGGCCTCTGACCCTTTGGAACCTTTTCTCTAGAGAAAAAAGGACTCTGATGTAGTGCAAAAAGAAATTTCTCCGCAAATTAACAATCGCCCTGAGGTAACAGCTAACTATACTCTACCTACAATAGATTTAGCTGGCCAGATTCACCGACAAACTATTGTAGACCGAGAGAATGGTCAATACTTAGGCCACGTATCTACCATTTTACTAGCGGACCAGCAAACTATCATTGGAGTTTACCCCAAAGGCCATGGGGGAGGGGCCATCGTGATGAAAAAAAGTTTTGATGGTGGGATAACATGGACAGACAGACTGAAAGTACCAGAAAATTGGAAGACCTCTAAGGAAGTACCAACCTTACATCGTGTAACGGATAAGTGGGGCGTTGAGAGAATTATTATGTTTTCTGGCCTCTATCCAATTCGAATGGCAATATCCGAAGATAACGGTTTAAGTTGGAGTAAACTAGAACCGATTGGCAAATACGGTGGTATTGTGGCAATGAGTGATGTCATCCGCCTCAAAAACGGGAATTACATGGCTTTTTTTCATGATGATGGGCGGTTTCTCAATCTGACAAGCAAAAAGTCCTATCCTTGTTTCGAAGTTTTTCAAACGATTTCAGCCGACGGCGGTTTAACTTGGGGACAACCAACAGTAGTTACACATCATTCATCTGCACACCTCTGCGAACCGGGGTTAGTTCGATCTCCAGATGGCAATCAGCTAGCGATGTTATTAAGAGAAAACAGCCGTCAATTTAATTCGTTTGTGACATTTTCTGATGACGAAGGCCAAAGTTGGTCTACACCAGTTGAACTCCCTGCTTCTTTAACTGGCGATCGGCATACTTGTCGTTACACGTCAGATGGGCGTTTAGTAGTAGTGTTTCGCGATACGACTCGCCAAAGCCCAACTAGAGGGGACTGGGTAGCTTGGATCGGGTATTATCAAAATATTGCTGATGGAAGTCAAGGACAGTATCGAGTACGGTTGATGAAAAATAACAAAGGGGACGACTGCTGTTACCCTGGAGTTGAAGTGCTGCCGGATGACACAGTAGTTTCTACAACGTACGGGCACTGGATAGCGGATGAATCACCTTTCATTGTCAGTGTTCGGTTCAAATTATCCGAAATTGACCAATTAGCTAGTCATAACTAAGCAGACTTTCGACAATTGAGCGGTTTCCCAAAGCTAAGTCCATTTTTAGAGCGTGCCGGCTTAAAACATTCAGACGTTTTTTTTAAGAGCGATGATGGTAATTTCGCTTGTTGGGTTGAACATGTTGATGGCCTAATTTTCAGACATTATTTCGAGGGTATTCATAATATTGATAGTGGTCATCCTCACTTTCTGATTATTGAAAAATTACTATCGGTACTTGAACAGCAATACCCAAAGCAAAAGTGTCATTTCGTTTTGGATCTGACCAATTGGAATGGAGCTTTTGCCAACCCATATAAATTCGATCTCAGAAGACACCGTCAGTGGCTAAATCGTAACTACGGTTCTGTAGCGATTATCAATGCTCCACTATTGACAAAATTGAACATTCGACTTCTAAAAACAGCTTGTCCTGGCCTAAAGTTTAGCTTTCATAAAAGTGACCAAGAAGCTCTTTGCTACTTTAAAGATACTACACTGCAATTTGAATCAGATTGCTCACCAGACAGGAGTGATACTGATCCAACAAAACTTACCCACGGATCACCTCAGAAACAACAGCTCAACGGAGATTCATTTCTGGCTAGTATTGGTATAAGAAACGGTGAATTACATTTTGAAATGCCTGATAGAAGCCATTGTTTTGGCATAGAACACATTGAGGGTTTTATCTTTCGCCACTATTCTTCAGGGGCTGCACAAAATCAGGACGCTGATACTCCCTATTTAGAACAGTTTGAACGGTTATTAGATCAGATGGATTTACACTATCCAGATCAGGATTGCCACTTTATCTATGATATGACCGGTTGGAAAGGAGTTAGCTCAAAATCACGAAAGGTTGGAATGAAGAAACATGGTGAATGGCTTGATCGAAATTATGGATCAGTAGCATTGGTCAATGCTCCATTTATGGCGCGTGTTTTTGCCAGGTTAGCGGCCTCTTTTCAACCGAATTTACAGGTTAGTTTTCATACTTCTCAAACGTCTGCTCTTTCTCACTTGCGTAAGTATTCTGAACAAATACCAAATCTGGCCTCCTCTTTAGAGTTGGGTGGCTCTTACCAACCAAATTGGCAACAAGAGTTAGGGGTAGAACAAGATCACCAGACAACTTCATCCTCCAACTTATTCGATCAAAGATCCTCGGATCAAATAAGATTAAATTTTCATTCAGCCACAAAAGAGGCTCTCGTCTCTCAAGTGCAAGACTTGACACGCCAACTCGAACTTAATCGGCATCATTTAGCACATCTTTTTTTTGCTATGGGGCAGATTTCGTGGGATGAAGATTATATCTTTGAACAACCTGATCTACCAAATAATAGTCCGTTCAAAGATCTTTTCAATGCATTACAACTTATGCATCATGATATTCGGTCTTTATTAGCGGAACGAGACGAACAAAATGACACCTTATTAGCTTACCGTGACCAGTTGGAAGAGCGTGTTCAGAAAAGAACCAAAGAACTGTTCCTGGCTAAAGAATCAGCAGAAGTAGCAACCCAAGCAAAAAGTCAGTTTTTAGCTAATATGAGTCACGAAATTCGAACACCAATAAATACAATTACTGGTATGACCCGTTTGTTAAGACGAATGGATTTATCGCCTCGACAAAGAGATTATGCTGATACGATACAAGGAGCTGCTAATGGTTTACTCACCATTATCAATGATATTCTGGATTTTTCTAAAGTTGAAGCTGGAAAATTGAACCTAGAGGTGGTCAACTTCGATCTATATCGACTAACTGAAGATGTTGTTCGGTTGCTCCAACCACAAGCAGAAGAGAAATTGATTCAATTGACCTTTGACATCAGTCAGAATGTACCACGTTATTTAAAAGGCGACCCGATTCGTATTCGGCAAATTTTATTAAATTTAGTCGATAATGCGGTTAAGTTCACTTGGGAAGGAAATGTGAGATTACTGATTCAGCAAGGATCACTAAGTACAAATACTAATGACGTAGAGATCATTAGGTTTGAGGTACACGACACGGGTATTGGTATTTCCGAAAACAAACAGAATCAATTGTTCGATAGCTTTTTTCAAGTCGATACCGGGCTGACACGCCAGAATAGCGGTACAGGTCTGGGGTTGACAATTTGCAAGCAATTAGTTGATATGATGAAGGGTGAAATTGGATTAGAGAGTATACAAAAAGAAGGCTCAATTTTTTGGTTTACAATTCCTCTTATCATAGGTGAATGTAGTCAAATTGATGAGATCCACCAGAGCCAACTAGCTAAACTTCCAAAATTTGAGGGGAAAAGTATACTTTTAGTCGAAGACAATTTTACCAATCAGAAAGTTGCTCTAGAGTATTTATCATTGATGCAGGTTACGGTTGATACGGCTTCAAACGGAAAAGTAGCAGTTGAAATGGTAACGAAATACGATTATGATTTAATTCTAATGGATTGCCGTATGCCGGTTATGAACGGTCTGGAAGCTACCCAGAAAATCCGGAAACTAGATAAAAAAAATAGGGTGCCAATTATTGCTATGACTGCTAGTATTTTGGATGATGCTCGTCAGGAATGCTTAGCTGCCGGTATGGACGATTATTTGCCTAAGCCATTTCAGGAGGAAGAACTGATTTTAACTCTCAACCGATGGCTGTACGATAAAGATAAACAATTAGTCACCGCAAGAGAAAATGGGAATTTATCAGTCAGACCATTGGTTGCCAAATCTAATTTAATTGACCTCAGCTTGATCAAAGGATATTGTGTCGGAAATCCAACGTTCATAGTTGACATGTTGGAAACCTACCTTAGTCATATTCCTCAAGAGATCCAGAAGCTACAAACAGCATGGTTCAAAAAGGACGACGAATTGGCTGGCGTTCATGCTCACTCTATCGGTGGTTCCTCCACAATGCTAGGAGCGAGTATTTTATCCGGTCTGGCCCATCAAATTGAACAAGACATCAAAGAAAAGAAATGGGCTTTGGTAAAACCTAAACTGGAAGAGTTAAAATCAGCATGGTCCGACTTGGCATCAGAAATAGAAGATCTACTAAAGTCCTCAGATTTTTGAACTTAATGGACTGTATATAGGCTATCACTTCCCATTTTGGTTTTTGAATCTTCATTCTCTTCTTGAATGTCGCACAAGAACACCTATTTCTGATCAATCAAGTGTTCTAATTATTAGAAACTCGATCATAATCTTTTTGGACTCGTCTTTTGAAGACATATCCTTATTTTGTCCACAGACACAAAAGGATAATAGAAAGATCAATAGTGCCGCCACTTTTGATCGTGATAATAGTACTGTAAAATTGGTCGAGTCAGGGTATTGGGTTTTGTGTTAATTGGACTGATATCCTTGCCGAATTGGAACATAGATGCTGCAACAGTCGGAGTTAAAAATTCGGTTGGTACAGTTAAGGTAATATCTTCGATGACTAGGTGGGATTTTGCTGACAAGTTAAATCCCCAGTCTCCCATTGATGGAACGTCTACGTGGTACGCATAGGTATGCAAATTTGCTTTCTGCATTGTGTGGTGAATACACCAAAAAGCATACCGAGAGAAAAAGGGCGAAGTGCTTTGGCTGACCAAAATCCCACCATCAGTCAACTTTTTCTCTAACAATACATAAAAAGTCACGCTGTATAATTTTGACAAAGAAGCATAGTTTGGATCCGGGAGATCAATAATTGCCACATCATAAGATCGATCGAATGCCAACCGCTCAACATATTGATAAGCATCTTGATTCAATATCTTCACTCTTTTATCGGACAAAGAACCTTGGTTAAGGCTAACGATTTCTGGGTGTTTAGCACATAATTCGGTGATTTCGGGATCAATATCGATTAGTGTCACGTGCTCAACTGATGGATACTTCAATACTTCTCGCAAAGCTAATCCATCTCCACCACCTAAAATTAAAACCCGTTTTTGGTTTTTGGCTAAACCCATAGCGGGATGCACTAATGCTTCGTGGTATCGATACTCGTCGACCGAGCTAAATTGGAGGTTTCCATCAATAAATAACCTTACGTCATTTCGTCGTTTTTGCACGGAGATTTTAGGTGGCTTTGGCTCAATGGATCCAGGCTCTTCTACTTTGGTTTTCTGGTGTTCCGATGAGTTAGTGAATGGTTTCGTTAAAACGATTTTTTGGTAAGGACTTTGTTCAGATAGAATGATAGTATGTCGGTACAACTGATCTTCTAACCACTTTTCAATTTGGGGGGATAGGTAAGCAGATACGAATAAACCAATACCAATTAAGGCTAACATTGCCCCCCATAATAATAATCTCTCAATCTCTGACCGATAGTTTATCAGTGTTACCATTGCAACTAGGATATTAAGTAACGCTACAATAAAGTTAGTTTGAATAATCCCTGTATATTTTAAGAGAATAAGGGGAAAAGCAATTGAGCCTATTAGAGACCCCCCGTAATCAAAAGCCAGTACATTAGCTACGGTCACTCTTAAGTTATCTTTTTGTTCAATAATTCGCATCAGAATAGGAATTTCTAGCCCTACCATTCCACCAATCATAATGCTAATTATGATCATTACTATCAAATAGGCTTCTACTGACTCGAATGCAAGATAGGCCATAAACAGAGATACGGTCGAAATCCCACCTATTAAACCAATCAAGATTTCAATTTGAATAAACCGTGTAATTAAAGAATGGTTAAAGTACTTAGACAGGAAAGACCCAAAGCCCATGGAACTCATGAAAAGACCGACGGTAATCGAGAACTGGTGAATGCTATTTCCGAGTAAATAGGATGATAGGGTTGCGATGACCAGTTCATAGACGATTGCGCAAGCAGCAATCATGCAAACTGATATTAATAATAAGGAATCTGAAGGTCGTTTAAGTTTCGATAAATTCTCTGGCATTGGTCAGGGTCAGAATCTTACATTGGTCGTACCAAAACTCAGATCGGAAAGCAAAAAACACAAATTCAGCTAGTTTTTTGACTAAGATCACCAGCCCACAATTTCTGCATCTCAGAACTAGATTGCAATAAATCTTCTAAAGTACCCATTGCTTCGGCTTTTCCATCTTTCAGAACAAGGATTTTGTCAGCCCGCCGCAAGGCTGGTCGTCTGTGAGAAACAACCAAACAAGTAGCCGGCCGCTGATTTTTGTTTTTTGTATTAGCAAAGAGTCGCTCCCAGAGTTTTTGCTCTGTTTCGACATCTAAAGCCGAGGATAAGTCATCAAATATATAAAGCTCCGTTTGGCGCATGAACATACGAGCAGCTGCACTACGCTGCATTTGCCCACCCGACAGGATTACACCTCTAGGACCAACGATTGTATCCAATCCATTATGTAGGGTAGGCAAGTCATCTTCCATAACACCTAATTGGATTGCTCTTTCTATGTCTGGAAGAGAATCGGGCATTCCCATCAATATGTTATCTTTTAAGGATTCACTAAACAGGCGTGGACTCTGAGGAGTATAGGCACATCGTGGTGGTATGAAAAAATCTTTGGGTTGAGTTATTACTTTTTGGTTCCAACTAATTTGACCAGCTTGAGTGGGTAGCATTCCTAATAATGTTTTGAGCAGTGTGCTTTTGCCCGAACCAATTTGTCCTGTAATTACGGTAAAGGATCCGGCGGGTAGCTCCAAGTCTACATCTCTAATTCCATTAGATGTGTTTGGGTATTGATAGGTTAAACCTTGAATACTCAGCAGTTCTAGGCGATCTGAAGGCTTCAGTTTGGAAACAGAAATTGCTGGCAAATCACCTGTGAGATAAATTGGTCCGTGCTCCACTAATTTGCTCGGAGTTAACTCCTCAGTGGTATTGACCATTCGTTCGAAGGACACCTCAGCTCGTTTATGTTGGGCTATCAGTGAGCCAATCAAAGAACCACTTCGTGCGACAGAACCAACATAGGATATGAAGAGGTAAAAATCACCCACTGAGAACGATGATGAACGCATCTTTTCCACTACCAAGACTAGAATTACACCAGTAAAAACTTGGCCGATATTGATATTGATAGACCTTAGTAAAGTATCGAACATATTGTCGATGATAGTCGATTTTCGTCGAGCCTCGTTCAATTCGGCATACGCATCGATCACATCTTGCTCAGCATTGTTAACTTTAATCGCCAATATAGATTGAAAAACTTCATTAATAAAATTGGTTGACCGTTCCGTTGCTTCTCTTTGTCTCCGACGATACTTTCCAATAAAACGCCGCGTTACATTGACAATTGTCACGATCATAATACCCGGTAGTACTGTAGCTAACATAATTTTCAGGTCAATCTTTGCCATCCAGTAGACAGCTAGGCCAACAAAAATCATGTTTCCCCATAGATGTATGTATTGCTCAAGGTAAAAAACAATCGTACGAGCATCGTCTCGAATACGATTTGTTACTTCCCCCGAAGAACTAGCTACCTGTTGTGGGTTAGGTATCTCCAAAACGGCCTGTATCAAATTCTTTCGTAATAAGGTAAAAATCGAAAAAGCCCAACGAGTCCAAGGTAACATAGAAGATATTAAAATGCCTTGATTACCTAATTGGATGGCACAATAGAAGACAACGACAGTCCAAGCATTCAAACCTGTCCCACTGCTTTCTGATAACGCATCGAAAAATTGCTTCATCAATAAGCCAGTAATAAAAGGAACCAAGTCATCAATACCTCGAAGCAAAACGGTCAGTAAAAATAGCCCCGGTCGATATAAGAAAAGTTGCCAAGAAAGTTGTCTCGTGGTCATGTCAAGACTTCTCCTTGAGTTTCATTTATCGAACGAAAAAGGCTATTTTCAGTTTCTAATCCTGTTGCTAGGAGTTGCGAGAAGCGAGAGTTTGGATCATTAGCTAGTATTTGTCTTTGACCATGTTCTTGAATACGACCATCTTCTAAGATCATAATGTCATCGACTCTCTGGAGAGTACCCAATCGATGGGCTATTATAATACCTGTTCGATTAGCCAGCAGGCGTTGAACCGCAAAATCAACTCTCGCTTCTGTAGCTGGATCAAGCCGAGAAGACGGTTCATCTAAAACGACAATCGCTGGGTTTTTTAAGAAAATTCGGGTAAAAGCTAACAATTGGGCTTCACCCGCGGACAGACCTCCTCCACCAGCAGCCAAAACTGAATCAAGTCCGTTAGGTAATGATTTATACCACTCTGTTAGACCAAGTTCTTCTATCACTGCTAGTAACTTACGGTCTTCAATTTGGTCATTGAATAAAGTCAGATTTTGACGAACTGTAGCATTAAATAACTGTACGTTTTGTGTCACTAGACCGATATATCGACGCAAATCAGATACTTCTAACTGTTGAATAGATTTACCCGCGAGCCGAATTTGCCCCGAGTTAATATCATATAGACGGAATAAGAGCCTGCTAATAGTCGTTTTTCCACTACCAGTTCGACCTAGCAAACCTAAAATTTTGCCTTCTTCCAACTCAAATGAAATATTATCCAAAACAATTTCGTCGGGTACGTAGCGGAATGTAACTTGTTCAAAAGAAATTGCTGGTCTAGTATCATGAGAAACATTACGAGACAAAGATTGAGAACCACTGATTAAACTAGACTTGGTTTGGAATAGCTCTTCGATTCGCTTCATACCTGCAGTAGCTCTTTGGAGTTCGTTAATTTGCTGACTAATCATATAAAGTGGAAATTCAAGCTGTCGCATATAATCGAGAATTAGTACAACTGCCCCCAAAGTAAAAGTTCCTCTTGTAAAAAGCCAAATGCAAACAGCCATTGCTAGGGTTTGTCCCAGGGCGAAGAGTCCTCGAGTTAGAGAGCGAAGGCATTCACCAATTACATCAGAACGAACATTTAGCTGAAAAACCTCTTGCACCACTCGGAAGAAACGGTTCATAGTATAAGACACACCACCGTTGGTGCGAATATCTTCAATTCCGCTGAGCCGCTCCTCGATAAACCCAAACATCTTTGCATATCCCTCTCGTTCTGCTGCATAGATTGGTACGGCGACCGAACGGGTTAAATGAAAAACGAACATGGCAACAACGGTAAAAGTAATCATTGCAAGACCGATTCTCCAATCTTCTCTCACAACGATCAACAAAATAAGTGTTAGCCGGAGGAGTCCACCAGCTACTTGTAGAATAAGGGCGGAAAAAAAACTGGCTAAAGTACTGGTATCTCCATCCACACGTTCGACCATCTCACCAGGCGTTTTTTGATTGTGAAAGCTCATATCCAGTGACAGGCAATGCTGCGCTAAATCACCTCGCATCTGGTTGGTAGTTTTCCAGGCTACGTCCTGGGCTAAGTAATTGTGGATTAGTCGAACCAGTTGCCCCAAAATACTAACAGCAATAAACAAAGAGGCTGCTATTATCAGTGGATCTTGTCCTAACACATTTGAGAGTGGAATTAAAAGTGGGCCTAAGGCATCTTTACTTTGATCTAGCTTGTTAGTAGCTGAGTCTATGAAAAATCGAATAATCTGGGGTGAGAGTAAAGGTAAGGTATTGCTTAGCCCCATAAAAAAGGCCAAACCAACTAGGTGCCATTTAAGTGGCCGGAGATACTGTCTCAGTAGAGATGCGTATTCGCTGAAAGAAACACGTGCAATTTTTTGATCAGGAAGGTCCAAAATTTTAGTATAAAGTTATAAGGTTTTTTAGTGGGCTGGTAGGGTCTAAGAGTTGTTTTTTTTCATATTCGGGGCTGATCCATCTAGCACCAGATGGTCTGCCTGGATTTCGATAAGCATAAACCACAGTCCAACGAGTGATACTTGATTCTCGCCTAGGTGTTACGGCATGTGCGGCATGTGTCCAAACTAGGATCACAGTGCCTGGCAACACCGATAGCTGCTCAATAGATAAGGGCTGACCGGTTATCGGGTGATGTTTATCTTCCATCCATCCGGTTTTGAGTTCTGAATCAGACCGTGCCTGAATTCGAGCATCACGAAAAAGATGGCTACCCGGCACAACTTTCAGTCCACCATCATCCACCTTAAATCCATTAACGTAAAAAAAAATGCGAACAAATCCCAAATTGGGATTATCTTCGGCGTAGCCGTGACTATGCCAACCGATGCCACTATTTCCGCCAGGGCGGTTGAGGCTAACACAATGATCATAACGAATTTCTTCACCTAAGACTTTCACTACTAAATCAAGCATTTGAGGATGCGTTATGATTCCTTCCAGATAGGAATCATATTCAGCTGAAAAACGGTTAGGCTCATGCCCCTTTATAGCATCTAAAGAGTGAATGTGTTCTAGGGATTGGGTTAATTTCTCTTGTGCTGAACTGGTCAGTAAGCCTGGATAAACTAAGTGGCCGTCGTTATCCATTTGCTCGCGCTCAGCTTCGGTAAATTGATAGGTGCGAAATAACTGGTGAGTCAAAAATCTGCGCTGCCAAATAACCCGACTATCATAACATGCTATCTGATTGTGTCAAGTCAAAACCTATGGTGTGCTCTTACCGTTCGTATCTATTGTTCTTTTAAATCCTTGTGATAGCGTTCATCTTGAGCTTTAAGTCTTCGCTTGAAGGCTGTCATGTTTGTCCCTCGTTCTCCGGACCAACCGTCAGATATAGACCAAACCCAAATCAAAACCACCTGCAAAAAACCTGTAATCTTAATTATCCAATTAGGTTTATACATTAGTTTTTGCTCTTCGTGTTCAAATAGTTCTTGGTGTGGTTTTTGCTCAATGCCTTCGGCCGTCTGCTTCAATTTATCTAGATCAATGTTGAAACCTTCTTCGTTTTTTTGTGATTCTATTATTGTTTGAGCTTCGTCAAATCTTATTAAATCTCGCCAACTAGTCAATGGTAACGAATTCAGATACACTAATAGAGCTCCCAAACTCACACCCAAAAAATATAGAAACCCTTTGGCTGGTGTCCTAAGATAGACTTGGCCCAATCCAGGCAACAAAAGAGATAGGAAAGCCGCTAAAAAAGAATTTGTTGGTTGTTTTTTTTTATGTAAAGCCATATTTTAACTAATCTCCAAACTCTCCCCTCGAAACGAGGTAGACACCAATACAGATTACAAAGCCGCCCAAGACACGAAGTTTGGGTACATTTTCTTTGAAAATCAGCCAAGAAAACAATATTGTAAAAACGTAGCCCAAGCTTATCATTGGATAAGCTACACTCAACTTAACACGAGATAGAATGACCAGCCAAATCAGTGTTGTTGAGCCATAGACACCGATACCACCAATAACGAATGGATTACTCAAGGCGTGAAATACCTTGGTAACGACTTCTGATAAGTCTCCTTCGATTTTTCCGACCTGATTCATTCCTTGTTTTAGTAGAAGTTGGCCAATTACCGAAAGGATAACATTACAAAATATGAGAAAGAAATTCTTCATTTTTATCTAATCCTGACATTTGATAATTTCTTTAATGACATAGATTGGTTTGTTTTGCGATTCATAGTATGTTCGAACGAGTAATTCACCAATCAGACCAACAGATATAAGTTGGACACCTGTCAGTAGTAACAATACACCTAATACCAACATCGGCATTCGTTCGACCAAACTTGTTTCAGAAAATAAGAACGATAGCCACCCATGGCTAACTCCAGATGGAAATAGAAGTTTGCCAATTGATAAATATCCACATACGAAGAAGCCTACCAAAAAAGACAGCAAGCCTATCAAACCAAAACTTTGTATTGGCCGAGTAGAGTAGTTCATCAAAAACTTAATCATAATTAGGTCTAAGAGCACACGTATTGTACGAGAAATACCGTATTTTGATTGACCTCTGGTACGTGGGTGGTGTTCGACTTGTATTTCAGTAATTTTAGCTCCAATCTGATGACCTAAAACTGGAATAAATCGATGCAGTTCACCATATAGATTGATATTTTCAATTACTTCACGTCGATAGGCTTTGAGAGTACAGCCCAAATCATGTAATTTGACACCTGTCATTTTTGCAATCAGCCGATTGGCTAAAATAGAGGGGAGTCTTCGTAAAATGAAACCATCTCTTCGTTTAGATCGCCAACCACTGACTATATCGTAGCCTTCATCTAGTTTGTCTAGTAAACGGCCGATGTCATTTGGGTCATTTTGTAGATCAGCATCGATCGGGATAATCACAGCGCCTTCAGCCAAATCGAAACCAGCACTCATAGCCGCAGTTTGACCGAAATTACGACGAAACCGTACTACTTGAACTTTGGGGTCATTTAACGATATCTGCTTCAGGATATCAAAACTTTGATCTGTGCTACCATCATCGACGAAAATAATCTGGTAGCTCTTTTTTAGTTTCTCTAAAGACCTGTCAAGCTTTTGGTAAAGTTCAGGCAGGTTCTCAGCTTCGTTTAATAAAGGAACAACAATTGAAATTTCCAGTTTAGCTGTTTGTGTGATCTCAGTTGACATTAGTGTTTTGCATATTATAGAATAAAAAAAATAGCGGAGCGTGAAATATGGTCGTGGTTACAGAATCAGCGGCTAAGAAAGCTGTAATTTTAATGGAAAATGAACGGCCCGAATCAGATAAAGAATTTGGGTTGCGTATGAAAGTAATCGGCGGTGGATGTTCCGGTTTTCAATACGAACTCGGTTTTGATGAACAACGCAATGGCGACCGTGTAATCGATAAAGACGGATTAAAAGTATTTGTCGATCCACGAAGCATCCTGTACTTGGCCGGATCGACATTAGACTACAAGGACGGTTTGATGGAATCTGGATTCAAAATTGAAAATCCCAATGCCAACTCCACTTGTGGTTGTGGCGAATCTTTTAGCGTTTAACCTACATTTTCTCTAACCCAGTTTAGGTAATCCACATTTCCACTGATTATTGGTAATACCGTTACCTCGCAAACATCGTAGCTGTGTAACCGGCGGATGGTCTCTGTCAAGGACCCGACCATTTGCCGGGTGGTTTTTATGATCAGCTTGGACTCAGTTGCTGATTCGATGGCCTCCTGCCATCGATAAACCGAGTGTACCGTTGGTATAATGTTGACGCAGGCGGCCAACTTCTCTTCTACGACTTTTTCGGCAATCTTTTTGGCCTCTGCTAGGTCACTAGTGGCCACGAAGGCGACCACGCAGTCTGATACCATTCTCTTTTTCCTTTCTGCTGTTTTTAAATGGTTAATCGAATATAAAACTTATTTTGCCCATAGCACAAATCAACTCGGACTAATAGTAATTGTCGATCAATCCATGTCACCGACAAAGCATCTGTCTCCATGAGTCTCAAACCAATATGATCTCCCCAAATTGCAAAACCGAATGGCATATTTTTGGCCGACTCAATTTCAATACTCATCCTCAATTCTAATCGACTACGCGAAGATTTGAAATCAATAATTGGTGGGATTTCGGATTCTTTTCCATCAAGTGAGCCAATTGGCGGTGAAATATAGTTATAGATTTCAACTGGCTCGGTTTGGCTAGAATCAAAGACTAACTGACAATTATCATCGTAGTAAAATAATCTAGATTGGTCTAAAAAGCAAGTCGGTGGAGTAACAGTGGGGTTGGTAGTTCGAAAATCATCGACTAAATGCCCTAGGGGTTGGATATTGATAATTTCTTTCTGACTCAGACGAGCCAGAAATTCAGTCAAGAGATCCAACTGAGTGCCAACGCAATTGGCTAATCGTGTTACATCAGCTGTAAAAATCAGACTTGGGTTGGTATTAAGTTGATGATGAAAATTGAGATTATACAAGTGACGATCTAAATATTCATGGCAACGACCTTCGAGAACCATTTCTACTAAGCAGTCAGTGGTTGGTATGCCGACTACTGATCGATGAGGTTGATTCGCAAAATTGTGTCGTTCTTCTGAAGGATAAAAAAAGTCAAATGGACAGCCCATGTCCTTTCCACCTGCGTGATAGCCAGCGAGAGCATAAAACCCTGTACTTTCTAGTGCTTCAACTAAAATATGATTAATCGTTCCAGTTGTACTAGCGGTGTGAAGATTACCATCAGGAAAAACTTTTTGCAGTCGGTCCTTCTCTTTGGAAATATGGGTGAGTAGTTTGTTCCTAGAGGTAACAATCTGGTCTGCTCGGTTTAGATCAACTTTATCCAAGTGGTTTGTATCAATAGCCAACACAATATCATCATTGAACTCAGTACGATAATTTGTTAGTTCTTTTTTGTAGGAATTAGCCAAAGTAGGCAAAAGTGCCCAGGATATCGGCAACTCACATTGATGGGCTATACTAGCCAGTAAATGTATTCCTTCCCGTGCTGATTTTTTATCATTTGCTGTTTCTTGATTCAAATGTACAATCAAGGCACAATTTAGCCGAGGTGTAGTTTCAGACATCTATTTCTGTACCTTCAGGATTGACTGCTTAGGTACTGAGACAAGTGGATTGTAGTGCCATTCTGCCGAGCTGATTCCCATCCGGCCAAAACAGGAGCAAGAGAAAGGATTCCATCAGAGTAGTCGCTCATCAATTTTTGGGGCTGTTCAGTAGCAACCGCTGAAATAAAGGCTTGATCTTGAGCCAACCAAGGGTCAAAATCGCTTGCAGTATAAATGGTTTCCCGGTTTACTTCAATTCGATCATAACCATAAACTGATAGATACCCCCCCTCGAAAAAGATACGGAATCTGGGAACATCAGCCGGTGATTGTGGTGTAGTTGATAGAAATGTTGATGTCATGGTAGCACCAGTAGAAAATAGGTAATGGAATGAGCAAGATAGAGGCGTTTGGTACTTATTATCCATATGATAAAACGCTTGAGCTGAAACTATATCCAAGTCAGTCATAAACCTCATATAGTCAACGGCATGACATCCCCAGTCGAAGGCAGAAAATCCACCTTTTTCATAATTGGCCTGCCAACTATCGTTATTATGATGTTGTAAGCGAGGTAAACCACCAAAACTACTAAATTGAGAATGTACAATCTTCTTGTCGGACAAAAAGGACCTAGCGTGCTGATAGATCGGACGATAACGTTCCCGAAAACCAACAGTACTAATTACGCCTGACTCAATGATTGCGTGATCAATTCGTTGCGCTAAACTGAGGTCTATAGCTTGTGGTTTTTCACTAAAAAGGTGCTTCCCTTGTTTTGCGGCGGTAATTTCGACATCTGTACGTGCATATGCAGGCACAATAGAATACAGCGCATCGAAGTCTACTTCCGTTAACATTCGATGACCATCGGTGAAAACATGGGGAATTTGAAAGGTTTCAGCCGTTGATTTAGCTAATGTCAAGTTGATATCACAGACAGCTACTACTTCAGCCAACTCAATTTGCATTAAGTTGGGCAAATGCGTTTTGTTAGCGAAATCACCGGTTCCATAAATGGCTACTTTGACTTTTCGACTCATTAGTCTTAAAACTCACCAATCAAATGTTTTTTGCCAGCTGTTTTTGAGATCAATAATTTCTGATTTCAGAATGGTTCTACCTGTAATACCTTTAATTATCAAAGTCGGTTGCTCAGTCGTATGTCCAATTAAACCATTAGGAATTCCCTCAAGCAAACGCTCGAACTGGTCCTTTTTGTCAGGGGTAATCTCAATCACAAACCGACTATTAGATTCAGAAAATAGAATATTATCGTCTCGGTTAAGATCTGCTGAGCGTGGCAGTGAAGACATATCCAAATTCATACCGAAGCCACCTGAAAATGCCATTTCAGCAACAGTCACACCTATACCACCTTCGGAGCAATCGTGGCAAGCCACGACCATCCCTTGGTTAATAGCGTGACAAACAGACTCCATCACTGACTTACCTTCCGCTGTCCTAACAATAGGAACATTTTCTCCCAGTAATTCTTGTAAACTAAGATAGTGAGACCCACCCATTTCATCATAAGTTTTCCCGACGACATAGATCAAATTCCCGGCGGATTTAGCATCCATTGTCACTGCTTTGCGAATATCGTCGATAACTGTAATGGCACTGATCAATAGTGTTCCTGGAATTGCCATTTGTTCGCCAGTTTCATTGTTACGATACTCATTATAAAGGCTATCTTTACCGGAAATAAAAGGAGTGCGGTAAGCTATGGCGATATCGTGACAAGCCTGAGCAGCTCGCACTAAACCGCCCAGCCGATCTGGTTTATCCGGGTTACCCCAGCTAAAGTTATCCAGGAGGGCGATTCTGTCGAAATTTCCACCAACAGCCACTGCATTCCGTATAGCTTCATCAATAGCAGAGGCTGCCATGTGGTAGGGGTCAAGGTCACCATATTTGGGATTAATACCATTTGCGACTACTACACCTTTTGATTGACCTAGTACAGGAACAGTTATACAGGCGTCGCTGGGACCATCGTTAGTTTTTCCAACTAGTGGCTTGACAATCAATCCACCTTGAACTTCGTGGTCATACTGCCGAATAACCCACTCTTTACTTGCAACATTGGGACTGGATAAAATTTTGTGTAAGCTGTTAGTCAGATCAATGGGTTCGTTAAGTTGGGGCGTCTGAAGATTATCAGGCCGTCGCCAAATTGCTTTCTTAGTAATTCTTGGAACACCATTATGAAGAAAATCCATTTCTAGGTCTGCCACCAATTGGTCGTCATAGTAGACCTGCAGTTTTTTGCTGTCTGTGAATGTACCAAGGACAGTAGCCTCAACAGATTCCGAATCACAAATCGCTAAAAGTGAAGGTAAATTTGGGGGGGGGACAGCAATAACCATCCTTTCTTGCGCTTCCGACAACCATATTTCCCAGGGCTCTAGACCATCATATTTAAGAGGGACCTTTTCTAAATGAACTTCAGCCCCGGTATCTTGCCCCATTTCTCCGACAGCTGAAGAAAATCCCCCAGCTCCACAATCGGTAATAAAGCTGTATAAATCTGCATCGCGCGCTTTCATCAAAGCATCAGTAATTTTTTTCTCCACTATCGGATTACCGATTTGCACCACGCTACCCAAATTTTCTGAGGTCTCATCTAATTCTAGTGACGAAAAAGTTGCACCATGAATTCCATCACGGCCAGTGCGTCCTCCAAGAGCAACAATCAAGTCTCCCGGTGAAATCTGTTTTTCGCAACGATTCTTGGGAATAAGACCAACATTACCACAATATACTAGGGGGTTACTGCTATAACGAGTGTCAAATAAAATAGCCCCGTTAGCTGTGGGAATACCCATCCGATTACCGTAATCCCGGACCCCAGCCACGACGCCTTTAAAGACACGTTTGGGGTGTAAAGTACCTTTTGGTAAGCTTTCTGGATCAGCTGACGGGAAGCCAAAACAGAAAACATTGGTATTGAGGATTGGCTTGGCCCCCAATCCAGTACCTAGAGAATCACGAATTACCCCGCCAATGCCAGTACCAGCGCCACCATACGGTTCGATAGCTGATGGGTGGTTATGAGTTTCAACCTTAAAAACAATATTGTAATTATCATCAAAAGCAATAATGCCAGCATTATCGACAAACACAGAAACACACCAGTCTCGGTCGAGTTTATTGGTTGCTTCGGCAATGGTGGTTTTGAGAAGGCCATCGATTATTACTGGTGCTTGGTCGTTTTCAATGTACTCTATAATGCCACGGAAGGTTTTATGTACACAGTGCTCTGACCAAGTCTGGGCTAATGTTTCTAATTCTACATCGGTCGGATCTCTGTCTTGACGCCGAAAATAATCTTGGATTGCCTGCATTTCGGTTAAATTGAGAGATAATAAGCCTTGTCGGCTAATTTCTTCCAATTCAGTGTCGCTAGCGAGGCAAATAGGTACAGTTTCTAAGTTCATACGGTTTTCTAATAACTTTTGGATATAGGCCATGCATTGGGGTTAACCCCAACAACGATGTAACAAACTGAAGGGCAACAAGTATACCATACAGAGTTGATGTCTACATGTTGAACCCGACAAAACTTTATTTTAAAATCACCATTTTTCTTGTTTCTCTGTAATCGCCAGCCTGTAACTGATAAAAGTAAGTACCGCTGGCAACCGATTCTCCGTTTTCAGTTTGACCGTCCCAGTATATCGCCTGGTCGGGCTGGGCGTAGTTTCCAGCTGTCAAGCGACCCAAGTCTATTTTTCGAACCAATTGCCCCTCAACATCATAGATATTTAGGGTTACTAATTCAACGTGGCCTAGTTGAAATGGTATCCAAGTTGACGGGTTAAATGGGTTTGGGTAATTGGCCAGCAATCTTGTTTTGGTTGGTTGTTTTTTTTCTTGTTGTATTTGCCTCAAGTTCAGTATACCAGAGCGGAACATTATTCTTTCTGTTTCCGAAACAAGAGGTAATTTGGCATTTGCCGATTGAATCCACTGTTCAATTAGCAAATCAGTATTAAAAATCGCAGGCGCAGATGATGACTGACCGAATTTTTGGCCGATCAGTATTAGATCAGTTAAGTTAATTAAGCTATCTTTGTTTACATCCAGACGATTTTCTCCAATTGATGAATGTTCTAATTTTTCGGCGACCATTATGAGATCAAAGATATTAATCTCTCCGTCTAAGTTCACGTCACACTCATCTGCAACCATGATCTTTATATGCTGCTCTATGAGTGTAGAACTAGTAATGCGCTGATCATTATTATTGATAATAATCAATTGGCTTACTTGAATGGTTGTTGTTTCTGTTTTCTGACTTGTTATAAGAGAACGGAAAGTAACAGTTGCTAGTGTCCCGCTGCCACTACTAGCAATTGGATCAAGAGATGTTGCACCCAAACCAATAATTTGATTACTCTTGACTCGACCCGCCTGAAATAAAGATTGTGTTTTCTTTAGAAAGTCTCCTTCTTCAACACTGACAACTGCTAATTTGTCAGCATCATACTCAAGATCTAGTTTCCAACTGACCAAACCCGAACAATTACTAAGCTGAATATGTGTTTCAAATATCTGATTCTGATAAACATTATCATTTGATTGACTTAGAAAAAGATGGTTCGGCTGATCGGCCGGCGATTCTAATCTTAAGGTTTCAGTTGCTGATTGTCCATTGTCTGTAGTAGCAGTAATTTGAATTTTTCCAGCCTGCAAACCGGATTTGTAAGTCGTGTAATAGTTACCATCAAAACTATCTTGTACTGGATTCAGTTGACCAAATTTGTCTTTGTGAGTAGATGCTATTGGTTGACAGCTAAACAAGTCTTTAAAAACAGATGACGGTTTGTGTTCATTACAACTACCTAAGATCAGTTGTAGTGACTGATTGGGCAATCCTCGGCCATTGCCGTCTAAAACGGTGATTTTGATGTCGACTACTGAAGTACCATCGGCCCAAGTGGTTGATTTAGAAAGTTCTATCGTTACTTTTTCTGCAGAACCCACTACAGGCTTCTTAATTTCTTCGCCTGTTACATTGATATGAACTTCAGACTCCAGTTGCACCTTATCACAAAAGGCTCGAATGATCTTTTTTCCGGGTGTTAATGGTGTCAAAAGAATTGTTGTCCGTCCATATTTATCTGTCGGCGTGTATCCATTTACTGATATGCCCTCTGACGGAAACGCTGTCAGGCGCACTTCCCGATTAGGCAAAGACATTCCATCTGAGCTAGTTAGTTTGATAAATAACCGAACAACTTCTCCGGTTTTTGCTGTATCTGAACGACTAGCCTTAAAAATCGATTTTTGACTAGAGGCGGAAACAGGACTTAAAACAAGCGAAGTATGTCCAACTTTTGATCTTGTACTTGGTGGTAAGTTACCAATTTCTACCGTCAGATGGGCTAGCCCAGGATCATTGAGTCCGTAAAAATGGGTGACATAGTTGCCACCCCCAACATTAGTTGCTGGTGAGTCCACACGACCTCGGTCTGATTTAACAAGAACTAAAGCCGTATTTATGGGTTGTCCGTTTTTATCCTTTACGGTAATAGCCACGGATGTTTGTGCCTGAGGGTGTGCCAGAATATTTGTTTCACTGGCTTGAACAAAGATGTCCCCAATTTCCTTAATACCAAAATCGACTGTTACACCTAACTTTTCTAGTTCACTGACTTGTGTTTGAATAGTTGTGTGGCTCAATGGATTTCCTGATAGTTTAAGCGATTTTAGGGAAAGAAAGTTTTTCAGAAAATTAACATCAACTTCGACCAATCCTAGAGCAGAAAAATCTAAATCGGTTATCGAAACCACATTTGATGGTGTGAGCCTCTCTATCTGAGATGATTCAGGTAAAGCGGCACGTACTCGGGATTCGACGGCAGGTAGTGCGATAGGTATGACATCGTCTGGAATACGATCCAAATAAATCACTTGTAACCCTTCTGACTGGAGTTGTTTAAGGTCATGAGTAATTGAAACATTGTTGAGCGGGTTTTGAGTTAGCCAAATTTGACCTGTTGACTTTTGTATCTGATTGTTTGTCGAAAGTAAGCTGTCTCGTAAAGGTCTGATGTGACGAATAGAATTATTGGATAAGTCAAGCCATTTGGTGACTTGGGGTAAATGCGACAGTGGCCTGATATCGGAAATATAATTATGGGATAGATTAAGTTGACGTATCTGGTTCAGAGGCGTCAAGGGAACAATATCGGTCAGATAATTACGAGAAAGATCCAGCTCGACTAATTGTATTAGTTTTTCTAATGGTGTCAGGTCTGAGATGGTATTGGCACCCAATTTTAGCCTCTTGAGATTGGTAAGTTGAGTTAGTGGGTTGATATCGGATAGATGAAGTTGAATTTTTTGATTGTAGTTACCTGTCAGGGTTAGCGTTGTCAATTGTTTCAAATTAACCAACGCTGATAGATCAGTTATTTGATTGTGGCTACAATAAAGATTCTCTAATTGGTTCATTTGTTGAAGAGGAAGTAGATTGCCGATTTGATTTCCATTGAGAGATAGAAATACGAGATTAGTCAATTTAGACAAAGGTGTTAAATCTTTGACTTGATTGTTGTCTAAAGATAAATGCGTAAGTGTTGGAATTTTGCCAATAATGGATAGATCAGTTATTTGATTCAGAGATAAATTGAGTCGTTGTAAGTTAGTACAATTGGATAAGCCGGCTAAATCGAAAATGCTCAGGTCTATAGCTCTGAGTTCAGTCAATTGGGCTAAATGGTATTCTGTTAAGCGAGATCCAGGAATTCTATTACCCTGAGTCATTGCATTAGCAGTAATTTGGTTTCTCAAGGCTCTTTCTAAATTTGGATCTTTAAAAGCAACTACAGGAGAAACAATTGGCTGTATCGAGTTGTTCTCTGTCAGAATTAATTCAACCGGTTGCCGCAATTGAGTGGTTATATGCAAATCATCTAAACGACCATTTGCCACTTCGGTCGAGGATAAAGTGTGAGGCGCTGTTACTGTTTCGTTTTGATAGGGTTCGGTGTATGCTAGAATCGTATCTCCTGTAGAAACTAAAAAGCCTATTTGGTTGGTTATTACAACAGAGTAATATCCATCATGATTGGTGGTTGTTTCTTGTACTAGATTGTTAATTTTAACGAAGACCTTCAGGCCTTGACCAACACCTGAAACACCGTCACTCAGGTAAATTTTACCGCTGACCTGTAAACGATTCGCGCGAGCCAATAAGGCTGTTTTTAGGTCGACTGAAACTCGGCCACTCTTGATATGCGACAGATTTAAAACCAGATTCGTTTCTTCAATTCCTCCAGCTGAATCATCAATTGTGATCTTTAACTCGTCTCCCAACTGAGCCACTGGCTGTAATGGATCAAAAAAGGTGATATTGTACCTACTATTTTCATCAGTCTCGACTGTTTGACTGAGATTTAATCGTTCGTTGTCTATAGTTGCCTTTAGGCCAGCAGGAGCATCAACGCTTCCATTCTCTAAAAAGACTTTGCCTTCTATGACCAGCACCGTAGTCAGAAGGGGTGGGTCGGCTGGCGCTTCTTCCCCTGAACCTTCAAAAGCAATGAATAGGAGATAGGCAAAAAACAGAAAATAGATTCTCATTTCGACTTATTTTATTATAACCATTGGCGAGTTCGCAGTAACTTCTTTGCAGTTGCCAACTACCAGAGTGCAGAAATAAACACCACTCGGAACCAATTCTCCACTGTTGGTTCTACCATCCCAGTATGCTGATTGGGCGGGAGATAAATAGGCTCCGCTCGCCAGCGGTCCCAAATCAAGAGACCGTATTAATCTTCCACTAGAGTCGTAAATAGTAATTGTCCCATCCTGACCGTTATTCTCGGGACTGATAGTAAAGGGTATCCATGTTTCAGGATTAAATGGGTTAGGGTAATTAAGTAGAATTCGTGTAGAATTTACTTGATTCAGATGAGTTGAACATTTTAGTAAGCTAATTACGGTTTGAATGTTTTTATCGGTATCAGTCCAGCTTTCTAATTGCTCAAGTAAGTGAATTAGTAACAGGTTTTGGTCATGGTCTAAATTGATTAATGAAGGTGCGGTAGTGGCTTCTTCGATTTTCCCATAGTACTTAGCAACCATCACCAAATCCAAAATATTAACTTGGCCATCTGCATTAACATCGCCGGGTAATTTGTCGCCTTCTTGAGAGAAATGACGGCCCACCGTAACTAAGTCGAGCACATCGACTTGTCCATCTCTATTAGCGTCTCCTGGCAGAATGCCAATGACTGTGATAACTGAGTTAGAAATTTGAGCTGGTAGGATTTGACCGTTTGGGGCACCCAATTGTGCATTTTTCAGCTCGAAATCACTTTTTCCAATACCAATCGTTTTGAAAGATAATTCCACCAGTTGGCCTGTTCCTTTCGATCCGCCAGGAAACAAGCACGTTGCTAGCAGACGCCGAATAAGCCCCCGATCGTTATCCGGAATTCCCGGCTCGAAGTATATTTTATCACTATCAGCTCCCAAAAAATCGCGAATCGTAGCCGCCTGAAAGCTTAAAATTTTCGGATTATAGGAAACATCAAAAGACCAGCCAGCCGTTGAGGTTTCAGTTTCGATTGTAACCTCAACGGTCAGATTTTGTCCGAGATATACCATTTGAGGATGCACCAAATCAATTTTTGATTTAGGTAGATTAGGCACACTAGGTGGAATTATCTTGTCTAGTACGGTCACCGTTGTTGATATTGGTCGAGCACTCTGGTTTTCGGATTCTGCCTGAAATAGTATGGTGTAAATGCCAATTTTCTCGAAGTTACTATAGACTAGCTCGTAGGTGTTCGTTTTGTCTTGATTTGTCTCGGTTTGAACTAAATCTTGGTTAGTAAAAAAATGATCTATTTTATCGTAATTATCCTCTACGGATTCTATATCGGAACGCGGTGAAAAAATGGTAGCAAACACACGATCGGCTGACTGACCTGACACTTGAATGGGTATGATAGTATCATTGGTTTCGCCAGACCGAATCATAACCGGGTCGGGTGGATTTTCAAAAAATAAAGTTGGAGCAAGCGTCTGCGGGCTTAGAGATATACGTTGTTGTCCCAATTGACTGAAATCAGTCCATTCATTAGATTGACTATCCCCATCACTTGCCAACTGTGGTGATTGGCTTCTGTAGGGTGCTGGTAAATGGCGTATGGTTTCAACTACATACTTGAAAGATTGAGCTATAGTATGGTTTTTCTTCAAATGTTGGCAAAATAAGGAAGTGAAGCCAAAAGACGAAAATGTATAACTCGGCTGGTCTGCTTGGCTACTAGTGATTATAGTACCGTTAGATACAGTAAGTAGTGGTTGTAAAAAACGCCCACTGTAGCTGGCATCGATAATAACTGTCGTTGATTTTAAAGGGGAGATCCAAGAAGATAAATGCGATGGAGATAACTCGACTAATTCATTATTGTTATTAGTCAGTAAAATTTGCCCGCTCTCGTTACCTGATAACAAATACAAATAGAGAGGCTTATTTGTAGAAGGGTCAGACCATTCAGTAAGGGTTGATTTCAAGGTCTCGATCGTGGCTTCGGTCTCTGAAAGATCTGTTGGTATTGCAGATAAGAAACGAATGTCTTGATTTGAATTAAAACCACTCTCGAAAAAGGTTTGATATACAGTCTGACTTAGTTCGTTAAAAAACGGCTCATTCTTTTTTTCTAACAGGTGTCCTAACACAATAATTACTTGCCCAGCTTGGTTAACCACCATAAAATCAAATGTTTCTTGGACTGATTGATAATTGGCGTCTCCAGACCAAGTCAATTTCATTTGCCATTGGCCGATTTGGTTAGGTGTGAGATTATAAGTGTAGGACCCGTTTGGTTGAGTCGTAATCCTTTTTTGAATGTAGGCTCCATCAGGTGGCGTAACGACTAAATTAATTGGGCATGGTTCAGATATACTAGCTTGTAGGTACCCCCGAAGAATGGTGTCTTGACCAAGCTTAGTCACAGATTGACTGAGATTCAAAAAATGAGCCTGCCCTTTTTTCACTAACATCGAACTTTCTCTTTGTAGAAGTTTTAGGTTTCCTTTATTCCTAACTTCCACATCAATTAGCCAGACACCAACAGCATCCACTTGGTATTGTTTGCCAAGACTGAATTGGCCATCTGCACTTGCCGCTATCTCAAAGTTATCAAAATGGCCACTCGGACGGACCAGAGTAATGATAATAGTTTGATCAGTTAAATTGCTGTCTACCATACCTTCAATCTCCAAAGATTGACCGTAAGTAACAACCTCCTGTTCAAAGAGTGAGAAATAGATCTGAGCAGGCATTTCTACTAATTGTGCTGCAGCATAGTTAAGAAAAATAAAAGGGAGGATGAAGCGAAGTAAGCGCGAATTCATTAGATAAATATGTTTGGGTATTTTGACTACTGGAATAAGGTATGTAAATACATACTATGTGGAAAAACAAAGATATGAATTATCAGCCAAACGCAGGATGCTAAGCGTGCATAATTGACCAAAAAGGGGAAGTGTTGTCCAAGATAATATCCAATAACCAAGACAAAAGGGTCAGTAATTAGGCGATTCCCCCAAAACTCGATTCCTTGAAACCAGTTAGACACGGCAGAACCCATTAAGCCTGTTTCTAAGTAATGCTCAGTGGTTTCCCAGAAGTACGCTAAAAACAATACACCAATCAGATCAAAGTAATTAGTTCGAATTAATGATCGGTCTGATCCTAAAAGATTTGCGTAGATACGTTGGTGCAAGCTATTGACAATTTTGCCAACTGAGATTCCACTGAGCAGATGTTCAATTGACCACACGTCTAAAAAGGCAACGGTTTTCAATCCCCACAAACATTCGATCATTAGGCTATGGTATATTTTTAGATCACAGCTTTTTTAAGCGGGCGAAAAGCTCTTTCCCGACACGTTTTTCAATCGAGTGTGGCGATACCTTCATCTCTATAACTTCAAACTTGTCCGAAAACAGAGATCGAACTTCATCCTCTGTAGTACCGAAGGGAGGACCTTGGTCGGGTGGTAGTAGATAAAAGACGGCCAGTAATATTCCCTTAGGCTTTAAGATTTTATGAACCATATTGACGTACTCTGGCCTTCGTGCTGGGTCAATCGCACAAAAACACGTATATTCGACGATGTAATCAAAAGTGAGAGCGTGTGACTGTGGCAAATCAAAAATATCAGCCTGTTGTAGATCTACCTGAAACTTCGTTGTTTGGATTTTTTCCTTAACCGCTTGAATAGCCGGGGCTGAGAAGTCGACTGCAGTTACTTCAAATCCCTTCTCAGCAAATAGCAGAACATCATTACCGCGTCCACAACCAATTACTGCGACCTGACCTGATTCTGGTGCATCTGATCGATCTAAGTAGGCAACGAAAGGTGGCGCTGGCTGACCAATGTCCCAACCGGGAATAACTTCTTCATCGTAAATCTGTTCCCAAAAACCAACTTGATTGACATCATTTGCCTTTGTTTCTGTCATAATTCAATTTTTTTAAAGCCGATAAAATTGGCCAGCATTTTCTCTATAAAGCTGTTTTTTTTGTTGATTCGAAGCACCGTCGACAATTTCGTCCAAGGCATTGATCCACTGAGGGTATGTTGCGGCTAAAGTTGACACAGGCCAATCACCACCATAAACTAATCGGTCCCAACCAAAAGCCGATATAACGTCATCAACGTAGGGTGTCAAATCATCAGTGGACCAATTTTGATGATCGGCAGTTGTGACTATTCCTGATACTTTGCAGTAGACGTTATCAAACTGTGCTAATTTTTGTATTTGGACCGACCACGATTTTCGGTAATTATTAGCAATAAGGTCAGGTGATCCACCAATATGATCCAACATAAAACTAACTCTTGGGCATTGATCAACCAGCTGTACAATTTCCTCTAGTTGGTCATGCCGACAACAGATATCAAAGCTCAATCCGAAATCAGCCAACATGTTGATTCCATTGACAAAATTAGAGCTCAAGCAGAAACCAGTTTCATTAATTACTTGCAATAATCTTCGAACGCCTTTGACCAATGGTACTTTCACTAGCTGATTTAGGTAAGATGGTAGTTGTTCCTGTTTTTCAATTGGAGCAAAAGCCACAATACCTTGAATGCGTGGATCCTTTTGAGCTAAATCTGCCACCCAGCGAGCTTCTTCAATTCCCTGCTCATCGTCACAATCGCATTGTACAAAGACCATTCGGTCGACATCTACTGGCTGACAATGTTGATCATAATCAGAAAGGAAAAATGAACGATTCAGTGATTCAATACTCTTTATCCAATTATAGTTGAGTTTCTCTGTATCCCAAAGGTGTAGGTGTGTATCAGTGATGGAAAAATTAGGCATCTATTGTTACCTCACTATTTAAAATCTAAAATGCAGTACCACTAGTAAAATTGAAATTGTTGACCATTATCGGTGGTATATAGGTTGAACCGCTGGCACGTTGAGGTTGTCCCATCATTTCAATATTGGCTAGTACATTAAGTGGGCTTTCGTTAAAACGAAGATTTTTAACACCATACTGGATTTGACCATTCTCAATCCAAAACAGACCATCTCTGGTCATACCGGTCAACAACAATGTCATCGGATCTACGAATCGAACATACCAAAACCGAGTTACTAGCAGTCCTCGTTCTACATCAGTAATCATTTGCTCAAGTGTATTGTGATCGCCATCCATAATCATATTCGTTGGCGACCCGGTATGCCTATGGCTAGTTTGATTGGCCCAAAAACGGTTATAGGCTAGATTTTCTAGTATGCCAGCCTTGATCCAGTGGGTTTTTTCAATGGGTAAACCGTTGAAAAAGAAGGGCGCATTTGGACAAGCAGGATGATTGGACTGGCTATACAAGTCAACAGCTGATTGACCAATTTGTGTGCCTTCTTTGTCGGAGAAAGCACTCCTCCCTTCGTGTGCCGACCGGGCGTCTAGACTGTAAAACATTGGTCCTAGAATACTTGCTACTGCGGACGGCTCTAGTATTACCTTATATTTACCGGGCGTAATATCCTTCGGAGACTGGGAGGCCGTAGCCTTTTGGCTAGCAATTTCGACAGCTCTCAATGGGTGGATCAAATCAAGGTTTTCTCCAACAGTCTCGGCCCACCCCGAACTTGTGTTACTCATTACTGTATTAGTGTAGCTTGCATAGCTCTGACGGTGGTAAGCCAACAATCCATTAGAGTTAGCAATCGACCGAAAGTTCCAACCAGTTGAATAGTGTCCGGCTAATTTTAACCCCTTAGGCTCGCACTGTTGAATTGCCAATTGTACTTTCTCGGCTCTTGCTTGAGGGCTAGTCATGGCTGTTTGGTGATCATAAGCTGACACTTTGGCGTAGGTTTGGGTCGAAACAGGTGGAAGGTATTCACTATCTTCTGCTGCTGACTGGGCTATTTTTTCGGCACGAGAAACTACCTCTTTTAGCCCATCCGCTTGCAGTCGGTTGGTACTAGCCTGACCCACCTTTTGTCCAAAAGAGGCTATAACACTCAAGCCGCTATCCTTTTGGACTGTATTTTGAGTAATAGTATTGTTAGCAAACCGAGTATTAGCTAATTCGGTACCCGTCAAAGATAATTGGAGGTGGTCGGAGTTTTGGTAAGATAGTACCTGCTCAAAAATCTGCTCGACTTCTGTTTGTCTCATTAATTTATCTCCGTTTATTTGGCAAATTAACTCTGGCCGACATTAATTTGTCGAAAACGGGCTGGTGCAGCACCATGTGTCATTTGCGAAATTTGCATTGGGTCTCCCTTACCACAGTTAAGAATACCGTTTGGCACCCAAAATCTTTGGTCGCAAATCGCATCGCAAGCATTCCAGAAATCAGTAGTAATGGATTGGTAAGTGACATCCTTTAGCATACCAGTGATTTTACCATTTTTGATCTGCCAAAACGCATCTCCACCAAACTGAAAGTTACAACGCATTTGGTCAATACTAAAACTGCCCATACCTTCGATGTAAATCCCATCTTTAGTGTCACTAATCAATTCATCTAGAGTGAGATGCTTTGGGCCAGGTTGTAGGCTCAGATTAGGAATCCGCACAATTGGTGTATTACTCCAGTGTGAAGCTCGACAAGTTCCATTACTTCTTTCCAGATTAATTTCACTAGCTACCTCCCGGCTTGTGCCGTAACCAACAAACAATCCATCCTTAACAATATCCCATTTCTGTCCAGTTACACCGTCATCATCGAAACCATGCGTCGCTAAACCATGCCTGAGTGTATTATCGGCCACAAAATTGACCAATGGTGATCCATATTCTAAGTTATTTAATAGTTCTGGAACTGCAAAACTCCGACCTGCTAGGCTCTCCTCGTAACCTAAAACACGATCCAACTCTGTTGCGTGTCCAACTGACTCATGAATAGTGAGAGCTAAATTGAGAGGATCTAGAATTAGATCTTTTTTACCTGTTGGGCAGGGGGCGGCCGTTAGATGCTCAACTGCTTGGTCGGCAACCCGCTCAGTATTTGACAATAAATCACCGGTATCGATGTTTTCATAGCCCATACTGCGAGGCGGTGGAGCATAAATTCTAGTTTTGGCCATCCCATCACCAACGGCGGTTGCCTGATAGCGAGCAGAGGTGGTGACAACCAAACTTTCTAACTGTGTACCTTCGGTATTGGCAAAGAAACGTTTCGTTTTACGTAAGTCCATCAAAGCATTAGCTTTCTGGACTTGCCTATTCCGTTTTAAAGCATTTGTAATCTCGAGCAAAAGTCCGATTTTCTGCTCAATATCAACGTCGAACGGATCGATACTGTAAGGTGTAGTGAATATGTCTTGATGTGATTGTTCAGGTACTAGTTCTATGGGTTGACGTAAAGTAGTAGCACTAGCCTGAGCAATGGATTTGGCTAAATGAGTAACCCGCTGAATTTCTTCAGCACTAAGGTCATTACTACTAGCGAATCCCCAAGCTCCATTAACTAAGACACGAACACCAAATCCGATGTCGTCTTTATCACTAATTTGGCTGACACGGTGATCTTCGGTGGCCAATATCTGCTGACGGTAGTTGGCAATTCGAACATCGGCATATTGAACACCGATTTTTTGCGCTGTATCAATAGCTAAATTTGTCAGCTCGTACATTTGGTTTGCTCCTGAACAGTGAAACGAGTACTTGGTTTCTTTGGGAAATTTTATAGACGTAGCCTAATCTAACAGAAATTGGGTTTGCAGGCAAGTATCAGTTACCAAGTCACAATCGCCTCCAAAAGCAGTAAACTTTTGTTAGAAGAATTGATTTACTCTCGGTATTACAAAGAGAATGATCGCACAAAAGCTGATGTTCAATAATCTTCAGATCATTGCTCAATTCAAACGCAAGAGGATGTGGTAAAATTTTCGAGTAATTTCACCGAAAAAAGAAGATTACTTGGATAGAAGTTCCGCCAACGACCACCTCGAGATCAACGAGATAGGGAAAAATCGTTCGAAATAGATCTGTAATTAAGAGGCGAAAATAGTCATCAAATGCTGCTCATCGTATTTTTATTAGCTTCGATTTGGGGTAGTTTCCTCAATGTGTGCATCTATCGCATTCCACGAAATGACTTATCAGTTTTTTTCCCCTACCGTTCATTTTGTCCTAATTGCAAAAAGGTCATCAGTTTCTACGACAATATCCCTTTATTTAGCTATTTGTTGTTGGGTGGAAAATGTCGTTACTGTCGGCAGGCAATTTCCGCTCAGTACTTTTTAGTTGAACTCGGCACTGCCTTAAGTCTAGTTTTTCTGTTTACTTATTACCAACCTTTGTTGGAATTAAGCCAGATTACAACACTGTTAAGAGTTATTATTCTTTTAAGTCTACTTATTCCGGTTAGTCTGATCGATTTCGAGAAATACATTGTACCTAACGATTTGATTATAGTTGGATTGATTGTAGGTTTTTTTGTTAATTTTGCTGATTCGATTATTAAAGGAAATTTTTTGGTTTTAGGTCAACATGTTTTATGTGGCCTATCAGCAGGTTTAGGGCTGCAGAGTATTGCGATCGCTGGCAAACTAACACTTGGCCGAACAGCCATGGGGTTTGGAGACGTTAAACTAGCAGTTGTTTTAGGATTGTTTTTGGGGCAATGGCAAAGTCTAATTTTAGTATTAATGATTGCGTCTATCAGCGGAGCAATTATCGGAACTATAGCTCTAATTTGGCGACGAGGAAACGACCGTAATCGAATTCCCTTTGCTCCCTTCTTATCTTTTTCTGCTATGATAGACCTAGTCTGGCATGAGCAGATCTGGTCGACCTATATTGGATTAATTAGTTGGACTGTATGATATAATTTTAAAGAGAAATTGAGGAGTCTTATTCTTGAACAGCATGAATAAATCAAAGAACCGTAGAGAGTTCATACAAATTGTCAGCTTAACCGCCGCTGGCATGACTATTCCTGTCCATTATTTAGGGGCGGAAAATGAAGCCAATACTGTTGTTGAGCCTGACACATTTATCACTGATAATGACGAATTTTATATTTTACAAATTGGAGAACCAAGAGAAATTGATGTTAACCACTGGCAGTTGAGTATTACAGGTCTGGTAGAAAAACCGACCTTCTATCGGTACGATCAGATTCGAAAGATGCAATCAGTGACAACGAAGCGTACACTCAAATGTATTGGAGATCCAATTGGCGTGGAGCAGATGTCTAATGCGGAATGGACTGGTGTACCTTTACGAAATTTGGTTGAACCAGCCAAAATCAAAAGTCAAGCTAAACAGTTCGTGTTTCAGTGTGCAGACGGGTATCATGCCAGAGTTCCTGTTGAGCGAGCCTTGCGGGAAACGGTCTTACTAGCCTACCAAATGAATGGCGAAGACTTACCTATGGAACACGGATACCCAGTTCGGTTGCTTAACCCAGGTCATTATGGAGTTAAAAATCCGAAATGGATTCTCAATATCATGCTAGTGGAAAAGCATGTCGATTATTGGGAAAAGCAGGGATGGGACCCAATTGCCCGTGTAAAATTAGCGACGGTAATACGTTTGCCGGATGGTGAATTGCCATTAGATGGTGGTCAAAAAATTACGATTAGTGGTGCTGCGTTCGATAGTGGCAACTATGGTGGCGTTCAATCTGTTGAGGTAAGCACAGATGGCGGGAAGAATTGGCAGCCTGCTGATATCTGGGCTAAAGAATCACCATTAACCTGGTATTTGTGGCGATTTGACTATCAAGTCCCGAAAGGTATAGAACAGTTAGAAATTTGCGCCCGAGCCATCGCGAATGACGGTACGGTACAAGGTGTCAATGGGATTGACGATGACCAGAAAGGTGGCATGATCGGTTACCATGTCATCAATACACCAGTGAGTTAGTCCTCATCGGAACTAGATTGTTCCAAAATTTCTTGGATCTCTTCTACCGATGGTAAATCGGCTAAATTTCTCAGACCAAACTGCTCTAAGAACCGATTGCTGGTGGAAAAAAGTAGAGCTCGTCCCGCTTCTGGTTTGCGACCAGAGATTCTAACCAGTCCCTTTTCTATGAGCGAATTGAGAACACTGTCGCTATTGACACCACGAATTTCTTCAATTTCGGTGCGAGTTACTGGCTGCTTATAGGCTACAATTGCTAAGGCTTCCAAAGCCGAAGGAGACAGCCGGACTCGAACTTGGCGGGTATGAAATTTTTCTATTTGACCAGCGTACTTAGCTCTTGTGTTTATTTGCCACCCATTAGCGATTTCCGTAAGTTGAAAACTCCGTCCGTGTTGATCGTAAAACTGCCGTAGTTTGTTCAGTTGTTGACGGATGATGTGTCCCGACACTTCTTGGTCGAATATACGTCTTAGCTGCGACACAGAAATTGGCTCATTAACCGAAAACAGTACCGCTTCTAAAGCCAACTGGATTTCTGTTTCAGGTAAGTCAGTATGAATTGTATTTTCGCCCGCAGACTCTGGTGCAATTACTTCATCTAAAAGACTCTCTTGATTATCCATTCTAATTTTCGAACTAAGCTACTTGTCGTTGCAGGTAAATTTCGGCCAAATGATCCGACTGAACAGTCGTTATTTCTTTCAGTCGGACCAGCTCCAAAATCGCTAAAAAGGTAGCGATTTTTTCTGTTTTAGAACTAAACTCCGAAAACAGTTCTGTGAAACGAAGAGTGTCATTATCAATTAGCATACGTTGTACAAATTCCATCTGCATTTCAACTGTGATGGGGTCTTCCTGAATTTCTTCGTAGTAGTCGTCTTCGTAATCCTGGTTGTTTGAGCGTACTGTAACCGACTCGAAAGCTGACATTAGGTCGAATAGTGTAGCAGAGATTTCATATTCTCGTTGACCACTGACAGCTTCTGGTCGACTGTAGGTTAAACACTTTTGGTCAGCGTACTGATCGAGTACTTGACCAGCTTCTTTAAACTGTTTGTACTCTAATAGGTGTTTGACAAGTTCTTGACGGTCTTTAAATTGTTGATTTTCACTAGTTTTAGGATGAATGGTTGGCAAAATTGACTGTGATTTAAGTTGAAGAAGAGTAGCAGCCATCACTACAAATTCGGATGCCAGGTCCAAGTCCAACATTTCCATTAAATTGATATATTCTAAATACTGATCAGTAATGGCCGAAATGGAAACTTCAGTGATATCCATTTCATTCTGCTGAATCAAGTGTAATAGTAGGTCTAATGGCCCTTCAAAAATATCAAGCTTGATTGCATAAGTAGAAGTGGTCGTTTCAGTCTGATTCAACTGTTGCATAATATTCCCTATTACAAATCTTAGGCCAAGCCCATCGCAATTCTGGCGGATTCTAGTGTTGGAGTGATTTTCTCTTTGGCTCTTTCGGCTCCATCACTCAGTACGGATTCAACATAATCCAAATTATTCTGTAGATCTTCTCGCTTCGCACGCATAGGAGCAAAATGAGATTCGAACTTAGCCCACAATTCTTTCTTTGCATCGCCGTATCCCATACCACCAGAACGATAACGATCAGCTAGGTCTTGGGACTCGTCCTGATTTGCAAACAGCTTATAGAGAGCAAAAACATTACAGGTATCAGGATCTTTTGGATCATCTAGAGTCTTACTATCGGTCAAGATTCTCATTATGCTTTTACGAATTTTCTTCCTGGAACCAAAAATTTCAATGGTATTATCATATGACTTAGACATCTTTTGACCATCTACTCCAGGAATAACAGCAACATCAGGCTGAATCATGGCTTCAGGAATAGTAAAGGTTTCACCATAATTCGCGTTGAATTTGATGGCTAAATCTCGAGTTACTTCTACGTGTTGTTTTTGATCCTGTCCAACCGGAACAAGTTGAGACTGAACCGCTAAAATATCTGCAGCCATTAAAACAGGATAAGCAAACAATCCGTGATCGGCTGGCAAGCCTTTGGCAATTTTGTCTTTGTACGCGTGGCAGCGTTCTAGTAAGCCCATCGGTGTAATTATTGACAAAAGCCAAGTAAGCTCAGTAACTTGAGGAACATCACTTTGCCTGTAAAAGACAGTTTTGGCTGGATCTAGGCCGCAAGCCATAAAATCGAGAGCTACGTCTAAAGTTAATTCTCGTAATATTTTAGGATCCCTAACGGTCGTTTGAGAGTGATAATTAGCTATGAAAATATAGGCTTCGTGTTCTTCCTGTAATTGGATGGCAGGTTTCATCATGGCAAAATAGTTGCCAATATGCAATTTGCCCGATGGTTGAATTCCGGATAAAACTCTCATAATATGTTTTTCGTCTCCTGTGTCTCTAGCCGGTCATCCTAAACTGGATAGCCCACTAGTAAGCCAAGTAGACTACAAATCCCCCTAGCTAGCAACGATAAAAGTCTCAGTGGGCTGGGAAGTCTAAATAGATGAGGAATAAAAATTAACCCCATTAAAATCGGCATTCCATACTGTTGGAATCTAGCGAATTTACGAGCTGCGGACGATGGTAGCAAACCGTAGACCACACTGAAACCATCTAATGGATATAAAGGCAACATATTGAATACAGCTAGGATAACGCTGAAATAAGCCATTAAATTCAACAATGATATTAGTCTCATTGCCTGCTGTGATACTAGCTGGCCGTCTCCTGTTATTAATCTTAGACATACATAAATCAGTACGGCACAGACAATATTAATGGCTGGGCCAGCACCAGCAATAAGCATCATATCTCGCTTGGGATTGATCAAATTTCTAGGGTCCACAGGGACTGGTTTTGCCCAACCGATCACAGGGAAACCTGTTAAGGCCCCCACCAGTGGCAGGATTATAGTACCCAGGATATCAATGTGAGCAGCTGGGTTAAGTGACATCCGACCAAGATCTTCTGCTGTTCGGTCCCCAAGCATATTGGCAGATTTAGCGTGTGCCCATTCATGAAAAGTGAGTAAAACGATGAATTGAACCACATAGATAATCGCCAGAAAGATTTGGTTTTCCATTTTAGCAAGCTTTATTTTTGGCTTGGTCAGTTCTGGCTTCGTTGTCCAACTGTTGGGCAAAACGTTCCCATAAAATCTGAGCCAATTTCGGTCCAGCACACCAACCTTCATCTATCAAATCTTTCCCATTAATATTGGGCTGGATGTGTCGTAATTTAGTTAAATATTGCTCAATTTGTGGTTGAGGTAAGTGATAGACTAACGGTTCTAGCGAGTACGGCTTCAGCAATTTGTAAACATCGCTCGGTTTTGTTCTCCTTGTTAAGCTTCCTTCGAGCAATCTATGTGCCAGCTTTGCTTGTTCTGCCAATTTTCGTTGTAAATTTGGAGACAACGCGAGCATTTTTTGGGCCTGATTGGGCAAATCAAGTGCCATCCAGAAGAAGTCTTGGGAGTTAAACTGATAACTGGTTAGGTACAGAGAGGCCCATTCCAAATTCTTTCGAATTCGTTGCCATCTTTTACCTAGCTGGGGAACGATTTGCCATTCAGGACAAAGAATAGTTTCAAGCCCGAGATCGGATAATCTTTGGATGATTTGGACAGCTATTGGCTCTTCAAAAATGAGGCCAAATTCGTTCTGAAGTCGAGATCCACTGACCAATTTAATGTGAGCTAGGGCTGACCTGAGGAGTGCTTCCGTTTGGTTTTCAATTTGGAAATTATAACGACTAGCATAACGAACAGTCCGGAAAATTCGGGTCGGATCGTCGGTAAAACTTTCCGCATGCAATATTCGAATACGACCTTTTTTTAAGTCATCCATACCATCGGTTGGATCGGCAATCTGACCAAATTGGTCAGGTGTAATCGAAGCAGCAATTGCATTGACTGAAAAATCACGTCTCCACAAGTCATCCACTAAATTGCTGAATTCAACCTTAGGCAGAACACCTGATTTCGCATAGGTCTCTCGGCGAGCAGTAACGATGTCAATTTTCCAACCATCACGACACTCCACCGTTGCTGTACCGAAAGGCAAGTGAGTCTTGACTTTACCGTGCCAGTCCTGTGCTAATTGCCGCGCCATAGTAATTCCATTCTCGTTGTCGGTAGCGGTGACAACGACATCAATGTCGAGGCTATCTCGACCTAAGAGTGTATCTCTTACAAAACCGCCTACTACGTGTGGCTGCATATGCTTTGCCTGCTGGCCGATTTCTCGCAAAATCTCTAATGCAGGTGAATTTTTCAACTGATTTAATATGCTGGGACTGCTCATGGTCAAAAGTATAACATGCTAAAAAAATCGACTCAATATCAAACCCTGAATGGTTAAAGGACAGTAGCTAGCAGCCTTGACACTAAGGGTTAGTATTTGGTATTCTCTGCGGCTATCGCCCACGAACAATTTCTTAAAAGTACAACACTAGTAATACTTAACGATTTGTACCAATCAATAGATTCGACTGCTCTATTTCTCACCCAATTTGTATCCCATTCTGACTCTGTATGAGGAGCCGTTTATCAAAAACCTAAAACGGTTAGCTCATTATGCCACTCAACACAAGTGGATGGTACTGGTTTGTGTAGTGATGGTTTTTTTGACCAACATCACCACCTTGGTTGCTCCAATTTTATTGAAATGGGTAATCAACAAGTTAGAAGAAAATATAGAAATCATCACTCAAGCACAGATTTTCCCTTATGCTGCAGGCTTGTTAGGTTTAGCTGTTCTGTCAGGTTTTTTTCGATTTGGTTACCGGCGCCTAATTGGTGGCTTGGCCGTTCAAATTGAATACGACCTACGTAATCATCTTTTTCGGCATTTGCAAACAATGCACCAAGCATACTTTGACGAAGAAAGTATCGGAGATCTAATGTCTCGGGTTACTAATGATCTGGAATCTGTCCGTCGTTTAGTCGGTTTCGCCATCGTATTTATGGTTGATTCTATTGTATTTTTCTTCATGGCACTTGTGATCATGTTACGAATCGATCCAATCCTAACCTTGTTAGTTCTCATACCTTACCCTATTTTGGCTATTCTGGTACAACAAACTACCGGTCGACTTCATAATCTGTATGAAGGAATTCAAGAAAGCTTTGCCGAAATGAACAGTAAAGTACAGGAAAATTTATCAGGTGTACGGGTAGTTAAAGCTTATAATTTGGAACAAAGAGAAATAGCTGATTTCGACCATAAGAACCATCAATTTATAGAACTTAACCGTCGTTTCTACCGTTTAGAAGCTCTTCTATTCCCAATTTTTCGCCTGTTACCTGGTGTTGGTGCGATGGTTTTACTCTGGGTAGGAGGTATTCACGTAGTCGAGGACAAAATTACTATCGGTGATTTTGTTGCTTTTACGGCTTATCTGGCAATGTTGACCAGGCCTGTGGTAATGCTTGGTTTTATCGTCAATCGTTTCGCTCAAGGTGCAGCCTCCATGGATCGAATATGTGCTATTTTGGACACTCCACCTTTGGTTAAAGACAAACCTGATGTTCGCCGGGATATTGAACAAATTCAAGGAGAAATACAATTTCGAAATTTGAGCTTCTCCTATCCCAATTTGCCACCAACACTAAAGAATATTAATCTCACTGTACCGGCCGGTTCTACGATTGCCATTGTTGGTGGGACTGGTTCAGGTAAGTCAACAATAGTCAACTTAGTTCCTCGAATATTGGATGTGGAGCCAGAAACTTTGTTTGTCGACGGGATAGACATTCGGCAAATTCCATTACAAACATTGCGCTCCCAAATTGGTGTAGTACAACAGGAAGCCTTTCTATTTTCTGATTTGCTTAAAAATAATATTGCTTTTGGTGTCGAATCTGCTTCCTCTGAACAAATTAAGACTGTTGCTCATCATGTGGATTTACTAACGCAAATTGAGGAATTTCCGGACCAGTTGGAAACATTTGTTGGTGAAAAAGGAAAAACGTTATCTGGAGGACAAAAACAGAGAACCGCGATCGCTCGAGCTATTTTAACTCAACCTAAGATACTAATTCTTGACGATGCTTTTGCAAGTGTAGATACACACACTGAAGATATTATTCTTCAGCGATTAAGGGAAGTGATGGCTGATAGTACTACGATTATTATCTCTCATCGGATTTCAACGGTAAAGTCTGCCGATCTGATTATAGTTTTAGATGAAGGGCAGATCGTAGAGAGAGGAACACACACACAACTCTTAGCTGAAGACGGTTTCTACGCCAGCATTCACCAACGACAATTACTTACCGAAGAAATTGAGACCATGAACTAAGATTATGGAGAGAATCTGATGCAAGATGCTCTACACGAATATAGTGAAGAAGAAGAAGAGCTTAGTAAGATTTACGATCGTGCTCTAATGCGACGGTTACTGACTTATCTTCATCCGTACCGATGGGAAGTAGTGCTAATTATGTCAGTCACAACTCTGGCAACTGCTGCTCGTCTAGCTATGCCTTACCTGACTAAGCTTGCTATAGACAACCACATTCGTCCTAAACAAATAGATGGACTAGAGAAGATTATTAGTTTCTTAGTTGGCCTGACTGTTCTGGGATTTTTCTTTGGTTACATTGAAATCTTCCGTTTAGAGATGCTAGGTAAGAAAATTACCTACGATTTGCGAAATGAAATTTTTAACCACTTACAAAAACTAGAAGTTGCCTTCTTTGATCGGACTCCAGTTGGTCGTTTGATGACACGGGTTATGGGCGATGTTACCCGTCTAAACGATTTATACTCCGAAGGCATTATTGCGACCTTCGCTAATCTACTGACCATTTTTGGTATTATCGGAGTGATGCTGTATATCAATTGGCAGTTGGCAGTAGCTACTTTTTTGGTTTTTCCTATTATCTTCGGAATGACTATTGTCTACCAAATTTACTCTCGTCGAGCTTTTCGAGATCAACGTAAGTTTTTAGCTCAGATCAACGCTTTTTTGCAAGAAAGTATCAGTGGTATGACAACTATCCAATTATTTACCCGCGAGATGCGTAATTTCAAGCATTTTCAGGAACGAAATCGTTCCTATTTCAATGCTAGCTTGCGATCGATATTTTACTTTGCTGTCTTTTTCCCTATGATTGAGATTACGGCTGCACTTGCAACTGCCGTTGTCATTTGGTATGGCTGTGGGCAAATCATACAAAATATGCTGACCTTCGGTGATTTGATAGCCTTCCTGCAGTATGCACAGCTTCTTTTTTGGCCAATCAGGGAGTTAAGTGAAAAATACACAATTTTTCAAAACGCGATGGCCTCTTCTGAACGGGTCTTTGATTTACTAGATACAAAACCCAAAATCGATGTGCAACAAGCTCAAAACCTTCCAAGTGGGAAAAAAGATCATGAAGGTGTTATTGAATTTGACCATGTTTGGTTTGCATATAACGAAGGTGATCCAGTTTTACGAGATATTTCTTTTGAAATCAAGGCTGGTGAAAAGGTGGCAATTGTTGGTGCTACTGGTGCAGGAAAGACCTCAATTATCAATCTATTATGTCGTTTTTACGATATTGACCAAGGGCGGATTTTGCTTAATGGAAAAGATATTCGGTCAATTCCACTGCCTGAGCTACGTCAGCAAATCGGTCTTATTCAACAAGATATTTTCCTTTTTAGTGGAAAAATCGAAGATAATATACATCTCAAGCACCCTCAGATTTCTACACAACAAGCCATTAAGTCAGCCAAAGAGGTTCATTTAGATCACTTTGTTTCCAAGATGGCTCATACCTATCAGACCGAGATTAAAGAAGCAGGTAGTGGCTTGTCTGTTGGTCAAAAACAATTGGTTTCGTTTGCCCGTGCATTGGCTCACGATCCATCTATTTTAATCTTGGATGAAGCTACATCTAGTGTTGATACTGAAACCGAGCGATTAATTCAGGATGCACTGAGTCGATTAATGAAAGGAAGAACAACGATTGCCATTGCTCATCGTTTATCAACTATCCAAAACGCTGACAAAATTTTGGTCATGCACCGAGGGAAGCTGAGAGAAATCGGGACTCATAACGAATTGATCAATCAGCGTGGCTTGTACTATCGACTCTATCAACTTCAGTATAAAGATCAAGATATTGGATGATTACAATTGTATCTCTGCAAGAAAAAAGCAGATCAATTCCTTGATGTTGAGTAGATGACTAAAAGAATTGAAGCAGAAAGCGGAAGGATTTTGCGATTCACACATGGCTATCCAGAGCGGTATTTCATCTAGTCATGACAAATAATAGAATAGACCTGTTCAATAATCAAAAAAGACCATTCCGCCAGTTTGCATAATAAGCATAATGTGTACCCTATTTCTCGACCTTCTGCTTGTTACCAGTTTCCATTGGAGAGTTTTCCTTCAAGCATTCAAATGTTTTTTAATAACATATTTTGACCTTTTTATTTAAGTAGCTGGATTTGGGTCGTACTTGTTATTAGTTCACTGATTTATGTGCCTTCCTAACGCAGTATTCGAAATTTTATGTCTATTGGTAACGAGGGATTTGAGATTGATCAAGTGTTTGGTAATACTATCTTAGAAATCCTGAGATTAATTCAAAAAACTATTCTAACAATACCAAGCTATTAGAATTCAAATTTCAAGCTTTAATTTCTGTTTAAGGCGACGTATAAAATGATGAAGCGCTCATTCTCAATTTGCTTGATCGTCATCTCTTTAGTCGCTTGTGACAAACCATCGCCACTTGATGGGACACGAATCAAAATTAGCCCTCGAATACATCTAGAATTAAACCATAATTCCGTAACTGGAAATCTGAATATCATTACAATTGAGCCTAAGTCTAGGAAAAGTATTCCGATCGATCAACACACCATTGATGTACAGATTTTTACTACTGTTATTACAACTAAACCAATTCAAATTACTTTGGATAGTGTGACCAATAGCTATTACAACGTTCAGACCGATGAACTAGTCGGTGTCTACGAGTTTCGAGGTTGGATCGAGCAACTTCAAATTCACGGGCAAACCTACCGACAAATTCGATTTATTCATCCTGAAGTCAGATGGTGGGAAACGACTCGCACTCGGGATAAGCGATTACGCAAAGAGCTGAAACGACAACTGAGTCAGGAAAGACTTTAAGTGCCAATTCGACGAATCGTAATCGTGATTTTTCACATAACATCAGAACCATAATTTGATTTAGTTAAGTGAAAAATGTCAAGTTTTGTATTCTATTTACTAAAATCTTTAATAATTTAGTTGATGTCAGAGAGAATTCTAACCACTACAAAATAGATCCAGTTAAAATTAGGGATGAACTAGTATTGGACTTGACTCAATCTATTAGTTAATGAATATATAGCCTATTGATTTCATCCATATCTCAAGTTTTAGGATTGCATTTATCCTTACACTAATTAATGTCAATAATCACAAATTAACATGCTTCTCCCAAGCCAGAAAGGACTAGATGTCTCCTCGCAGAAAACTCTTCTTTGAGGGGATATCTAGTCCTTTCTTTCACACTAACTAAACCATTCTATAACTCTTCTCTTGTCGTACATAATGCTTCTTCTCTTTGTTTTAATGGATAAAGACTACATTTTTACTGAGTAAAAGAAGAACGAATTCAATTCAATTGAGATGTATGTGCACGAATCGAAAAAATTAGCTTGGCGGGGAACTGAAAGATCGAGGCGTTGAGGTTTTCTTCAGAAGGGAAGAGTCAATTTATTGATTCTCAGGTGAAATGACCAAGTATATGTTTCCTAGCTAGGAGAGTTAACGTCAGACCACGAGACAATGTAAAAAGCATTAGGGCTGTCCAAAGGCCATGATTACCGAATCGAATTAATAAGTAATAAGTAGGAAAAAATATTACAACAGCCGAAAAAATCATGGCATTTCTCATTGGCTGTGACGCGGAAGCTCCCAGGTAAATCCCATCCCAAACGTAAGCCGCAACGTTAAGAATCGGAGCGATAATAACCCAAATAAAGTACTGACTGGCTTGTTGGATCAAGTTTGGTTGATCAGTAAACAAATATAGAATTTGTGTGCCAGTCAACCAGAAAACGAAACTGAAAAATAAGCCAAAAGCGTAGCCCCAAAGAAACGTGTAGTGAATAGCTCGATTAAGTTGCGATTGATTGGCCTGCCCCTTATATTTGCCTATTAGGCATTCGGCAGCAAAGGCAAAGCCATCAACGGCAAAGGCCAAGAGAGAAATAAATTGTAGTAGCAAGGTATTGACAGCTAAAATCTGGTCGCCAAGAGACGCGGATTTGGAAGTGAAAAAAGCGTGACAAAGAACCAAGCTAAGGGTACGAATGACAATATCTCCACTGATGGAAAAAAAACGCCGCCAAAGTACTCGATGAGAACTGCGATACTGCCATAGATGACGATAGTGATACCAGAATAAAATTATTGCCACTATTAATCCAATATACTGTGAAATTACTGTACCCAAGGCAACGCCATCTACTTTCATTCCTAAGCCCATAACTAGTACTAAGTTGAGTATGATATTAGATACATTCGTAATGATTACTAAAAACATGGGGATACGGGCATTCTGCATACCCAAGAACCAGCCGTGAAAGCAGTAAAGCATCAAAGTTGCGGGAGCAGCTAAAATACGGATGCCAAAATACTGCTTAGTTAGATACTCCACTTCGTTGCTGGCTTCTATCAATCGAAAACTGACCACCGAGATAACTGGTTGTAGCAAAATTAGGAGAAAGCCACTTACCAAAGCTACTTTTGAAGCCATTTCTAACATGGCAATGGATTGACTTTGCTTTTTAGCTCCAGAAACTTGCGCCGTCATTCCCGTAGTGCTCATTCTAAGAAAACCAAATCCCCAATATAAAACATTAAAAATCGTAGCCCCGACAGCAATGGCACCTAATTCCTGCGTTGATGCTAGATGTCCCATCAATGCCACATCAACTGCCGATAGAACTGGTACGGATATGTTGCTTATGATATTTGGGATAGCTAGTCGTAATATTTCTTTATTCATTTATTTGTATTCATAGAAATCTAAATTCAAACTAGATTTTGAGACTTTGAGGAATAGGTACTACCGGACTTGAGATTTTATAAGTCTCCTTTAGTATATTTGAGAGAGAGCCTGAAAATCTGCAATGGCATGTGTAATGGTCTTGCTCGTGGTATTAATTTGTGTTCTAGAGGACAGAGGCCATCAATTCAATCTGCTAAATAGCACCCATAAAGTCAAAATAATAACAATAAAACCAAGCAAAATGTGCCTAAATTTAATCTTATTATCAGGTCGACTTTTCGTAGCCGTATAAGATTTTAAAAAAATTTCAATGTCTGGAGATTGTAGAGTTCTCTCTGAACCATTCGGTAGTCTTTTGCATGAGTTGTATTCTACAAATGACTTTCTGAGTTCAGGTTCGGCACAATATTTACAAGACTTTTCTTCTCATAGCCAAGCTTATATAGACGACATGCTCTACATATCATTAGAACCCCGGTGGGGTGTTTGTCCATTCTAGAAGCTCATTCTGAGGAGGGACAAAATCTTTCTCGCTGCAATTAGGACAATACTTTTTACTTATTGCAATAGGTTCCTTGCCACAATTTTCACAAAACACTTTCTCGTGTTGTAGAGTTGTATTAGGCATTTTCGGCTCTAATTATTCTAAATGGGCTGATTCTGAATTAGCCTGATCTTATGAATCTTGGATGTTTTGTCAATTTTAAGCGAAAATGTGATGCGAGCCAAGAAACTTTGCTGCGTATCACATTTTCGCTAATATCTGTTGAAGGTTTACTCAGATGTAGAATAGAAAAATATTAATCACTCTACAGCCAGAAAGACAGAAATGTAATGGCGGTTTATACAGTAATATTTCTATTGATATCTACAAAAAGCAGAAAACCTTTGAATATCTTACCGAAGGGCTGTGCAATCAAGATTTAATTGGTGAACTACTGGACGGAATCAATTGTAAATAAATGAAATATTATTCACAGATTAATTCAATTAAGTAATATGGAGTTCAGGTAGGAATGACTAGAGGAGATATTATTGCTTTGTCAATATCGGCCTTACTGGGCATCGCGATATACTCAATTATAGACAGTATTTTGGAATGTTTTTTCTTTCATAGTCCTAACTATGATGGGGGCTCAAAATTTCAACATATTTTCCCAACATGTATTTTTATTGGTCATTTATGCTGTTATCTGCCATTGGTTTTACTTCCATTTGCTGTCAACATTGGGTGATAACTTTGTGGTCCATGTGGTTATGTCCTGTGTTAGAAGATTTATTATTTTTCATCTCACTGGGGTTATGAAATATCCATTTCCAGTCTCCAACTGGTAAGACAAGGCATTTTGGGTAACTAAAGTTTTGAAATTGGGTCAGCCAACAACATTTTTCCCTATACTCCTAGTTTCTATATGGGATTACCACTCATCTACCTATTTGGGATAGTATTGTTAATTAAGTTCCAAATACGAAAACAAAATATTTGATAGAGAACGGATATGTAATTTGTTTTTAATGAATTATAGTTGTTACTACCAGATTTTGTATATAACGAGATATTTAAAAGAGTTCATCTTTTTCTGCTTGGGTTTCTACCGGGGGCGAATCTTTAACCTCAAAACCATATAATTCAATTTCATGGACAAATGGTGCCCCTCTCTTAACCGTCTGTCTGTGTATACCAACTCTAGAGTGAGTGAATTTCTCGGCAATTCTTTGATCGTCCGAAGTTGCACCGATTAGAATTCGGATTCTTTGAGCGTTGAAGACTTTACGAATTTCGAAGGTAGATTCTCGATTGCTATCGATTTGCTCCCATTTCATCCAATCATTCTCATCATCATTATTTCTGTCGATATAAAGTGTCAAGTTCTGAATATTAGTTTGCCGAAAGACCAGTCGGTGAACAGTCTTTCGCTCGGGTAAGTTAATCCTAATTTGGTGCCCAGAACTACCAACTGTTTTTATATCACCATCAATCATTTCCCGAGCGGAACAAGTAACACCTTCTATCAGGGCATAATTTTGACTCCATGCCTGAGCAGCAAATAATATTGATGTAAATTCTGATAAGCGGCAAGATGAAAAGAGCGACATGGATACGATTACATGAAGGATAAAGAAAACCTTGAATTGGCTAGTCTTTAGAAATAAAAACGTTGGCTGTTCTTGAAGCTTCAAATCTCTCCTCTTACTAACTAGTTATTAGTTTCAACTCTAGGTGTGATCGGACTTATTCTGGGGGGTAACCTTACTTAGTTAGAAGAACCCATTCATAAAAAATTGATAGATAAGCCTCGTTGCCAATAATGTTAGCATCGAATTGAAGGCTAGGCAAAAATTTTGCTCGTCATACATATCTGTTGTGCCCAATAGAGTCGTGGCTATCATCAATAAAAGATTGAAATGCGGCAATAAATACTAATAAGCCGAAAGTCGAGATTTTGTCCCATTTTGACATGAGAAAAAAGTATCGTGGCTAGATACTGCTGTGCCTTATCCCTCAATAGAAGTCTGATGAATGAATTTGTCATAACAACCTAATCAATCAGTGTTATTTTAGGTTTGATTTATGTGAAACTAAGGGGAAATATTCCTATTTAAATGGAATGTGAAACCATGAATACCAATAAGGATTTCTTGAAGCAATCGTGAATATGAAATGGAAAGTCATCACAGATTAGATTACAATTTCTGGAGTGAATTACTGGAAAACAAAAGTTAGGGGAAATTTTAAAAAGAATTTGATTGACAATCTAAAATTTAGATGTTTTTTCTTCAAAGGATCTAATCTCTAAACCAGTGTGAAATTTCAAAATCGAACCCAAGTCAGAATATGAACAAAATTCCGTTGAAAGACTCTGTCCAAGCAGTCGCGCATAGATTGATTATGGGTTTTGTCTTTATCTTAAGGAACTTACAGGTAAACCGGATTTAGTGTAAAAAGTATAAACTAGTTATATTTGCGTATTGATGTTCTAAAAACGAATTGTCATTTCTGGCTAAATAAATTTGAGCCCTATGTAGGACGAGACCTGAATGATTATCAGAAGTTAGAAAAGTCAGTTTGGTATATTGCTACGGTATGAGAATACTTAACTAAAAGTCTGTTCGATTTACTGATGAAAATAAACGAAATATTCTGTGAAGGCATTGCTATTTTAGAAGAGTCCTTTCAGGAAGCAGAGAGTAGTCAAATTTAATAAATGAGATGGATGCTTATGCCAACTGGTAGATCTTGCTAATACGGGTATTTAGTTTCACTTACATTTATGGTTTACTCTTTCTGAAGTGGCTAGTGGAGGATGTTGTTAAATATGAAGAACCCAATTATAGTTTTTTTGATATGCGTTACGACTTTATTTGGAAAGACCAATATTAGTTCAGCTAAAAATGCCGTTTATTTTGAGTATGCGGGTACTGCTTTAAATTCTTCCGTTAATTACGAATTTCTTTTTCGAAATGATATCCCTATTCGAGTTGGTTTGGGCTATATTAACGCTGAACAATCAGTGAATTTCGGTGATAAGTTTTCAGATAACCAAGAGGCATCTTTAGTGCCAGTAACGATTGGGAAATTAATTGGTCGGAAAGGACATAATCTTGAATTAGGAGCAGGATTTGTAATTAAGTATTTTCATAGAGAGAGCCAATTTGAAAATGAAAAAAACGGAGCACTGTTAAATGGCCTGATTGGTTATCGTTATCAGAATATTAAAAATAGGGGCTTTTTAGTTCGTCTGACGCTAAGCCCAATATACCAGTCGATTGATGAAGGGTTTACAGTTTACACCGGTGTTAGTATCGGCTATTTATTTTAAAAAATCAGCATGTTAGAGATTAAGCCGGCATAAAGATAGAGTGAGCCAAAGGTGTTTAGCCCACCTTATAGAAGTCAGCATTACCATCTTATTCAGCTAAAAATTGACCATAGGTACAAAAAAGAGCGTTTTATTAGCCCACTTTTTCATCACCTTCTCGTGTAAGATAAATATTTCAATTCGCTTTATCTGTCTCTTGTTTTGGGTTAGAGCCTCTGTTTGTATAATAGTCAATTAGCTAATCAATAACGAATTTATCAACTTTTTTTATCTAAGAACTGGGAAGAGATTCCGTAGGCTTAGCATGAAAATAGTTGGTTATACTAGACGGGAGACGACAACAGTTCCGCTACGAGAATATATGCTGAAGATTAATTAGTCTGGGTACTAAATATTTTCAGAGCTATTTCGCTTCATTTTGCGTAGCTTTTAATTCGTCGGCAGTTTTACCCCCATATTGGCGTAATAGATTCTCGATTTCTGGGTTTTTGGCTCTATCAACAGGTGTTTTCCCCCAACAAATTGGGTTTGCCTGAGCGTTGTTCACTAATAGTAATTGTACGATTTCTAGGTGTCCCGCAGACGAAGCGTTATGGAGTGCTGTTTCACCATCCCAACCTTTTCCATTAACGTTAGATCCAGAGCTTAAAAGTTTAATCACTTTCTGTATATTACCAGTGTGTGCTGCTTTGTTAAGTCCGATATCTGTTTGAACTCTATCACAAGATAATCCGATAAAAGCAACAAAAATCCAAATGAACTTTTTATATTTCATCTTTGGCTTGTATCCATCAATCAGTTTAAGTCAGCTACGCATCTAAAACCTGTGTAGTTGTTTTTCATTTCTGGGTTTTGGTAATTTCTTAATGCAACTCTCAGGAAGTGTTTGAAACTCATCCAACTTCCTCCTCTAATCACTCTTCTTTCGGTTTTGGTTGATTCTGGCCCCTTAGGGTTTTCGATTTCTGAGACTAGATAATAGTTTTCATCATATAAATCTTGACACCATTCCCACACATTTCCCATTACATCAAATAACCCATAACTATTGGGTTCAAAACTTGCCACTGGTGACGGAGTCTCCCAGATATCTGTACCACCTTTACCTTTGAAGTTTGCGTCTGTGTGTTTTAGTTCATCACCATGAGAAAATCGTTTTCCAAGTAACCCACCTCTTGCGCTATATTCCCATTCGGCTTCACTTGGTAAACGCTTGCCAGCCCATTTGGCATAAGCTTGAGCATCAAACCAATTAACCCCGATTACTGGATCATTATTATTCGGTGTGATTTTTTCTACCCAATTGGGCAGTGGAGGGTGTTCCGTTGATTTCAAGAATCTTTTGTATTGGCCCAAAGTTACTTCACAACTATCTATATAGAACGCATTAAGGCTAACTTTATGAGTAGGACGCGAAGTGCCCATGAATTCTTCAGGCTCTTCTAACGCATCTCCCATCTGAAAACTACCCTCTGGAATTAGTACCATTTTGGCACCGTCAATTGGCCATATGATTTCTTTTGCAGGTTCGTTATCGGCAGATTTGGTCTGGGTTTGACCTATATTCACTGGCTTAGTTGGATTTTCGCCACATCCAAAAAGTAGTACTAAGGTAAATAATAAGCCAGAAATGAAATACTTATACATAAAGCTAGCTAATTCCCGGGTGAATAACCGAACGAAGTCTTAATCATTTATTCACTTTCTGATTCGAAGGCTGAAAATAAAACAATATGGTGGTAAAAAAGAAGGTGAGCCAGAGGAGTTGACCCACCTTACAGAAGGAAGTTTTGAAGATACTACCATTATCGCCTGTTTTTACTTGTTCTTTAGCTTTAGGTACAAAAATGACGACCTGTACATTCGCCTGGATTTTTCTTCTTCACTTCCTACGTAAGTTTAATATGTCAACACATCTATTCTAAGCTCTATTTTAGGATCGTATCTTGACTTGTGGGTTTAATTAACTTAAATATGATTAGTCTTTCCAATCAAGACTATCATAGACTATTCGTTCAAAAGAGGTAAACAAGTTATACGAATTCATATCATTAAACGGTAGAATTTGTGTCATATAAATCAGAGCGAATTCATTCTCAAAATCGATAGTAAAGTAAGTATTAAAAAATCCTGCCCAATAGGCTGTGCCTTTTGGTCTAACAACTGAGTTTTCTTCGTATGCCCAAGCCAGAGTCCAGTTATCGTAACTATCGAAAAAATTGTCTTTATCCCCCCTCGGTTTCGTATCAACATCTTTGACTGCAACGTATCTATGGATTATCTTAAAATTATCAAGCTGAGGTGAATTTAGTAAATCAAAAGTACTTTCCTCTAAAATTGTTACTCCATTAAAAGCACCTTTATTTAGCATACAAGCCAAAAACCTGCCATAATCTTCGGGCGAGCTTAATAACCCACCACCCCCATTAAAATCTTCCTTAGGATTCATTTTTTGATATTCATTTTTAACAACAGTGCCATTTTCATCATCTCTATGGGAAGAAGCAACCACAAGATGTTCTAATTCATCTGGAACGTTATACCAGGTACTATCCATTTCTAATGGTCCAGAAATATGCTGTCTAAAATATGCTTCCAAATTGATGCCAGAAATTTTCTCTACTAATTTGCCAACCCAATGTAGATTCGTTCCATACATAAACGACGTACCTGATTCAAAAAGTCTGGGTCGATAGTTTTCTGTCCAGTTTATCTCAGATTTTAATTCATCCCATTTCCCAAGTTGTGGGCTAGTAAACCAATAACCAAAACCTGCAGTGTGCGTCAGCAAATGCCGAAGAGTAATACTGTTTTGGGGTTCAATAATTTGGTTGTCTTGATTCAGAATTAACCTTTTAGACATCTCTGGTAAATGCTGGTCAAGAGGCTCGTCTAAGGTGATTTTACCTTGCTCAACTAGCTGTAACGCCGCAACTGAAGTCAGAGCTTTGGTCATTGAAGCAATTCTAAAAATATTTTTTTGACTGATAGTATCATTTCTGTCCCATCTGGAAGGCCCATTGGAATAAAAGGACATTTCACCGTTTTTACGTATTTTCCCCATCACTACAGCAGGGATATCAGTATCAGAAATTTCATTTTGGATTTTTATTTCAATTTGTTGTTCTATTTCTACGATTTCCTGATGAGTCTCATTGAGTGCATCAGCTTGAACGGTTAGTTTATTAGTCAACAAAAAACAAAATACAATTAAAACGATTTGGTGAATCTTAGCAACTTTAAAAATTCTCAATTTCAACATCTACTTTTTCTCCTACTAAATTTAACATCTAGTTCTCATTTTATTTTTAGCCGTAATATTTCCAGGGAACCGTATATTCATACAAATTCATCTATCAGCCTTGAGTATGGTCCTAATTGATTTTTACTAATGGTTGATTCTATTATCCCATCTCAAAGGAGCGAGCAGGAATCAGAGCCATCTCCGACCCATCTTTGTTCCAAGTAATCTTCTCTTGCCCCATCGTCAGCAACGGCAAACACAAAACCAAGCACAGTAATCTAGATAACACTTTCATCATAATTACCTTTTGATATAAAAACTAAAACCGCCCAGCTAGCGGAAGAGTCGGACTGAGCCTAATAAATTCATGCTGGCCTGAAGATAGCAAATTAATCCTTTTTGTACAGTATCTGCCAGTTCGATAATGTCCCATAGGGAAATTATCGGTTGTTATTGCTCCCACTGGCATAACAAACCACACCATATTGGGCCATCACTGCTACTTTTTGAAGACTTCAACCCGAAATAAATGTCCGATAATCGTGGCAGGCTATGCCATTCAGTTAATTAGTACCTCGGGGAGGAATACTATGGTGTTAGTTATCCTTCATATCCCCTATGCTTGTTGATTTTTTGATTCAGATGTTTAAGTTAGAGCGTTCTCTATTTTCTTTGATTAGGCCTAAGATTATAAATGGTAGTAACCAGTAGAGATAAACATGTGCCCACCAGCCCAAATCCCAGCAGTGTAAAAGGCATGTGCCAAGTGATAAAGTTCATGTGGGTATGGATGTAAGAATGCCCTTTGAATATGACCATCCATGATACGGGGGCTAACAATGAGAACCAGAGGGCTATAGATAAGGCCATCAGTTTGTCTATTGAGTCTTCTAGTTGAGGTAATTTGCCCTGTTGAAATAGAAAGTGGCACAACAATACTAAACAGGAAACGAGAGCAAAAACGACAATTACCGTTTGGTACTTGACTTTTAAGTCTGGATTGGAACTAGCTAGCATCTGATTAAAATCAAAAATATATCCATTTAAATATTTCTTGATTACCGTTATCACATCCGCTTTCAGGCTGTTAGCATAAACTTCTGGATAACTGCCAGCGTCTCCATGCGTTCTTTTACCTACCGAGTAGACAAAAATATGATGGAATCCAGCTTTCAATCCACCTTTG
>JAYZAL010000078.1:0-9637 GCA_036339735.1 Candidatus Poribacteria bacterium
CTAAGTGCAATCCGGCGGTGCAAATTCCATCGTTCCATAGCCAGAGCAACCAAAATACCACCGATAAATAGAAAAATTATATAGTTACAATAAGCAGATGATACCAATTTACCATTCATGATTCCTAACAAAGGAAACAAAGAAATAGGGAGTAGAGCAGTTACTGCCAGTGGTACAACTTCTGTCATCCACCAAATTGCCATCCAAGCAGCAACCGCAGCCATCCGAGTGGTCTCTGGCCTTTCAGTATTAAAATCAAAAAATAGGATTAACAATACTCCGACTAGTGGGCCTAAAATGGTAAAAATAAGACGACTTTTCATTTATGGATTATAAGACAAGTGATAATAGTAGAGATGATTCGATCCTCTGATACGGATGGCAGGTAACTACTAGGCAGTAATTTGGGTAAACGAAATTATGGTGAAACGTCAATCCAACTTCTGATTTAACTTTGGCAATATTGTCTTAACCTACTTTTACAATGTGAACTATTCAGTCTATCAAAAGATTTGTAGTTTTGTCAATCGGTGAATAATTAGATTAAATGTGATATAATCTGTCCACCAAAGAACAACATAAAACTGGGCCAATTACTACTCAACAGAAGTTAGGTACAATGAGTGATTTGCGGGTGATCGATACCCATACACATTTTTACGATCCGAAACGTCCACAAGGGATCCCTTGGCCAAATAAAAACGATGAATTTCTATACCGAACTGTTCTACCTGACGAATACAAGGCCGTAACTAAACCTTTGGGCGTACACGGAACTGTCGTCGTAGAGGCTAGTAAAAGATTTGAAGATAATCTATGGGTCCTAGAATTAGCCAAAACTGAACCTTTTATTGTCGGATTTGTGGGTAATCTACAGTTAAATTCGGATGATTTTGATGTACGTTTAGATAAACTTAGAGTAGATCCACTATTCCGGGGAATTCGGTTAGGGGGCATCATAACCAAACAATTAACCAAACTGGAACAGGCGAGATTGGAGCATTTGGCTTATTATGACCTGGCGTTGGATATACTTGGTGGCGCTGATGTACTATCAAGTGTAGCTGAAATTGCAGAAAATATTCCCAACCTACGTATCATAATTGATCACCTCGGAGCTCCTAGTATCAATGGTCAGTCACCAGATCGAATTTGGACTGAAGCAATGCAATTACTGGCCCAGCAAGCCAATATCTACTGCAAAGTATCAGGCTTAGTCGAAAGTGTGGCTGATAAAACACAACCAATTCCCCACGAAGTGGAATTTTATAAGCCTGTGCTTAATTTGTTATGGAATAAGTTCGGCCAGGATCGGCTAATCTACGGTTCTAACTGGCCAGTCTCAGCACGTTTTGCCAAGTATGCCACGGTCCAAAAACTAGTTTTGGACTATTTTGAGCCAAAAGGAAAAGATGCTACGGACAAAGTATTCAGGCAAAACTCCAAGGTTGCTTACAAGTGGATTGATAGGGTCAAGTAATAGTTCAGTTCAACTGTCAGTTACATCGAAATATTAAACGATTCGATTACCTCATTGGCAAGCAAACGAGTAGCGATTATCTCTAAGAGGTCTCGTTTCGACTGAGGGCTAGTTTGATCAGACCGAAAGTGAAAATTGTACTGGCGGCCTGTTTGGGCCGTTATAGTTTCTGGTAGGCAAGAAATATCTAAATCACCGATTCCCTTACAAATGTTCTCAGCTACAGTATCCGTCACTCCTGATTTGAAAACTACTTCTATTTGGGAGATACCATTGTCTCTGGGTGCACTTTTTTCTTCATAAAAACGGTAATTTTCAGTGATTCTATCAGCCAAGAGTTGGGAGCAAATTTGCTCAACTTGGCCGATGCTAAGGTTTCCTTCCAAAAAATAAAGTCGGCTAAAATTAATTGACTCCACTTGGTCAATGCCTAAGTCTCTAATATCTTGCGCTAGCCCAGATGGGTGAGAAAATTTGTTGTAGATCTCGATTTTCCACTTCATATCCAGTGTTTTAATTTCCTTTTTGCGCTAGTATGCCCACCCACTCATCCTGTTGACGAACTTGTAGACATTGAAACCCATGATCACGCAAAGCTGTCCTGATCGTTTGGGATTCACTGTCTAAGATCCCTGATAGTATCAGTTTGCCCCCTTTACGTAAATACTGAGGATAAGAAGGAATCATCGGTAAAATTACTTGGCTAACAATATTAGCAATTATCAAGTGAAATTTTCCTGTTATATTCGCCAAACCTTCTGACTGACGCAGATCGACGTGATCTTTGATGCCATTGACCACAAAGTTATGCTCAGCAACATTTAAGGCAGTTTCATCAATATCTAGCGCTATGACTTTTTTAGCTCCCATTTTGACTGCTAAAATAGACAATATACCTGAACCTGTCCCAATATCCGCAACCATTTCTCGTCCTTTAAAGGACAAACTAGATAACAAGTGCAAGGATAAGCGAGTAGTTGGGTGATGACCAGTACCAAATGCCATACCAGGGTCCAGACGGATCAGGATTTTTTCAGTCCCTGATTGGCTGGACTCATTCTCTTCTATTTGATGCCAAGTGGGAGCTACAACTACATGATCGCCGATTTCTTGTGGCGGGAAGGCAGCACGCCAGCTGTTGGCCCAGTCTTGACTATCATAAGCCTGCATTTCGATAGTAATTGATTCTTCACCGGGTAGACCAAAGCTAGGCAATTTGGCGATAAAACGACGGAGGTTACGCAGGCGCATGGTAGTTAGGTCATCCTGCGGGAAATAAGCCAGTAGAGTATTATATTCATCATTATCTTCTTGAATTTCAAGTCCTATAGCCTGATGGTCAAACAGATAATTTGCGATTGCATCTGCAGAAGCTATCGCTGTTTTAATTTTCACCTGCGTCCATCTGCCACCTGTTTGTAAAAAGGATTTCTCTTCCATTAGTTCTGGGCTTGGGCTGAACTTAGCAGACGAATATCTTACTCGTCCTTAGTGGAAAAGAACTTTTCTCTTAATTTACTAAATGGACTAGAGCGATCATCGTCAGATGAGGTTTTTGATTCGCCACGCAACTCCGCAAACTGCTCGAGCAAATCCGTCTCTTGATTACTCAGACGACGAGGGGTTTCGATCTCAACGTATACGAAAAGATCGCCACGGACATTTTGGCGAGGATAAGGTACCCCTTTACCCGCTACTCTGACTTTGTCTCCGAATTGCGTACCAGGTTTAATGTTAACGGAAACTGAGCCGTCTAGGGTCGAAACTTCAATCTCGGCACCCAATGCTGCTTGTACAAATGATACCGTCGTATTTGTCATCAAGTTATTGCCTTCACGATGAAAATTATCATGCGGCTCAACTTGCATCACAACATAAAGATCACCAGCTGGTCCACCTTGAGATCCAGATTCACCCTCTCCCCTTAGATGAAGCTTATGTCCGGTATCCACACCCTTTGGGATATTGATTTTTAGTTTCTTGATGTTTCGCACTAATCCTGCACCTTGACAGGGTCTACAAGGGCTCAGAATAACTCTTCCTTCACCCTGACAACGAGGACAAGTTCGGGAAACACTTAGAAAACCGGTCGCCGATGTGACTCTACCTCGACCGTGGCAATCAGGACAAGTCTGTGGCACTGAACCTTCCGAGGCACCACTACCTTGACAAATTTCACAGGTTTCGTGGCGAGGAATTTCAATAGTTTCTGATTTTCCAAAAATCACGTCTTCCAAGCTGATTGTCATCGTATACTGCAGGCTAGCCCCTCTCTTTGGCCCCCTTTGACTACGGCCACTACTAACACCGAAAAGGTCTTCAAAGTCACCGAAAACATTGCTAATGATATCGTCAAAGTTGCTAAACCCGCCACCAAACCCACTACTACCAACAACGCCCTCTACACCAGCATGGCCAAACTGGTCATAACGCTGTCTTTTTTCATCATCAGACAACACTTCAAAAGCTTCAGTTGCTTCTTTGAACTTCTCTTCAGCTTGAGGATTATCTGGATTTTTATCCGGATGATACTGGATTGCTAATTTTCGATAAGCTTTCTTGATTGCTTCTGCACTGGCATTTCTATCTAAATTGAGGACCTGATAATAGTCGCTTTTCTCAGCCATATCAGTCACCTAAATTGTTTATTATGTTTAAGTTGTAGTCGAAGATTCGTTGTTTTCGTAACGACGACGGAATCTTTCCACACGGCCAGCTGTATCGACAATTTTACTCTGCTGACCAGTATAAAATGGGTGGCAATTAGAGCAAATTTCGATTCTCATGGAATCAGTGGAGGATTTGGTCGTAATACTTGCGCCACAAACACAGGTAATCGTACACTCAACAGTTGTAGGATGAATCTCGGGTTTCATATCCGTTTTTGACTCCTTAATAATTTTGGTTTGTTATTTACCTATTTGTATTACCGCTTACTTCTTTTATTATTACCGACACCACCTTGAGCCATCATTTCCAGAAGATCTTCGTTAGAATCGGTTTTATCTAGCTGCTCAGCTAGAAGTTCCATCGATTCAGCAGCACCCATCTGAGATAAGAATCGGCGCAAAACAAGAACTTTGCTATGGACATCTTTCTCAAGGAGTAATTCTTCGCGTCTAGTCTTTGATTGGACCACATTGATACAAGGAAAGATACTACGATCTAATAGGGTCCGGTCCAGATGTATCTCCATATTTCCTGTTCCTTTAAATTCTTCAAATATGGCTTCGTCAGCACGAGACTCAGTTTCAATTAGAGCTGTAGAAATAATGGTTAAACTTCCACCTTCTTCGGCCTTTCGAGCTGCACCGAAGAAACGTCTTGGTTTGAGAAAAGCAAAAGCATCTAAGCCACCTGTTAGGGTCTTTCCAGAATGTGGCGTAACGATATTAGAAGCACGAGCTAAACGAGTCATTGAATCAAGTAAAATAACTACGTCTTGGCCAGCTTCTACGCATCTTTTGGCTTTTTCCCCTGCCATTTCAGCCACCGCCACATGACGCTCTGGGTGTTCGTCAAAGGTTGAACTTATCACTTCTCCCCTGACAGAACGAATAACGTCAGTTACTTCTTCGGGCCGTTCATCAATAAGCAAAACCATCAACACAATTTCTGGGTGATTTTTAGCAATTCCATGAGCAATGTTTTTGAGCAAGGTTGTCTTGCCTGAATATGGTGGCGCAACAATAATGCCCCGTTGACCTTTACCAATAGGAGCCATTAGGTCAATAATTCGGGTTGCAAACTCTTTAGGGTGATGTTCAAGCTGTAAGCGCTCAAAGGGATGGACCGGTGTCAGATTGTCAAATAGAATGTTTTCTTTGGTGTCCTCAGGGTTAGCTCCATTAACGCTCAGAATTTTCAGTAGTGCAAAGTAATTCTCGGATTTATCACCTGATTTTTTGGGTGGTCGAATAGTACCTTCTACGAAATGGCCAGTCCTCAAGCCAAATTTCCGTTGTTGTGTTTGGCTGAGATAAATGTCCTCTGAACTTTGTAGGTAATTGAAACGAGAAGATCGGAGGAACCCATACCCTTCTGGTAAGACTTCGAGGACCCCACCTCCGTACAATACACCATCTCCCGAAGTTGCTTTGGCCTCAAGGATCCGAGCAATTAACTGTTGTTTTCTAAGCCCACCGTAGTTGGACAGAGACATTCCCCTTGCTGTTTCGGTTAGTTGGGAAATCGTCATATCTTGAAGTTGAGAAATGTGGAGTTTTTTACTCATTACCTCGACGTTCCTTTTTTTGATGAGAATTGTTTCCCATAAATTGAAATCGTATGTGTGTTCATTAATTAGGTTTTAGTAAAAGTTATGCTTGGCAGGATTCCGCCCCAAAGTCCGATCCGTGCATGCCGACTTCTAGTTCAGCAGACAACCGATCCAAAACACAGCACTCAGAGGTCGTTCTGAACGACTTCACTAAATTTCAAAACTAGGTTCAGGAGCGATTTAAAAAATGGGCTAATCGTTCTGAAGGGGCTTTCTAGGCGAGAATCTAAGCAAAAATCGACCAATTATACACAAATCTGCTTTACTCGTCAAGATTTTTTTAGTTAACTTAAAATGACCCGAAGAAAAATTACCGATATTAACCGTTGTTTGACGAAACAAAATTGCTCTGCTAACATTATCGACCAGAAAGAGTGACGGAATAAGCTGTTGAGACCTCGACACACATTATTAATATTAATTTTAGTTCTGGGCTTTCTTCCTTCTTGGGCTGAAAACAACGACGTCCAATTCAACAGAGATATTCGTCCAATCTTAGCCAAGAATTGCTTTACCTGTCACGGGCCAGACCAAGAGCAACGTCAAGCAGGACTCCGTTTAGATGACTATCGAGGAGCCATCGCCACGCGAAATGGCCAAGCCGCAATCGTACCCAATCAGCCAGCCGTCAGTCAACTAATGATTCGTATCATGACAGATGATGAGCACAAGAGAATGCCGCCAGCCAAATACGCAGCTCCGCTCACAACTAAGCAAATTGGACATCTTTATCAATGGATTCAGGAAGGTGCTAATTATGATAAACATTGGTCTTACGTAAAGCCTGAGCGCCCAGATTTACCGGTGGTTACAGATGTGAATTGGTGCCGAAATCCAATTGATTACTTCGTACAGAGCCAGTTAGAACAGATTGGATTGAATAGACAATCTGTGGCAGACCGATGGTCTTTGGCTCGGAGGGTAGCAATCGACCTGACTGGATTACCTCCAACATTTGAAGAAGCTAAACAATTTGTCGACGATAATCGGGATGATGCTTACCAATACTATGTTGAAATTCAACTCGATAAACCTAGTTTTGGTGAACGTTGGTCCAGGGTCTGGCTCGATTTAGCTCGATATGCTGATTCAGCCGGTTACGCTGATGATCCACCACGTACAATTTGGGCTTATCGGGATTATGTAATCAGCTCTTTTAATCAAAATAAACCTTTTGATCAGTTTACTATTGAACAAATAGCAGGTGATCTTCTTCCCAATCCAACGGAAGAACAGTTAATTGCTACAGCTTTCCATCGCAATACAATGACTAACAATGAAGGTGGTACCAGTGACGAAGAGTTTCGTAACGAGGCAATTGTTGATCGGGTTAATACCACTATGACAGTATGGATGGGAACAACTATGAGTTGTGCTCAGTGCCATTCACACAAGTACGATCCTATCTCCCAGAAAGAATATTTTCAGTTATTTGCTCTTTTCAATAACACGCTGGATAGTGATAAAAGAGATGAACAACCCACAATCAAATTATTTAACAATACACAAAAACAGAAGCGTAGAGAGTGGAAAGATAAAATAAAATTTCTCGAATCTGTTTTGGCTAAACCAACACCAACGCTAGAAAAAGCCCAAATAGAATGGGAAAACAGGCTTAGACCACCACCTCAATGGCAGACACTTCGACCAGTCGCGGCTTCGGCCAAGCAAACACAACTTGAAATAGAAATTGATAGATCAATTGCTGCTAAGGGAATATTACCACAGCAGGATACATACCAGTTAAAGTTGAAGACTGACACGCCTAAGGTCTCGGCCCTAAAGCTAAAAGTAGATTCACAAGACCAAAATTTCGTTTTGTCAAAATTCACAGCAACTTGGAAGCCAGACCAAATCCGCCTAATTAACGCTCGATACGTAAGATTACAACTATCGGGCAAGAATAAAATCCTCTCTTTGGCTGAGGTTGAGGTTTGGCAGGGAGAGACTAATTTAGCCCGACAGGCCGAGGCCAAGCAAAGTTCAACGGCTTATGGTGGTAATGCTAACCGAGCTAAGGATGGCAATACAGATGGCAACTATAACCAAGCTGAATCAACAACCCATACATCCCAATCAGATGAACCTTGGTGGGAATTAGATTTAGGGCAGATGGAACAAATTGATTTTGTCAAAATCTGGAATCGGACTGACGGAGGTGAAAATATTACCAACCGTTTGGCCAACTATCAGTTATTTCTTTTAGATCAAAACCGATCGATAGTTTGGAAAGAGGAGAACCCGCACGCTCCACAACCGAGTACTATTCACTATCTAGATGGAGAAAGAGTACTCCGTTTCAGTTTAGCTCTGGCTGACTACGAACAGGAAGGTTTTCCTGCCAAGTCAGTACTACGACATCAAGTAGACTCTCAAACTGGCTGGGCAGTAGCTGGCCAACTAAATCAGCCACATCACCTAGTCCTGGTTTTAGAAAGTCCACTAGATACTGAAGCGGGACAATTGGTAATTGAACTAGATCAACAATCTGTATATAAACATCTATTGATAAATCGATTTAGTATTCAGTCAACTTCATCAAGCACGGTCGCTGAATTTTCACAAATACCAAATCATATTCGGCCAATTATACCTTTACCTTCAGCAGATCGAACGAAAAAGCAAAAGGAAATATTATCTCAGTATTATCGTAATATTGCGCCTTCATTGCAAACTGAGCAGGAGCAACTACACAAATTAAAACAAAAATTAACTGATTTAAAACCCTACACGACTTTACCTATAATGCAAGAGGTCGCAAAAGAGAAAAGGCGCGAAACACGAATCCAACTGCGTGGTAATTTTCAACAGGTAGCAGATTTAGTTAATGCAGGAACACCAAGTGTTTTCCACGGTTTTCCCAAATCGGAGCCAGTAAATCGACTAGGATTAGCCAAATGGCTGGTTAGTCGAGAAAACCCACTGACAGCGAGGGTAATCGCTAATCGATATTGGGAACAACTGTTTGGTACGGGACTTGTTCAAACCAGTGAAGAATTCGGTACCCAGGGGACACTACCGTCTCATCCGGAGTTACTAGACTGGCTGGCTGTTGAGCTAATGGATAATAATTGGGATTTGAAACATTTACTTCGAACTTTGGTTAATTCTGCTACTTATCGTCAATCTTCCAAAGTTACATCAGAACTATTAGAGCTCGATTCAGACAATCATTGGCTAGGACGTGGACCACGAATTCGCCTATCAGCCGAAATGATTCGAGACCAAGCATTATTTGTTAGTGGGTTGCTAAGTTCTAAAATGTTTGGTCAACCAGTGAACCCACCACAGCCACCGATGGGAATTAAGGCAGCTTTTGGTAGTAGTATTGATTGGGAGACTAGTAAGGGCGAAGATCGCTATCGGAGAGGCATATACACCAGATGGCGACGCTCCAATCCTTATCCATCGATGGTGACTTTTGATGCCCCTGATCGTCGGGTTTGCACAGTTCGCCGTTCGCGTTCTAACACACCACTACAAGCTCTAGTTGTGTTAAATGATCCAGTTTATGTCGAGGCAGCCCAAAGTTTAGCCCGACATTTGACAGTAGCCAAGGGGAAGTTAAACGACAAGATTCGTTTAGGTCTTCGACAGACATTAATCAGACCAGCCAAAGATATAGAAATCCAATACCTAAAGGAACTCTATCAGTCAGCTTATCAATTCTATGAATCAAATCCGAAGCAAGCCTATCTGGCGGCAACTGCCCCATTGAATCCGAACCATTTAGAAAATAGCGATGACGTACAAACCATAAGTTTAGCAGCTTGGGTTATAGTCTGTAATACACTACTCAATCTGGACGAAATGTTTATGAAGCGATAAGGAGCAAAAATGCATCCTCAATTTGAGAATATTCAGAATTTGACTCGTCG
>JAYZAL010000079.1:0-133591 GCA_036339735.1 Candidatus Poribacteria bacterium
AGCCTCACCAATTTTTACTTCATCTTCCGACAAGCCGATGAACTTTAGATCCGATGCCATGAAATCAATTGGGATGGGAAAATATTCACTCGCCATTTGCCCGGCAAAAATTTGATGAAGATACTTATCATCGGTATGGGAACCGTGAACAAAAAAACGATTGTGCTTTATAAAAGCGGGAGTAAAGAAAGGGAATCCTTGGATATGATCCCAGTGGGTATGTGTAATGAAAATATGACCTGTAATGGGTTGGTTCGTAGCTCTTGATAATAGATCTAACCCCAAGCGACGAATACCCGAACCTGCGTCTAATATGATGAGTGCTTCACCAGCCTGTATTTCAAGGCAGGTAGTGTCACCACCGTATCGAATGGTACTCTGTCCGGGAGTCGGAATCGACCCACGAACTCCCCAAAAGCGTAACTTCATCTAAAATTCACCCCTTACATTCATAACGCACAACCATTTAATACGTTGTAACACCATATTAGGTTACCGCCAGATTAATGAGCGGAAAAGAAACGAGTGTTACTGCCGGTTGGCGAAACTTTCACTCGGGCGGGTTTTGCACACTTTGGACACCAACCAACATAAGCTGTTCTTTTTTTATTTAGGTGTATGCGGCTGTATACGCTACAGCATTTAAACATAATGCCAAGATAAGGTCTGGCTTGACGTTTGTTCGACTGTTTCATAGGTCCACATCCAGATATGTTTACTACTGGCCATAATATCTGGTCTAGATTTCTACAAATTCTATATCTACAGGCTGAGAGATAATACCAGATTCGTAACCGCGCTTCAATAATTCGCGGACACCTTCTCGACCTGAATCACCATAATCGATAGTGTACTCATTCACATACATACCAACGAACTGGTCAGCGGTTTTGGTTTCCATATCTCGAGCATAAATCATGGCATAGTCAAGAGCCTCAGCTCGATTATCAAGTGAATGCTGGATACTTTGGCGGACAAGACGGGTTACTTTCCGCATTTTCTCGTTCCCAAGATCCCGTCGAATTACATTTCCACCCAATGGCAAGGGAAGTCCGGTTTCTTGATACCACCATTCACCAAGATCAACGATTTTGTGCATCCCACTTTCTCCGTAGGTCAACTGCCCCTCGTGAATAATCAACCCTGCGTCTGCTTGACCACTTTTGACAAAATCAATAATCTGATCAAAGGGAACTTCGATCGCTTCAAAGTCAGATTCGAACAAGCTACAAGTTAGGTAAGCAGTTGTCATTTTTCCGGGAATGGCAATTTTTTTACCTTTGAGCTCAGAGGCCGGAAAAAGCTGATTAGCAACAAGGATTGGCCCATATCTGTCCCCCATACTCGATCCACAAGGCATCAAAGCGTACTTATCAGCGATATATGCATATGCGTGTATGGAAACTGCAGTCACTTCCAACTCACCCTTGAGTGCCCTTTGGTTCAGACTTTCAATATCCTCAATAACATGGACAACTTGTATACCATCGGTTGGAATAGTTTCTTTAGCCAGAGCATAAAACATAAATGCATCATCGGAATCAGGGCTATGGCCTATACGAATTGTTTCTGTTTGCGACATTCAGTTACCTTCTATAATTAACAAAACAACAACGCTCCGATTATATCAAAACAGTCATTTTGTGTCAAGAATTGCGGGCATAACAAGTTCTTAATGAGTCTTTGACAAATTGAATGCCCTTTGTTACACTGGCCAAGTTTTAAGCAATTCTGCATTGATATTGGATGGATTTAAGATTGTGCCGCCGCTTCTTGAAATTAACGAATTACGCACTGTGTTTAATACTGATGATGGTGTAGTTTCAGCTGTTGATGGTGTTAGCTTCAGTGTCGAGCCTGGGCAGACTCTGGGAGTTGTTGGTGAGAGCGGTTGTGGTAAGAGTGTAACGGGATTATCCATTTTACAATTGGTTCCATCTCCCGGCCGGATCGAATCAGGAAAAATCTTTTATTATAAGAGCGGTGAGGCAGTGGAAATTACCGGACTTGAACCAAGGAGTGACCAGATGAGGTCAATTCGTGGTAATGACATTGCAATGATATTTCAAGAGCCAATGACGTCCCTCAATCCTGTTTATACTGTCGGCAATCAAATAGGCGAAGCTATCCGTTTACATCAGCAGGTTGGTCATCAGGAAGCACGAAGGCGTGCTATCGAAATGCTGATCAAGGTTGGAATTCCTGCACCAGAACAACGGATAGACGAATACCCACATCAGTTGTCTGGTGGTATGAGACAGCGAGTAATGATTGCCATGGCTTTGTCTTGTAACCCATCTTTACTAATTGCTGATGAACCAACCACTGCTTTGGATGTAACGATTCAAGCCCAAGTTCTGGATCTAATGAAGTCCTTACAGGAAGAATTGGGTATGGCAATCGTCATGATAACACATGATTTAGGTGTTATGGCAGAAGTAGCGGACGAAGTCGTGGTAATGTATGCTGGAAAAGTTGTGGAAAAAGCAGGGGTTGATGAAATTTTCGATAATCCATTACACCCCTATACTCAAGGCCTACTAGAATCTGTTCCACAGTTAGGTCAAAGGGTAAAAGGTCAGCTGTTTTCGATTCCTGGCACTGTTCCTCGACCTTTGGCTATGCCATCGGGCTGTGCATTCGCACCCCGTTGTGCTCAAACGTTTGACAAATGTTCGGAAATGCCGTCATTGGAATCGATTGAACCTAATCACTCTGCTCGGTGCTGGTTAAATCAATCGAGTTAAACCCAATACCCATCACTCAACTCAAGAATGGAAAAACTACTCCAAGTTAAAAAGTTAAAAAAGTATTTTCCAATTAAAAAAGGTCTTTTTCAAAAAACTGTTGGCCACGTCAAGGCTGTAGATGGTGTTAGTTTTGATGTCTATAAAGGGGAAACCGTAGGTCTAGTTGGTGAAAGTGGTTGTGGAAAAACAACGACTGGTCGTTGTATCATGCGTCTGTTGGAACCAACCTCTGGTAGCGTGCTATTTGGTTCGGAATCTGTTGATCTTTGTCGATTGAGTCATTCAGCTCTAAGACCTTTCCGAAAAAGAATTCAGATGATCTTTCAAGACCCATTTTCTTCCCTCAACCCGAGAATGACGGTGGGTGACATTGTAGCCGAACCCTTGAAGGTTCAAGCCAAACAAGGCCGATGGTTCACTGAAACGGAACACAATTCAGTTGAAGATTACGTAGTCGATTTATTAGAGTCCGTTGGCTTAAAAAGTGATGACATGCGCCGGTATCCGCACGCTTTCAGCGGTGGGCAACGGCAAAGAGTAGGTATTGCACGCGCGTTAGCCCTAAAACCAGAGTTGATTATTGCTGACGAACCTGTATCTGCTTTGGATGTATCGATTCAATCCCAGATACTAAACCTCTTACAGGAGTTGAAAGAAAAATTTCAGTTGTCCTATCTCTTTATCGCTCACGATTTGAGCGTAGTCGAACACATTAGTGATCGGGTCGCCGTAATGTATTTGGGGCAAATTGCTGAATTAAGCTCGGCACAAAATCTGTACTCAACCCCTCAGCATCCTTACACTGAGGCCCTGATTTCAGCAGTACCTTTACCTAATCCGAAACTACAAAGAAAGAGAGAACGAATCCGCCTGAGTGGCGATGTCCCTGATCCTTCTAATCCACCGCTAGGTTGTCGCTTTCACCCTCGTTGCCAATACGCAACTGATATTTGCCGTACCGAGGAACCTATGACAGAACAAACCTTTGACGCTGAATCGATAACGGCTTGTCACCGGAGAAACGAACTTGAGCTGAAAGCTAATTAATCAAAATTCAGTTGTATGCGATTTTGAAATAAGGTTTTAAAGTACATTGTATCGTGCTAGTTATTTACTATTAATTACTATTTTGATTTGGCTAAGTTGCTCTGCGCCACCTCCTTATGATCAACTAGAAAGGAGAGATACTGACCCTTTTACGGCTAAAGAAGCTCCAATGCTATCAGAAAAAGTCTCCAAAGGTGAACTTCCTCCTTTAAATGAGCGCCTTCCAGAAATACCATTAATAGCAAAAACGAACTATGATGGATATGATAGGCCTGGCAAATATGGTGGGCAGTGGCATCGGTTTCATGATCATCCTGAGTTAGGTACATGGAAAATGACGGCGGGTTATGCCCCGTTTATCCGTTGGAAATTTGATTGTTCGGGTTTAGAACCGGGAACGGCAGAGTCCTGGGAATTTAATGAAGACGGGACTATTTTTACCATCCATCTTAGGAAAGGTATTCGTTGGTCCGATGGACACCCGTTTACTTCGGAGTCTTTCGATTTTTATTATAAATTGTGCTTGGATAAACGGCACATTTATACTCCACCTGTCTGGTGTTTAGTGGATGGTCAACCAATGACAGTAGAAACACCCGACCCCTATACTATTGTGATGAGCTTTGCTGGTCCAAATTGGTTAGTACCTTTATGGGTTGCTACTGGATTCTGGCATTCAGAGAAATATAACATCCCCAAACACTATATGATCCAGTTTCATCCAGATTATTCAGGGCATACTAATTTTAGCCAGTTTGAGAAAAAAAATGCTAATCATACTAATGTGGATCGCCCAACTCTTTGGCCCTGGAAGCTAGTTAAGTACGAAAAGGGAGGATTCCAAGTTGAGTTGGAGCGAAATCCTTACTATTATATAGTTGATCAACTAGGGCGCCAACTACCTTATATTGATCGGATCAAGAGTCGCCTAGTACCGGATCCACAAGTACGGGTTCTGAAAATTTTGGCAGGTGAAATTGACTGTCAGTTTCGGGGTATGCAGTTACAGGATTTTGCTCTTTACAAAAAAGGCGAAGAAAGAGGTGATTACCAAGTACGCGAATGGAAAAGTACTGCCGGTGCTCAACCAGCTATTCTACTGAATTGGACGGATCCAGATCCTGTATTACGACAAATGATGCGCCAGCAAAAATTCCGTCAAGCTTTGGCCTTAGGCATTGACCGCGAAAAGTGTAATCAGATCGCATGGAGAGGCTTATTAAAGCCACAAGCAGCGACTGTCAGTCAAGAGGGCTGGCACTTTGCCGATGAAGCAGGTCAAGCATTATTTGAAGAGTGGAAGAACGCTGATGCCGATTTTGATATCCAACGAGGCAACAAGCTTCTAGACCAACTAGGCTTAGAACAGCGTAATAAACAGGGGTATAGACTGCGTACGGACGGGCAAACACTACAACTTGTAATGGATATGCCAAGCTCTAACCTAAATCGACAGGAAAACGATATTGGATTGATTATTGCAGATGGCTGGAGGGCCATGGGTATTGAAGTCATCCTCAATACACCGCCTGGCGCCGAATTAAGTTTACGAAGAAATTTAGGCAAGTTTTCAATCAGTATGCACGGTGAAGCGGAAATGGACTTATTCACCTATCCTGACTGGGTTTTCCCCACGCTACCTAAGTACTGGCACCCTCGAGTTGGTAAATGGTACGAGACAGGGGGAGAAGAAGGAGAACCTCCAACTGGTCCTTTGAAAAAGCTAATTGAAATTTATGATGCAATTAAAAAAGAAAAGAATTTGCAAAAACGACATCAGTACGTCCGTGATGCGGTAAGAATACATATTGAAGAAGGTCCTTTTCATCTGGGAACAGCAGGTCGTTCACCCTCTCTGGTAGTAGTTAAAAATCGATTCCGTAATGTTCCAACCAGTGGCATTCTTGGTCCTTGGGCCATTGTAACGCCTGCTACCAGTTATCCAGAACAATATTTCATTTCAGACTCAAACGAAAAATGACAACTTATATTCTTAGACGTGTGATAATAGCTTTACCAACTTTAATAGCAATATCTGTCGTCAGTTTTATTATAATTCAGCTACCCAGAGGGGACTATCTAGATCGACGAATACAGGAATTAGAAGAACAGTACGGCGACAGTAGTTCTCTGGAAATGGCTGAAGAACTAAGGCAACGGTATGGTTTGGATAAATCAATGCCTGAACGATATATTTCTTGGATCGTCAATTTCGTAAAGGGCGATTTCGGTCAATCGTTTCGTTATGAAGTTGATGTAAATGAATTGATTTGGGATCGAATTGGTTTTACCTTATTAATATCCGTTGGGTCTCTACTTTTTACTTATATTATTGCTATTCCGGTTGGTATTTATTCAGCTACTCACCAGTATAAATTTTCCGATCACTTCTTAACTCTACTGAGTTTCGTAGGAATGTCTATTCCCGCATTCCTACTGGCTTTAACTTTGATGGTGTTTACTTTTGAGTTATTCGGGCTTCCACTATTTGGCCTTTTCTCTTCCTACTATGAAGGTGCGCCTTGGACTATGGGAAAAGTTGGGGATCTGATTCAGCATCTCTGGATACCCATTATTGTTCTTGGTCTCAATGGAACCGCAGGGCTAATGAGAATTATGAGAGGTAATTTATTAGATGTTTTAGGGCAACCGTTTATCCAGACAGCACGGGCCAAAGGTTTAAAAGAATGGATTGTAGTAGTCAAGCATGCTGTTCGTCTTGCTATAAATCCTTTAGTTAGTATATTGGGCATGAGTTTACCAACTATTTTGTCTGGTTCAGCTATCGTATCAGTGGTGTTGGGACTACCCACTGTAGGCCCATTACTCTTACGTAGTTTGTTAGACGAAGACATATATTTGGCGGGAACACTGATTATGTTACTCAGTATTTTACTAGTAGTAGGTAATTTGATTGCTGATGTTGCTTTAGCTTGGGTTGATCCAAGAATCCGTTATGAATGACGAAAAGAGTATAAATGTAGAAAACCAATCGAGCGAGCTAGCCAACGCTGAAGAACTTGGTTATCTCAGCTACCGTCAGCTGATTTGGCGACGCTTACGTAGTAACAGAATGGGTTTGGCTGCAGCCGTAGTTCTGTTGCTCAGTTATATTATTGCACTAGGGGCTGATTTTTTTGCGCCCTATCACTTTAGTCAAATACAGATGCAGTATCGACATGTTCCACCACAAAAGTTGAAATTATCTTTGGAAAATGGGCTGCACGTTTACGGCCTCAAATCCGGTCAAGCACCTAAAACTCGAGAGTTAGTCTTTACTCCTAACCCCAGCCAAATTTTCCCGGTTCGATTTTTTTATGAAGACGAACGAAAACAACTTCATCTTTTCGGCTCAGATGGTCCCATGTTTATACTTGGTACAGACCGAATGGGACGAGATTTGCTGTCTCGAATTATCTATGGAGCCAGAGTCTCATTAACAGTTGGTTTGGTGGGAGTATTGATCAGCCTAGTTTTCGGCTCAATTTTGGGGACTATCTCTGGCTATTTCGGAGGTTGGGTAGACACACTAATTCAACGGTCAATCGAGATTTTGCTGGCCTTTCCCTCAATACCGCTCTGGATGGCATTAGGAGCCGCGTTACCCACTGAATGGTCAAGTATTACTGTTTATTTTGGTATTACAGTTATTTTAGCTTTAGTTAGTTGGGGTGGATTAGCTCGTCAGGTTCGCGGTAAAGTCATGGCCTACAGAGAACTAGATTTTGTTAAGGCTGCTCAAGCAGCTGGTGCTAGTCATTGGCATATTGTTGTTCGGCATTTGTTACCTGGGTCATACAGTCACATCATTGTCATTGCTACTTTAGCTATACCAGGTATGATATTAGGTGAAACATCTCTTAGTTTCCTTGGACTGGGCATTCGTCCACCAATGACTAGTTGGGGGGTCTTACTAGAAGAAGCTCAACGCGTCACTGTCCTACTGCACTACCCATGGCTGATTTTGCCTGCTATCCCGGTTCTCATCGTGGTAATAGCTTTCAACTTTTTGGGTGATGCCTTGCGAGACGCCACTGACCCCTATGCTGACTAGCCTAAGTGTCGCGGACACATTCAACTAAAATCACTGAAAAAGTTTGTGATCTTTTTTGCTTATTAACATCCCATCAAAACTGCTGTTTTTTACGCATTATGCATTTTGGTTTAGGTAAAGTTAGGTCTAAGATCCAATTGTGTGTGGTTGAAATTTATTCTTCTGTTTTCTAATCTCCAATGTAAACTTGGTTTAGTCTCAATCAAATTAACCAGCCAACTTCTGCTAATCGAGACTGCTGCAAGCAGAGCTTTTATTGTTCAAGTTAACAAAATTTCGGTAGCCTTTTAATAGACCAAAGTTAAAAACTGTTACGGTCAATGGTCTGTAAAGAAGAAATGAATCAATCGCTGTATGAGTATGATGTAGTAACGCGTTTTGAATATTTAGCTTGATCAAAAACCTACTAAACTATGGTTAGTGTGTCATTAAATTACGCCATTTCACATTCCATGAGCTAAAAGTACATTCAATTTCGCTCCTATTCATATTATTCCTATTCCGCTTAAATGTTACTACCTAATATAGTATAATTTAGTATATTAACTATTTAGTATTACAATTTGCTGTTAAAACAGAGAAAAGTCGCAATTCACATTGATTTTTTGAGAATGATGGCATTCATAAGTTTCAGTTCTCAGGAAATTCATTTAGAATAAAAAGTTCGGTTTTCTGTATTCAAAAGTAGAAGACAATTCTTCATGTAGTATTGCTTCTAACAAAGCAGCCTAGAAATTTATAGCTGGTACTAACAACTTGTTTCCCATATTTCCCTAACAATATGCATAATCGATGAGTTGGCGTGCTGAAACTAAAAAGCCTGATTTGTTTTAGGTTGAAGAATATACGATATAATGAGAAAGTTCGAATTGGTATCTGACTTCATACCCAAAGGTGATCAACCAGGGGCGATTTCTAAGTTAACAGATGGTCTACAAGAAGATTATCCACTTCAAACACTGTTAGGTGTAACTGGGTCAGGTAAGACCTTCACTATGGCTCATGTGATCCAAAACTTACAAAGACCTGCTTTGGTCATTTCTCCTAATAAAACCCTCGCAGCTCAATTATTTAGCGAATTTCGTCATTTCTTTCCAAACAATGCAATTCACTATTTCGTTAGTTATTATGACCATTATCGGCCTGAAGCGTACATGCCTGCCAGTGATACTTTCCTAGAAAAAGAAGCTCAAGTCAATGAGGAAATCAACAGGTTCCGCTTGGCCTCTACTACATCCTTACTAACGCGACGGGATGTAATTGTAGTTGCAAGTGTCTCTTGTATTTATGGTTTGGGAGATCCTGAAAATTACAGTGAACAATGTATAACAGTCAAGATAGGTGACAACATTAAGCGAAGAGATCTTCTGTCAGCTTTATTGGATCTACAATATTCTCGTAATGAGGTCGGTTTTTGGCGTGGTAATTTTAGGTCTAAAGGCGATGTTGTTGAAGTATTTCCTGCTTATGCCGAAATTGCTTATCGAATTGAACTCTTCGGGGATGAGGTTGACCGAATCACTGAAATTGACACCTTGACTGGTGAGATATTAGGAAACCACGAGGAGGTTTCTGTTTTTCCAGCTAAGCATTTTATGACGGATGAAGAACGGTTCGAGCAAGCTCTTCTAGATATTGAAACCGAAATGCAAACACAAATAGAGTATTTTCGATCTAATCAGAAATACCTCGAAGCCCAACGAATTGAGAGTCGTACTCGATACGATCTTGAAATGCTACGTGAGGCGGGTTATTGTAATGGAATCGAAAATTATTCGAGACATTTTACTGATCAACAACCTGGGCAGCCACCTTATTGCCTAATTGACTATTTCCCTGATGATGCGCTTATTATTATTGACGAATCACATGTAACAATTCCACAACTGGGTGGTATGTATCGAGGGGATCGTTCGCGAAAAGAAACCTTGGTCGAATATGGATTTAGATTGCCATGTGCATTGGATAACCGTCCTCTCCGATTCGAAGAATTTCAAGAAAAAGTGATGCCGAGTAGGGAACAGGATAATTCATCTACGGTACGCCAATTGGTTTGTGTATCAGCTACACCTGGTTCATACGAAATGGATAATAGCAACCAAGTTGTGGAACAAATCATTCGGCCAACAGGTTTGATTGATCCAGAAATCACACTTCATCCAGTTGAAGGGCAGATTGACCACCTGATTGGATCTATAAACGAGCGAACTGAAAAACAGCAACGGGTAATAGTTACAACTCTAACCAAGAGAATGGCTGAAGACCTTAGTGAGTATCTGACTGAAGCCGGCATTCGTTCGAAATATCTTCATTCTGACATTGATACTTTGGAGCGTGCATCAATTTTGAAGGATCTACGATCCGGTATCTTTGATGTCATAATTGGTATCAACTTACTTAGAGAAGGACTTGACTTGCCAGAGGTTTCTCTTGTGGCGATCTTGGATGCTGATCGTGCTGGTTTTCTACGTTCAGAACGTTCATTGATCCAGACCGCTGGACGTGCGGCTCGAAATATTGACGGCGAAGTTATATTTTATGCTGATACTATTACACCTGCGATTCAATACACAATCGAAGAAACAAAGCGCCGACGAAAAGTTCAATTGGCTTATAATAAAGCTAACAATATTACCCCCTCTACTATCGAAAAAGTCATTCAAGATCTTATAGCAGCAGAATCCACTGAATTGGCACAAGACCAAATAATACAAGAAAAAACCACGAAGCCAAATGATTTAGTGAGCTTATCTGAACAGATTCAAATTTTGGAGGATGAAATGAATCGAGCTGCGAAGCAAATGGACTTTGAGAGAGCTGCGGTGCTTAGAGACCAAGTATCAGAGCTCAAACTTCAGAAACTGTCACACTAAAGTCTAGTTTTCAAGTATGAGAAGCACCCAACTTGCCACTGACCTAATTAACTACATTCGTCGTAATTTGCTAAAAATCGTAGCGTTCCCACCACACCAACAGACAACTGCGCATTTGTGGAAACTGCGTAGTCACCTTCATGCTATTCACCATTTCAGCCAACAAGCGGAAGCTGACGTTACATTCGTGGAATCGATTGATAATTTGCTAATAACTGGCGCTAATTATTGGAAATTGATTTCCGAAAACCAATCGGCTGTTACTAATCTCAAAGCTTATACCAAAGTGCGTACATTGTCGGCGGAAGCCGAAGGTTTAGTAAATTTAGAAGAACTCTTATCTGGTGAGGACACCTTACGCGATTTGATTATCAATAGTGTAGCCTTTTTCCTGAATTGGAAGTCGAACACAATTTGGGTTGACAGTGCCAAAAGAAGCCATCAAGAACTAGCTCGAAATTTCATGATTGAAATTCAAGATCAGATTTGGAATTTCATTCGGGAGAGTGCAGATTTCACCGGTGAACCAGATTTAAGTAAAATTGACCAAATCCGAAGACGTGCTGATGGTTTCATGCGACTTATACAAGATGAGGAGCTTTCTACTGAAGGACAAATTCTGCTCCTACTTCAGATTTATCATCTTTTATTGCAATTACAAACAGGAAAAATGCTTCTCAAATTAGAAGCAATAGCTAGTAACGATCAACCTATTAATTCAATCTGAGCTCTGATTTAATCAGTTTTTATCGGCATGTTGGATGGATCATGAAACTGGGCTAGCAGTTTTTCTTGTCTATGCGTTAACTCATTTGGTAAGCGTACCTTGATTTTAACCAGAAGATCACCACTTCCTTTTTCCCCGTTTGACTTGGGAAGCCCATGACGTGGAATAGATAAGGTTTGTTCAGGTTGAATGCCAGGAGGTACTAGCAAATCAAGAGTATCGTCTAGTGTGTTAATCTTTACTCGAGTACCCAAAATCGCTTGAGTGAAGTCTAGTTCTATTTGACAGATTAGGTGGTCCCCTTGCCGGGAAAATCGTTCATCAACAGCCTGACGAATGGTAAAATATAGGTTTCCATTCGAACCACCATTCAAACCACTCTTTCCATGATGAGCTATTTTTAAAACAGTTCCTTCTTGAATACCTGCACTAATATTGATACTAATTTGCCGCTTCTGTTCTATCATTCCCTTACCAGAACATTGATGGCAGAAATGATCAATAATGGAACTTGACCCCTGACAACTTGGGCAAATTTCTTTTACCTCGTAATCACCTTTCAAGCTGGAAATACTACCAGTTCCGCTGCATCTGTTACAGCGGCGAAGAATTGCCTGTTTTTGTGAGCCAGTACCCATACAATTTAGGCATGTGTCATCGTAGGTAATAGGAACGGTCTTTTTTATGCCTTTAGCAATTTCTTGAATTGTGAGCTCAATATCTTGATATAAATCTCCCCCATTGATTGGTTTTGATTTTGGTTGAATGTTTGCATGGATTTGCTTCCGATTCCACCATTTAGGCGAATTCCGTTTCTTTTTAGTCTTTTTTGAATTACTTGATGTTAGTTTATGTTTTTCAGTGGTAGAAAACCCAAACCAACGTGGCAAAGTTAATGCCCCTCCGATGTTTCGTCGGGCCATTTTTTTGTTAGGAGGAGCAGTTGGATTTGTTGTGGCGGATTTTCTAGTCGAACTGTTGAGGACTCTCTCTTGATCGAAGTTGCTACGAGTTTTAGAATTAGAAAGAATCGTGTAGGCCTCTGAAATGAGCTGGAATTGAGCGTGGGCGTTCTGTTCGGAATTTTTGTCAGGGTGAAAACTAAGAGCTAAATCACGATAGGCTTTCTTGATCTCTGCTTCGGATGCTGTATGATCGAGGCCTAAAACTTGGTAGTAGTCAATCATAAAACTGTCAAGATACGATTCTGTATTTTAAAAAATCTGTAACCAACAACCTGATGTTACCTTTCAGGTATTTTCGTCTTGTTTTTGCATAATATACTATACTGAGTGCTTAAACTTATCATTATAGTAAGAGTAAGCATATACTCGGTTAGATAATGTAACATACAATGACGCCTGTCTTATGGAACTTTGATCTACTGTCAGCTATTATCATATCCCGTAATAAACTTTGCCTGAAATTCATCCTCAAAGATAATTTTTCCTGTTTTCGTGTATCTAATCTTACTTTTGAAGTTCAGTGATCGTTTCTGTTTTTCAGATGTCTGTCAAGATAACTCAAGTACCCACTTGTACCGCTTGTATGTAAACTAATTGATGCGCTAGTATACAATCCTCAGCAATAGAAGTAAAAATGATTCGACTGATTTCATATTTCTATTTCAATTTTTTGCCGATATGCTAGAATGTTTTCTGCAAAATTACCATTCTGCTGGTTTTTATATTGGTAATTTACTCTTCTTTTCTTTATAGATAGATCATTTTTTCACTCTAGATTTTGGCTAAAATTGAAGGAAGAATTTATGAGACCAAATATAATATTTTCGATGTGCGATGACCAGCGATATGACTGTATGAGTTGTGCAGATCATCCATTTATTGCCACACCAAATATGGATCGGCTAGCAGAAGAAGGAGTCCGATTTACTAATGGATTCACGGGGATTCCGCTTTGTGCTCCTAGCCGAGCGACCCATTTGACGGGGCTCTATCCTCATCAGCATGGTGTGATACATAATCGTGCTCAACTCAAGACTGAAGTAGACACCTGGCCAGAACTATTGCAAAAGGCCGGTTATCGAACTGGTTTTTTTGGCAAAATTCACTACAGCACTACTACTCAACCTAGTGGAATGCCCCAAGCTGGTTTTGACCGATGGGTTAGTTTTCAAGGACAAGGTGAATACAATGACCCAATACTAATTGTTGATGGTGAATCTATCAGACACCAAGGTTATAATACTGATCTTCTAGCTGATTACGCCAACCGATTCATTATGAACGAAGATGAGCGGCCTTGGGCGATTTGTATTTGGTTTAAGGCACCTCATGGACCATTCACGCCACCTTCTAGGTATGCTGATAGTTATGCAGATGCCGAATTAGATTTACCAAAGGCTTTTAATGCGTCTACAATTGGTAAACCATTGTCCCTGAGGACGGGAAAACCAATGGGACATGAGCACGGATGGTATCCGGACGGAACATTCATTCGAGACAAATATTGGGACCAATTTATGCGTGATTACGTCCGAACTGTTCAGGGTGTGGACGATGCATTAGGTTCTCTGCTGAATACTCTTGATCAAAATGGATTAACCGAGAATACTATGGTTATCCACACTAGTGATCATGGTTATTTTCACGGTGAATTTGGTTTAGCTGACAAGCGTTGGATGTACGATCCCTCAATTCGTATTCCCTATTTGATTCGCTATCCAAATTTAGTTCGGTCTGTTGGACAAAATGTTGATGATCTGGTCCTAAGCCTTGATATTCCGGCTACTATTATGGACTTTTGTGGCTTAGGTGTTCCGGACAATTACCAAGGATATTCGCTACGGCCTCTTTTGATTAAAGATGGAAAATGGAATCGTCAGAATGTTTTTATTGAATACTTTGAAGATCCTCCGTTCCCAGACATACCCTCAACGCTTTGTCTTAGGACACAAACAAGAAAATTAATCCGTTACCTTCGTTCGGATGAAGGAGACGAGTTTTATGCTTTAGATCAAGATCCAGAAGAGCGACATAACGTTATAAACGAGCCAAATTATGCAGCACAAGTGGAAAATCTGCAAAGACAACTTGATTCAGCCAAGTTCCGCTACAACTTTGCTCAACCAGAATCAATAAGATGAATGTAGTTAAATCTTAAAACGACAAAATATTATCTTGAATATTTCTACAATTTTACATTATTTAGAAACACCGGAATGTGCTTCTTAAACTACCGTTGAATTCTGTTTAGCTAACAATTACAATCGGAAGTATGAGACTTAATAAGACATATACAATAAATAAGTAGGATCTGCGTTTGGATACACCAAATATTGTTATAATTTTGACTGACGATCTTGGGTATGGTGATCTATCTTGTCAGGGGCATCCTCTCATTCGTACTCCGAATATTGATCAAATGGCAAATAATGGCCAACGTTGGACGTCTTTTTACGCTTCTAGTCCTCTTTGCAATCCCAGTCGAGTTGCTTTGATGACAGGTCGCTTGCCCATTCGTATTAATGGTAGTAGGAAAAATTCATGGGCTGATTTACCTTACTCAGAAATGACTATTGCTGATTTACTTAAGCAGAAAAAGTATGCTACTTGTTATGTCGGTAAGTGGGGGTTGTGTGATAGTTTTGAGACAGGTGGGCGACACCCAAATGATGCTGGTTTTGACCGATTTTACGGCTTAGTAGGTAGTAATGACGCACCACTCAGAAATGGTTTGAATCGAACGTATGATAATATCAAGCATGCTAGTAGTCAAGATTTCCCGATTTCGTTATATTCTCAAAGAAAAGTTATTGAAAATCCTGTCTGGCAGCCAACTTTGACCCAACGTTACACAAAAGAATCTGTCTCTTGGATTAAACAACGGGCCGAGAGAGACGAACCTTTTTTTCTATTTTTATCTCACACTATGCCGCATGTGCCGATCTTTTCGTCCCCTAATTTTGAAAACCATAGCCAAGCTGGTTTGTATGGTGATGTGATCGAAGAAATTGATTGGTCCGTAGGTCAAATCACCACAACTTTAGAGCAATCTGGATTAGCTGAAAATACCTTGGTTGTTTTTACTAGTGATAATGGACCTTGGTTGACGTATTACGATTTGGCTGGCACTCCTGGTCCTTGGAGGGATGGTAAAATCACTGCTTGGGAAGGTGGTTTTCGAGTCCCGGCCATTTTCTGGTGGCCTAGAACCATTCAACCCAGCGTAGTTTCTGGAATTGGGGTCAATATCGACTTGATAAAGACTATTTCTACGATAACTCATACTAATTTGCCTAAATATCGTTATTTTGACGCTATAGACTTGGCGCCAACGTTGTTGTTGGGTGAGCCAAGTCCTCGTCAGCAATGGTTTTTCTATGGTCAACCAGGCAATCTATGGGCAGCCCGATCAGAAAATTATAAACTCGTGCTGGAATCATGGGAATCACTGGGACGTGAAGAAGAAAGAGGTTGGCGTGGGTACGACAATCATAAAAAACATAACCCACCATTGTTGTTTGACATTAGTACTGATACTGCCGAACGTTATGATATTGCAAGTAAAAAACCCGATGTTATCGCGCGAATCCAGTCGATTATCAAACAGCATCAACAATCATTAATCTGAATCGATATAGTAGATAACTTTTGATTATCAGCATGATAAACGAAACTACCTGTGATTAGTTGTTGGTTTAAAACAAGAGGTAACCAATAACTAGCATCCGCCCACATTTGATCATAGGGAATTTCAGAAACTGAAAACCATAAAGGCTGAATTTCTTCAGTTTCATGTGCTATACCGGACCAACTTTCTGCCACGAACACTTTGACTAAATGATTCCAAGCTGGTTGTGCTGGAAATTTGAAGTCTAATTTAGCTCTTAAAAGCAGATCATCCAGTTTAACTGACAATCTTGATTCTTCCATTAATTCTCTAGCCGTTGCTTCGAGCGCTGTTTCACCTACTTCAATGCCACCTCCAATACCCACGATCTTGCCTTTACCGAAACCTACTTTCTTAATTGCTAACAATACGTCAGTTATTTGACCTGTTTCGTTGTTGGCACAAAATGGTAAGCAAAGGGTTGCGTGCCTCATGAATTATCTTTCGGTAACCATTATCAAAAACTATTGGCGAGAGATAACTTCATGTAGATTAAGAACGGTACGAGCTACTGAGGTCCAAGCAGCTAAATCGCTTTCGTTTAAACCTAAAACGGTCTCTTTCTCTCCAGACGAAGCTAATAATTGAGCTGCTTCCTTATCTTTTTCAAAATCATTTTGATGCTGATTAAACAGGGCCAAAACTATAGATTGCTCTGTTAAGGAAGCAGGACGCGACAATGCTCTCTGAAAAGCCCAATTAATTCGTTCTTTGGCTGACAATTTTTTCTGATTTAAAATATCTTCAGCAAAAACCCGGGCTGATTCAACGTAGCTTGGGTCATTGAGTAGAGTCAAGGCTTGAATAGGTGTATTCGAATTAGGTCTTTCAGCGGTACATTCTTGCCGACTTGGAGCATCGAAGGCCATCATGCTTGGATGTGGAAATGTCCTCTGCCAATGGGTGTACATCCCCCTGCGATATTGTTTCTCACCAGATTGATGTTGATATACTCGTTTAGGGAAATTTAGATTGGCATAGTAGCCCTTAGGCTGATAGGGCTTGACACTTGGACCTCCAATATCTCGGACTAATAATCCGCTGACAGCCAGAGCATTATCCCGAATGACCTCAGCATTGAAACGGAATCGCGACTGGCGAGCCAATAATCGATTGAAAGGATCTCGATCTTTTAGTTCCATTCTAAATGCAGATACCTGCTGGTAGGTTTGTGAGGATACAATTTTTTTGACTAGATGTTTAATATCCCAACCACTATCAACGAACTCGACTGCTAACCAGTCTAGTAGTTCCGGGTGAAATGGAGATTCACCTTGTGCTCCCAGATCATCTAACACTTTAGAGATCCCAGTACCGAAAAATAGATACCATAAGCGGTTGACGAAAACACGAGCAGTCATTGGATTTCTTCCAGATACTAACCAGTTTGCCAAGTCCAGTCGAGTCAGGCGTTCTTCGGGAGATTTTTGTGGAATAGATGGTAAAAAGTGAGGTGTGTCGGGTGTCACGATTGAGCCAGAATCGTCCATCCAATTCCCGCGAGGTAGAACCCGAATAGTCCGCGGTTCAACTGACTCAACAGACAACGAATAAGGTACTGATTCGATCAGTCTTTCCTTGTCTAAATTCAATTTTTTGATTCTATCTCTTAGTGATTTTAGCTCTGGAGCAACTGTACGATAGTAGTCAGACAGTTGTTGTTTCTGTTCCTTTGTAGTTATTTTTTCCGACTGCAAAATGGACAAGATTTCTTCCGGATGGGTAGCCTGAGTTTGACTAGCAACGGTGGTATGAATTCCAGCTTTGTCCCAGTAGGCTAATCCTCCAAACTGTACAAATGATAACCCACTGAGCTTGCTACCAGCTTTTAGACCAACTGATTGTGGATCGACCTCTAGGCGAATCCATGTTGCCTTAGACGGTAATTCACCCATAAATCGGTGGTCAGGCTGATTACTACCAATACGGCCAAACCCTATTTTATCGGCGCCCCAAAATGCTCGATGGTTCCAATCACCATCGTTGAACTGGAGCATTAAAGTTTCTGGTGGATCGTTTGGGTCCAGCCAAATATAGGCGAAGAACATATCGCTATCGCTAATAGTGAATGTCTTTTCAGCATTGTGGAAATAGTGTTGTAGTGTCCCATTTCCACTTTGTAATCGTGAAAACTGGCCACTGTAAACAGGGGCTTTATCTTTTTCAACAAATTGCCATTTTCCATTTGTGCTACCACCATTATCTTGTTGATCATCAACCCAAGAAAAATCAGTGGCTTGATCAGAATTTAGATTTTTCAGCGTCCGTTTTTGCCATTCTGTTTGGGATGTAGATAATTCCGGATGCGGTCCTTGAAATTGCGCTTTAGTGCTTTTTATCTCTTGGGTTAATTGGTCATGTTCTGCCTGCTGGTGTTGATCCAAAATGCGTACAATTGGTTCGCGTTTACTGTTACCACCATAGACACCAACCTCCTTTATATCAGCAAAAAAAGCAGAAAAACGATAGAAATCTTTAATTGTATAAGGGTCAAACTTGTGATCGTGGCACTGGGCACAACTCATAGTTGCACCCATCCAAACTGAAGCTGTTGTACGAACTCGATCGGCAGAGTAAATGGCCAGATATTCCTTGGCTTGGGCCCCTCCTTCAGCAGTAGTTTGATTAAGCCGATTATATCCAGCAGCTACTTTTTGCCTAGTAGTTGGATTTTCAAGAAGGTCGCCGGCTAAATTTTCTCGTGTAAACTGGTCAAAAGGCATGTTTTCGTTGAAGGCTTTAATCACGTAGTCTCGATAAGGCCAGATACTGATATCCTCGTCTGAATGGTACCCCGTCGTATCAGCATAACGAACTAGATCTAGCCAGTAGAGAGCCATCCGCTCGCCATAATGAGGAGAAGCCAATAGTTGGTCAACAACTTTCTCGTAGGCCTCAGGACTTTTATCTTCTATAAATGCTTTTACTTCTGTATAATCCGGTGGTAATCCCGTGAGATCGAAGCTCAACCGCCGAATCAACGTCGAACGATCTGCTCTTGGAGATGGGGCTATCGTCTCATTTTCTAGACGATTCAAGACAAACGAATCGACTTCATTTTTGAGCCAAGACTTATCTTTGACTTTTGGTAGTAGCGGACGAGATGGAGGGTTATAAAGCCAATGATCTTCCCAATTAGCACCTTCCTCAATCCACTGGGCTAGTAGTTCTCGGTCTTCGCTGGTCAATTTACGATTGTAACTAGCTGGAGGCATTCGTTGGCTAGTGTCACCAGCATTAATACGTTGAATTAAAAGGCTTTCGCTAGGTTTATGGGGAATGATGACCGGATTTTCTTGTCTGTCAAAGGCACCAGCTTTTGTATCCAGCCTTAGGTTTGCTTGGCGTTGTTTCGCATCAGGCCCATGGCATGCGTAACATTTATCAGATAGAATTGGCCTAATATCGCGATCGAATCGTATTTTTTTTTCTTGTACTGCTAGCAACGTCAGAGAAGCAAAGAAAAACATAAATAGAACTAAAAACCGGCTGAAATTCTGAAAAGAACATACCTTCATAGTTATCCCCTTCTTAACTATTTTCTTTCTATTTTTATTGCCGTCGCCTTTTTCTCCTAGGCCGTTTGGTTGGTTGATTCTTACTGGCTCTTCTTTTTTGCATTACGGCCATAATAGAAGCAGCTGGTTGGCCTCGTTCTAGAGCTGCGGCCATCAACTTCATGGGTTGATCAATATGATTAAAAAAGTGCCGGTACCCTTGGCACAAATAATTGAGACCGTCTTCACCATCCGGTGTTTTGATAAATCGGTTTTTAGGACATCCACCATTGCACATAAACTTAACTTCACAATCCAAACAGTACTGAGGCAATGTATCCTTTTTATCATTACCAAATTTAATCTGAAAATCAGATTCTATCAACTCTTGCATGGTTTGATGGTTGATATTACCAACTAAGTATTCAGGCTCAACATAATGATCACAGCTGTATAAATCTCCGTTATGCTCCAGTGCTAAGGCACTACCACAAGTTTCATTAAATATGCAGAGGCTTGGATTGTAGCCCAACCAAGCTTCTAGTGCGATATCAAAAATCTGGACAAAAATTTTGCCAATATCTTTCTGTACCCACTCATCAAAAATAGCTGATAAAAATTGGCCGTATTGTTTTGCTCCAACAGAGCGAGGGGAAACTTGATCACCGTCTCCAAAGTGCTCAACAATTGGAATAAACTGCATGTATTCAACATCCAATGACTTAATATAGTTGTAGACCTCAACAGGTTTCTGAGCATTACACTCATTAACAACGCATAGGATATTATAGTCAACCTGATGGGCTTGGAGGCAGCGTATGCCATCCACAACCTGCTGATGTGACGGACGTCCTTGTTTATCAAATCGATATTTGTCATGCAAATTTGGTGGACCATCCAAGCTAATTCCAACCAAAAATTTATGCTTTTTGAGAAAGGTTGCCCAGTCATCGTTTAATAATGTTCCGTTGGTTTGTAACGTGTTTTGGATGGTCATCCCACGTCGCTTATACTGTTTTTGATAAGCAACGACTTTTTCAAAAAAACGTAGCCCCATCAGTGTAGGCTCCCCACCCTGAAAGGCAAAAACTACCTCATTCGTTGGTTGAGCTTCGATGTAGCCACGTACATAATTTTCTAAGACTTCATCGGTCATCCGGAAAGACTTTGTTTCTGGGTATAAATCTTCTTTTTTCAGGTAAAAACAGTATTCACAGTCTAGGTTACAAATAGGACCAATTGGCTTGGTCATCACATGAAAGGGTTGCTGAGTTTTCACTTTTTTTGATTCAATTCAAATATTTAATTTTTTAGTTGGTGAGAATATATCAAATATCAAGTAAGACTGCAAATAACAATCTCTTGATAATTTTTCTTACTTCATTGACTGAATTAAGTCTATAGGAACTAAACACATTTGGTCAGGAAATAAATGTTTTTAGCGATACTGTTCTATTTTGTATAGTTACTAAAATCATAATTAGTGATAGGATCATCACATAAACCAGTTCGTGGGTGAATAGTATGGTGCTGATGGGCTAATGGGTTGCAACGGAATAATCGGTCCCCAATCAGTAAACAGCCCTTGAATAGACCGTAACGTAGGATAACCTGCTGTCCAAAGTGTGAGCAGCTGGGGGTGAAATTGCAGACTTGCATGTCCTGAGAAGAAACAAATCTTTGGTAGTAGTAGATCAGATTATTAAAAAACAAACGTGGATATTTATACCAAGCGATTGTTTTTTTTTGTTTCTTAGTTCCTTCAGTTAAATTCACAAAATTCTGGTCTCGGCTTTCGCGGATGAGGTTCAAAATTAGTAGATTTTCATCGACCGAATTTGGTGCCGATTCGGCTAAACACCAAGAACTAAACAAAAACGAAAATAAAAAACTGAATTGGATAAAGAAGAATTGTACTTGTCCGATTTTATTATAGTTTAATTTTCTAAAATAATCATTCAAGGGTAGCCTCGATTGGGTTCATGGTATTTCCCTCATATTTTCGTTCAATTTTTCTTTGTCTCATGAGTAGTTTTATCTGAAAGTGGTTAGTCGTTATCAGATAGAGATGAATATTTTTTCGCCTAATGGACTGGCAAAATATCGGCAGGTAGCGTTACTTCGTAGATCTGCGACCAACCAGAACGATCAGATGTAAAAACTATTAATTTACCATCGGGGCTGAAAGATGGATGAGGATGGGTGTGTTGAGGTGCATAAACATTGATTGGCCCATTTGCATAGGGAAAAGGACCTTTCCAATGGTCTCCAACAGAAGATGCACCAGACTGGCAAATAATAGTTGGTTTACCTACTCCATCCCTTGGATCAAACAGTTGAATGCCAATGTCAGGATAGTTAGTATCAGCAACCATTAAGGTTCCATCGGGACTACAAACAGCATGCCAAGCATTGAAGGTTGCCACACGTCTTTCGGCTCCATTATCAACATTGATACAACGAATACCGTTAGGCCAATCGACAAAAGCAAGCTCACGAGTCCTCGGAATCCAGGATTCATGAGTAATCCATTCATTTAATATTCCATCCCTAGCATACAAGCGGCGATTATTAGAACCGTCTCGATTAATAACCCAAATTCGGTCCGTTAATGGCCCAGCGTAATATAGAAGGTTAGGATCATCAGGACAAAACTGCATGTGGCTAATGCTATCCCTTTGCAAAATGGTCTCCATTTGCCCAGTTTTCGTATCAACCATAGCGATTGCGGATTGGGGGGAATCGGATTTTTCAGTATTAGTGTTATAGCGAATTGCCCACCATCGATCGTCGCCGCTTAAGGCTGTTGTACCCATTGCTGCAGCTACCGTACCCTGTTCTCGTAAATGGTCAACAGACATATTGACTAACTCAACTTCTTCCAGTGTATCTAGGTCGATTCGCCAACCACTAGTACCTGCAGTAAAAAAGACTGATTCTCCATCGTGAGACGGATAAATTGACCAAGGGCTAAGATTGTCCCTGTCAGTTAATTGGAGTAATTCACCACTTTGGCGAATCTCAGCGAAAATCTGTGGTTTACCTGATCGTTCGGAGATGAAAAACAGCCGTTTCATTAAGTCATCATAAGCAGGAACAATAAAAAAGGGGTGGTGGTGATTAGAAAAATCGGTTGTTACTTGGCGAATTTGAACGCCCGTTTCACTATCCCGAAAATTTAGAGATTCTGGAGGGTAAATTTCTCCTTTTGCCATATCTGATTTCCTTAATGCTGTTTGTATATTCCTTTGCTAAACTGACAACTTCCTATTCCGTAATTGTCTCCTAGAATTGGTTCAGACAAGTTGAATGTCAGTTTTAAATTATTTTTCGCATTGGTAACCAATAGCTTCTAGACGTTGGCGTATATCACCGACTGTATTTGGCGACAACTGACGCAGCGGACGCCTCATAGTCATAGAAGGGAAACGACCCATCAACCATCTTGCACACTTCATTCGTTGGTGAGCATCGCTACTCGGTTCGCCAAAATTATAAACAATTCGAGCTAATGGATCCACCAGTTGCCGAGCTTTTCTGGCACCGACTAAATCAGCATTCAAAGCCGCGTGTACAACCTCCACCATCAATTCTGGTACAAAGCCTGCAAAACCAATTAAGGCACCATCGCAACCTTCGAGTAGGCTAGCTAATAGATATTCATCGTGACAAGTAAGTACTGGTACATCGGGTGCGGCCAGTTTCAGTTGTTCGTAATCCCAACGCCATCTTGCCATATCACGAGTACCCATTTTGATACAAACTACTTGTGGAATTTTGACTATTTCTAGCATTTCTTCCAAACTATAACCAGCTTTGGTCCAAGCGGGATATTGATGCACTATGATCGGTAAATCAGCCCCTTCAGCTACATCTTCAAAGAAGCCAACAGCAGTCTCGAAAGTCCGACCGAAACGTAACCAGTGATGAGGTGGCATCAATAAAACTGCATCTGCACCGACTGATTTCGCTGCTTGTGCTTGATCTATAGCGGAGCTACTTCCTTCGCCACTAACACCTGAAATCACTTTGACTTTATCACCGACTGCGTTAGCGCTGATCTGGGTAACTTGAGCCCTTTCATTGTCTTTTAATGACATTATCTCGCCTGTATGACCGTTACAAACAACCCCTTTAATTCCATCGATATCAGCCAGGCCTTTCATGTAGCTTGCCAACCCTTCTGTGTCAATTGATTCGTCAGGGTTAAATGGACACAGGGTTGCTGGAAATACACCAGCCCACGGATGATTTTTCCAATCAATCATAATTATTGTTCCTCGAAAGATTATATTTGCTAGGTCAGCCAAAAACAGCCTACATTATACACTAAAGATAGGACAAGAAAAAGATTAGGAACTGATTAAAATGAGTTGGTCGTTAATGATTCTCTTTTGTATAATTACTCATTACTATTAACTAACGACGTCCTGACAGGAGATTCAATGTCTGATTTTAGAAACCTAGATGTACCAGACGAAGCTGTCGCAATTCACTGGTTCGAGCAAAGTTCCTTTGCAATCAAAAGTAGGACAGGAACGACTATTTTGGTTGATCCCTACTTTCCACAAGAACGTCCGTCAGATCGATTTATTTATGCTCAGCCACCGGTTGAAGAAGCTGAATTTCCAACTGATCTGGTTTTATTAACACATGATCATGGGGATCACACCTGTGTAGAGTCCCTGCAACGGTTGGAAAATGCTTGGCAACCTGCATGCTATATCGGTCCAATTGAAAGCTTGACCAGAATTTCTAACGATATGGAACCCAGTCCACAATCAAACAAAGATACTTCTATTCAGGTTAGTATTGATGACAAACCAATTGCGGGATTTTCTCATTCTGTATTGCCAAGCCAAAAATCCGTGGAAGCCATAGCCGGCCAAACCATTGACTGCGTCCTGAATGATGAAAAAATTACTATTTATCCGGTTTACTCCAAACCTCCCAACGGCGACTCATCTGCTGATATTGATCCACCAGATGTAACGCACTTAGGTTATGTTCTTGACGTCTCGGGTGTAAAGATCTATATTTCAGGAGATCCAATAAATAATTTTGCCGATCACGATAGCCTAGTACAACCGATTCTAGCACTACAGCCTGACATTGGTTTTTTAACTACACACCCAACCGAAGGTGAGTTCCCGTTCTTCGATGGTAGTCTGAGTATGGCTCAAAAATTAAAATTGAAGCATGCGGTACCTACTCACCGAGCTTGTTTTGTCACACGTGATTATGATCCACAGTCATGGGCTAACACTTTTGGTAAAAACGATCCAACCCCTTTGGTTATGGAACGTAACACCCACATTGTTTATCCAGCTTAATTTGTTCTGATGATTAGCCAATCCGAAAAATTCTTTTTTGATAATAATGGTTATTTAGTTTTGGAACAATTTTTAGATTCTGAATTGACTAGAGATCTGCTACAAACTGTTAAGCGAGTGGCTAATCTGAGAAGAAAGTTATGTACAGAAGAAGTTGAACACACTGGAATAACCCATATTAACGATCAAAACACTCGCTATTTTTACATTTTGGATGATGACCCCTTATTCTTGACAATGTTAAATTATCCACCTATTATGGCCTATGTTGAAGGTTTACTGAATTCTAGGCCTCATCATCATGCATCTGACGCAGTTTTAGAATTCGGGCCAGTTGGGCGAGATATGGCTTGGCACATTGATGGGCACGATGAAGGTTACCGGGGGCTAGCCCGACCGATTCCCCTACTTCAACTGAAGGTTGGTTACTATCTGACCGATATGACTGAAGCTGGTCAGGGTAATCTGAGCCTAATCCCGGGTAGTCACAAGAGTATGACTGATCCATCTGCTGATGATTTGCAAAAAAAAGAATTATTCGATGGTGCCATCCAAGTTTGTGCGCCAGCGGGTACAGCCATTCTGTTTCATAATGCTCTTTGGCACTCTAGTGGCCCTTGGTATAAACAGGACGGCCAGAGAATAATGCTTTACTATGCGTATGAGCATCCTTGGATGATTGCTTCAGCTGAACACTGGAACTATCCCGCTAAGTTTTACAATGCGCTTTCTTCAGATCGAAGGAAACTGTTCCATGGTTTTGTTTTTGATCCCCCAGAAATCCGTTGGGGATAGATCTGAGCAATTATAGAAATCCAGAGTCAATACTGATGTTGTCGTCGGAAAAAGATATTCAAGCCGTTATTGAGCAGTATCTTCGCTTGCTAGAGCAACGGAAACTGCTAGTATACATCAAAAATAATAGCGGTGCTTTGAAGACTGAACGTGGTAGTTTTTTGCGTTTTGGTAAAGCAGGTTCACCTGATTTTCTAATTTTTTTATCCGATGGTAAAACCATACATTTGGAGGTTAAAAACCATCGAGGGCGTCAAACAGAAAGCCAGAATCAATACCAAAAACAGGTTGAATCCTTAGGGCATCAGTATTATGTAGCCCGGAGTTTAAAAGAATTGATCGAATTTTTGGAATTTTAATCCATCAACAGTAAATAAAAAGTATAATGGACGGTTTTGTCACAAGAAAATTAGTCCACTAGAATGAAGTTAACCCTAACTGATTATTCTAGCCAAGTAGAAGATGATCTGGAGTAAACAAATGAAGACCATGTTTGAAAAGATTTGGAATAAGCATGTGGTTCGGGCGTCAGACACTGAAGCCACTATCTTATATATCGACACACATTTAGTTCATGAGGTTACTTCACCTCAAGCCTTTGAGGGACTGCGTGTTTCAGGTCGATCTGTTCGGAGACCGGATCGAACCTTTGCTACAATGGATCATAACGTTCCAACCACTGACCGATCACTACCCATTACTGACTTAATCGCAAAAAAACAGATGGAAACACTTTCTCAGAATTGTCAGGAGTTTGGGGTGACACTCTATGACTTGGATAATCCCAAACAAGGTATTGTTCATGTTATTGGTCCTGAGCTCGGTTTAACTCAACCTGGCATGACGATTGTGTGTGGAGATAGTCATACTTCAACCCATGGCGCTTTTGGAGCTTTATCATTTGGTATTGGCACCAGTGAAATTGAGCACGTATTGGCTACACAGTGCTTACTTCAGCGCAAACCAAATACCTTACAGATTGACATTGAAGGTCAACTCCCATTTGGAGTTACGGCCAAAGATATCATATTAACTGTTATTGGTCAGATCGGTACTGACGGTGGAACTGGCTCCGTAATCGAGTTCACAGGTTCGGCTATCCGAAGCCTGACCATGGAAGAAAGAATGACTGTCTGTAATATGGCCATTGAAGCTGGCGCTAGAGCAGGTATGATTGCACCTGATGATACAACTTATCAGTACCTTTCTGGTTTAGAATTTTCCCCTAAAGGAACTGATTTTGACTTAGCAGTTGAGACATGGAAGCAATTGCCGACAGATATTGGAGCTACTTACGATCGCATTGTATCTATCCGTGCTGAAGATCTTCAACCTCAGGTCACTTGGGGTACTTCACCAGAAATGGTACTAGATATTGGTGCTAATATTCCAGACCCAAATGAAATAGAAAACTCAGACGAAAAGAGAGCGACGAACCGGGCTTTGGAGTACATGGGGCTAACCCCCGGGACACCTATTGATCAAATTGAAATTGACAAAGTTTTTATTGGTAGTTGTACTAATTCGCGAATTTCTGACTTGCGGACTGCTGCGCAAATTGCCAAAGGGCGACAAGTCAGCAACCGAGTCAACGCAATTGTGGTTCCAGGATCAAAGGCGGTCAAACGTGAAGCTGAAGCTGAAGGTTTAGACCAAATTTTCAAAGCAGCAGGATTTGAGTGGCGTGAAGCTGGTTGTAGTATGTGTCTAGCTATGAACCCTGACAAACTTCAACCAGGCGAACGGTGTGCGAGCACTTCTAATCGAAATTTTGAAGGTAGACAAGGCAAAGGTGGCAGGACGCACCTCGTCAGCCCGCAAATGGCTGCAGCAGCCGCAATTCAAGGGCGATTCGTTGATATTCGTACTTGGGATTGATCAGTTTAGCATTTCTGTTCTAACTTTCTATTGGTCGTGAACCCGCTGACAAATCTTACTCAACAAGCTAATATTCTGTTAATTAGACTTAGCTCGCTAGGGGACGTGTTATTAACGACTCCAGCTATTCGAACCTTGCGGCAACGGTTACCTCGAACCAAAATTTCCATGCTTACGGATGAACCTTACAGGGATTTAGTAAATCAAAACCCACACCTAGATGAGGTTCTGACTGTAAACCGAAAGGATAAGGGCCTTGTGCCTAGTTTACAGTTGATTAATCTATTACGCTCTAAAAAATTTGATGTGGTTTTTGACTTCCAAAGAAAGTTTGGTACAAGTCTGATTAGTTGGTTGACACAAGCCCAAATAAGGGTCGGCTTTCACCGGCCCAACGGTTATTTACTGACTACTCCTGTAGAGATCGATCGGCATAATAGGCAACACGTTATCGATGACTATTTTCAACTGCTCGGGGTCGTCGGTATTCCAGCAGATGATCGGGAATTAGAACTACATGTTTCTCAAGAAAATCGAGCTTTTGCAGCACAAAAAATAGGGCAAGAATCAGTTGCGATTCCGGGGCCAACGCTAGGCCTTTTTCCTGGAGCCAGTTGGGAATTCAAACAGTGGCCCCCCCAGCGATTTGTCGAAATTGGCCGTCGCTATATCCAAGATTATCAAGGGAGAGTTCTAGTCTTTGGCAGCTCAACAGAAAGAGCGCTGTCAGAACATATTGCCGAGCAAATTGGGTCATCTGCAAAGTCTCTAGCGGGGGAATTCCGCTTGGGTCAATTAGCCGGTTTTATCGAGCATTGTGACTTATTCATTGCTAATGACACAGGACCGATGCATATGGCCACAGCCTTAGGTATACCAACAATCTGCCTGTTCGGCCCCGGGAATTATCACAAATTCCGGCCACTATCTGGCAAACACATAGCCCTTCGATATGAGATAGCATGTAGTCCCTGTAAACCATTCAACAAACATTGCCAAATCAACGAATGTATGCAGGGAATATCGGTCAACTTAGTCTGGGAAGCAACCTGTCAACAGCTAAACAAAAATCTGTCTTATTAGTTAGATATCACCTAACAGTTTGGTTTTCTTGCTATCGAATTCTTCTTGGCTAATGTGTCCATTTTCTAATAGGTCAGCTAGAGTGGCTATTTCTTGAGCTGGACTGATAGTTACTCCGGGAGTGTCCTCATCCGTCCCCATAAACTCATCAATAATTCCACCGACGGCACCCAACAACATGGCAAAAACGGCCACACTCATTAATCCACCTATACCGGCCAAAATTTGGCCCGCTGGTGTAATAGGAGAAACATCACCATAGCCGACAGTGGTAAGTGTAATAATACCCCACCACATAGCTTGGGTAATATGACCAAAAGAGTCTGGTTGGGCACCTCTTTCAAAGAAGACCATTAAAGCGCTAAACATAACAACAGACATCCCTAGAAACATCAGCGCCATCACCAAACTCATTGTAGTCGCTTGAGCTTTAATTTCTTCAGGCGTTTTGTCTGAAGTATCCATCACTGTAGTTGCTAATTTTAGCATTCTTAACAACCTCATCAGACGCAGCAGACGCAATGTCTTAACAATTCTCAAGCCTGCCAACCCACCGGCCCCTCCTGACAAAACTATTTTGACTATTGGTTCTATCAAGGACGGAGCAATCGCGGCAGCGTCAATAATTCCGTTAACACTCAGTGTGTAGCGGCCAGGCTTCGGCATATTAACATAACAGGTTCCGAAGTACTCAACCATAAACAGTACAAGTGCAATAAGGTCGATAATCTTCAATACTGTAAACTTGATATAGGTTTGATCGGCAATAACCGAATCCCATGCCATGTAACTTTCTCTTAGCGCTTGGTATTCTTCGTCATTAGCAAAATCCGGATCACTACTTCTAAAATATGTAACAGCCTTAACAAAATTTTCGTGTATTTTGGCAGGTTCAACTGAAGTTAACTCTGGGGAAGCAGTATTAGCAGTAGCCAGATAAATATCATACAAGGCTTGATTTTCGGTCAAATAGTCTGGGTGGGAAGTTAAACGCAATTCAACTGTCTCTGCAAAGGTTGATGCGTACAACTCTTTATCGTATTTGGCTTGATTGATCGCAGCAAAAAGTTCTGGGTTGTTAGACTCAATGTCACGATATGTTTGCTCTGCTGAGGTCTGTGCAATCTCGATTTCGTTATCAACCCAAGATTCAAAAATTATAGCTCCAATCGAAATGAATATAAGCGCGTTGATCAGATACGTGACAAATATTTTATGTTTGATATTATCTGGATCATCAAAAGTCTCGAACATGAACAAGGCAAACCCACTCTTGCCTTCCAATTTAGACCTATCGTAATTCGTCATAATCTGCTAAACTTCAACCTCTGTTTATCTTGTTTGAAAATTTCTTCTGTGTGGGGGATGGGATCCACGTAAAACGTACACCCTGCGTAATTCTAGATCGATCTTCGGTACTAGTCCTGCATTACTAAGCCACGGATGACACTGATCTAGTTCCATCTTGCCATTGACTGCTAACGATACATATCGACCTGACAAACAGGCACACGGAAATCCAGACCGATTATATCAGATTTGGTTTTCTTCGTAAAGACTTTTTTAAATATAATTGTTTTGATGATTTTCGTACTGGCTGTTCAAAAACTTCGTGCATATATCTGATATAATATTTTTACGACAGGACGTAATTAAGTCTGAGGAATAGTAATTATGGGACAACGTATCTTCGATAAACTTTCATCCCCCGACAAATTGTACCAAGATCCAATTCTAGTTTTTGCCGCTGACCCCCTAGCTTCGGGCGGTATTCATGGTTTGGGTCAAGTCACCGTTCCTAAACCTCATTACCGTACACACCCAGAGTTTTTACAACTCCAGAGAGATTTAGTCAGAGATGGGACGATCGATGGCTTATTAATGACACCCGCCGATGCTGAAATTTTAGCTCTTGAGGAGGGGATGTTCCATGACAGTGACGTAACCCCCATCGTTCGTATGAACTCAGAAACAGCAATATGGAACCCTCGTTATGGGGATTATCGAACACAGCACTCTTACCCTTTTCAGACTGTTTTCCCTGATGATATGAAATCTTATTGTGAATCCTTAGTTTCTCCAGCCTTAGATTGTTCGATACAGTTAGGTTTGTATTCTATGACACTCAACAACGATGTACAAGCTGACCGACGAATGTTAGAATCGTATATTCAGTTTGCTCATACTGTGGGGGATATTCCTGGTTTCGACCACATTCTTGAAGTGTTTCTTCCTAACGTTAATTTGGTTGGATTCGATGATGAGAAGCGGGGCATGTACGTAGCTGATTCGATCATCCGAACCATGAGCTACTTGAGGAAACATCAAAGGCCTAGTTTTTTAAAGACGGCCTTTACAACAAACAAAGTCTGGAAGGAGTTTACCGACTTTGATCCATCAATAATTATTGGTGCTCTAGGGGGGCCTAGGCAAAATGCACGCTACACATTACAACTTGCAAATAACGTTGCTCGTAACGGTGGCCGAGCTATATTATTCGGCCGGGCTATTTTTCAAGAAGAGTCACCAATAGCTATAGTATGCGCATTGAGAAAAGTTTTAAATAATCAGTTGTCGGTTGACGAAGCGTATGCTGATTACCAACGTTCACTGCGTTCGTCGGTATAACTTTTACCAGTTGAAACCAACTACGTAACTTATGCGCAACCCTTTTTGACTGTGTTCTGAAATCGTTCCATCTTCCTGTTTGTGCTTCAAGTCCGGTTCGAGATTAGGTGTAAGTACTAGAGTTGTAGGAAAGTTAAAGTCTCCCGAGGAAATGGTATACCCCAAAGCAATGGATACAGATGGTGATATAGCTTGTTCAGGCTCATCTGTTTGCAAGTTAAAGATTATAGATGGCCCGACCGCCATTTCAAATCCGGACTGAGTTCTGACACCGGCCATAAAATTGAAAACGGGTATCAATAAACCTTGTTCTAACCCAGCCACTAAGGGAGTTGCTTGGAACATAACACCAATAGACTGGTTATTATTGTCTTTAGAAGTCAACACTTTCTCGAATTGCCAGCCAAAAATGGTGGTAAATGGCGTATATTCTTTTCCATCAGGCCGGTCAGTAAATTTCGCTTTTACCATATCACCAGTATAAATATTAAACCCAAACCGAGGTCCATCACGTTCCATTGAAATTGGTTCTGACTGTTCCTCCGCTAAGGCTGGCACAGATATCAGTACGAATAACAAATTCAAATAAAGACATTTCCTCATATTCGGTATCCTTTCTGTTCGGTAGTTGTTTTGTATTTGTTGTTGGCTACTGTTATCTCTGAAGCATTAGACATGCCAGATATAACAGTGGGTAATTTCTCTATGAGGATCGAGGAATATTATAATGGCCGGCGTTTTTCAACTGTGACATTGGTGTTGCACATGAGACGATAATGTCACAATAAGATCTGTTATGATTTTCACTGACAATGCTTGGATATGCGAGTTATATCTGATGCGACCAAATGCGCTAATCGTATGAGGTCTTTTGAAGGCATTGATGCATCAAAAGGCAAGTATAAGATTTTTGATAATACCAGTTGAGCTTCTGTCGGTGATTCATTCTTGTCTGCCTTAGGTAGAGCTATCAGACTGCTGCTTGCCAGAGTTGCGTCAAACCCATGCTCTTTTAAACGCAGCCGCGTCTGAAGAGGATTAGAAACACAGATTGGGAATATCCAAAATGTGTGTTCTTCAGCGTAACAACCTGGCCACCAAGCATCATTTGGAAAATGACGAGTTAATTTATACCCAGAGGCCTGCCGACGTTCTACTGCCTCTGTTTTGTATCGAGATAAACGGCGATATAGTAGCGCTAACTGAGCTGTAGACGGCTGGTATTGTAGTTGGCTTGAAAGATCTCCTGTTTGAAAAGACCGGGTTAGCGACATCACGATTTGATCTGGGTCGTGACGCAATAACTCAAGAAATGTGAAAATTGCCCCATAAATGGAACTGTGATTGACTAATCTGAGAAAGCTATATTTGATTAAGCGTTGAAAAAAACTAAATGGTGTTATTGTAGGATATTCCTTGATACGACGGCTCATAGCCTGGTTTAGTTCGACCTGACGAATAGTAAATATTGCTCCTCCTAGTGCTGTCGCTGTCTTAATTGCTCCGAAACTAAACATTGATACCGTTGCTGATGGATGACCTAGGTAACCATCGGCTAAGAATACTTGTGCGCAATCTTCGACCACAAAGAGATCGTGCTTCGCAGCAAAATTCACTACTTCTGTTAAATCCATACGACACCCAAAAACATGCGCAACTAAAATCATACGCGTTTTTTTTGTAAGTGATAATTCCAGATGTTCCGACTTGACTGTTAAGCTTCCCATATCTATATCAATTGGGATAGGCACCAACTGATGGGATTTTAGTAGATCAATCATTTGTGGAATAGTAATAGCGGAAACTAAAACTTCACTACCTGCGGGTAAATTTAGAGAATCTAGCAACAGATTAAATCCTGTACGAACTGAGTAACATATGAGTGTGTCATTTGGCGACGACCATTTAGACTGAAGCTTAGATTCCCATTCAGTTCGATTGGTTTGGTGCAGGCAACGAAGCAATCCATATAAAAGATCACTCGCTTTAATATCTAGGCATTTCCGAGGATACATAAAGCTATTTCCCTGTGATGATTATATTCTAATTACTAGATACTGAGCACACACTGTGCCACTGAAGACCTGATGGCTTTTTATTTCAGTATTTACAATTTTGGAATTTCAGGTATAATCTAGAGAACCAGTCTAAACCCAGCGGTAGTAAGCCTCGCTAAAAAAATGTCCCCCAAATGAATAAAACGGAGCTTCAAAATGTTGTCAAATACAAGACGTGATTTTCTAAAAACTGTTGAGCCTGGGCATCGGGGTATCGTTTGCCCAGCTTGTGGAACTGTAATGGGTATCCGCAAGGGTAGTTATAGGATGGTATTGACACAAAACGCCCGTTTCGAGTTAAACGATGCCATCAGTGAGTACCGCTTGTTTCTGCAACGATTAGAAGACAAATTAGAGCTTATCAACATCGAAGGTATTAATCGCCCACCAATTGATAAGTATCCTTACGAAAAAGAAAAACGAGATTTTCCTACGCTGAGTTATTCTGGTTTATACGAGGAAACAAAGTGGGAGCAAAGTTCCAAAGCCTTTGTTAGTGATATTGATTATCTTGGTTGGAATAGGTTGTATCAGGAATTCCCTCGTTATAGGGATTTTAGTGGTCGTAATCAAGATGAGTCTCGCAGTCTAGAAGAAACTTTTGCTACCATCAATAATACTATTATTGCTGGTTTCGAACCTATTTCTGCGGTTGGCCCTTTGATGGATATTGTATTTGAGCAAGGTTACGTTAAAGAATGGATGCGCCAATTTAGTTCGAATCAAGACGAAAATACACCAGAATTAAAAACGCTCAACAATTTGTTAAAAGAAGTCTGCCCGAGTCTGTTTGAATACTTAAGTTTTCTTAAGGAGAATGCTACGGTTAGTACGGAAAGTAAACGTCTTGTCGAAGGGGTTCTCAGATTTCAATTCTATTTAGCTATTTTGCTTGGTCACAATTCGAAAATTGTAAATCATCGGCAGATACTAGATAAACTTGGTGTAGATCAAGAGCCTTTTCAGTTGCCAAGATTAGTTGGCATCTCACCAGAGCTACTAGAAAATCTGGTCAAATCTGAATTATTGATCGGAAACTTAGGAATCGAATGGCCGGAGGAATTCAAGGATTTAAGGCAAGATTTGATTAAACGCTCTGCACATGAAGCTTTCAATTTGGCTGTACAGGAGCTTGAGAACAACGCGACAGACGGTATTGAAACTGTGAAAGAAGTGTTAAAAGACTATCTCAATTCCACTAATGGTGAAAATGGATCCAATCAGATCAATCGTGCAATTGATGTTTTAAAAGACCAGATCCATCGTGTTGTCGATTTCACTTGCCCTGGCCCACCCGGGGAGCGAGTTGAAATAAGTATAGATGATGTTACCACTGATGAAAGTATCCGATTCTGTGGTTGGTCTCCTAAACAAGAAAAAACACACTCAGTCATTTTTATAGGTAGTCCTGGTACTGGAAAATCGACAGTCATGTTATCGGGATTCACCTCTTTTTACAACAACATCGGCTCTTTGGGAGCTACTATTACCTTTGATTCACCTTCGGATGAAGCACAAATGAGAGCTTTATCAAGCGATTATTGGCGTGGTAAATTACCAGAAAAGACTGAGAAAGGGTTCCGTCGAAGTATTAAGTTTTCCCTCGACTTTTTCAACGACTATAGCCAACTTCCAATACGTTCTAACTTCGTGTTTTCCGATATTCCAGGTGAAAAAGCAGCTGTTAGCTTAACAGAAAATGGCTCAGATCCTTTTGTCTCTCGCATCTTAAAGAATGCTGAAGCTATCGTCTTTTTCTTTGATCTATCCGTCGAAGCCTCAATTCGCGAGAAGATAAAAGGTCTCGGGAACGTGAAAGAGAATTTTGATCAAATGGATTTATCGCGAGACGGGAAAGCTGACATCAGCCAACGCCAGTTACTACAAAAGTTAGTTAGCGACTTATTAGTCCTACGTGGTGGGCCAGAAAAACTTAAAGGCACGCAATTTATTTGTGTAGTTCCAAAAGCAGATCTCTATATTGCTGAAACAAGTTCAACCGAAAAAGAACGATATTTTCTAACTGAATTGTGCCAAGATTTACAGAAAGAAGAATTACTTGTATCATCTCAATTTGCACTTGAAAGTGGCAATCAATCGTACAAAGGACTATGTTCACTCGGTGGGGCGGGCTTGGCTGATCCTGGTCAAGATCGCTTGCAACACCAACGAGATTTAGCTCGATTTGTCTCTGATAAATCGAGCCAATACCTAGAAAATATTGGTAATGCTATTGGCAGTTTGCCTGAACTAAAGCGACACCGCGATGCTTTAGCTGATCAATTCCGCAGCATGAAATTGATGTTGCAACATCATTTCGGTCAAGAGAATGTCTATTTTTTACCCGTTTCGGCACAGGGGGAAAACGTTATTCGATCGACCGAGGAGGAAAACAAAGACAGCGACCAATTTACCTTTTTAGATGAGTCTGACCAGTTGGGCAACTCAGACCCAAATGGTCATTCTAGCCATCAGGAACGAAATTCAACTGAATTAGGTTATCCTCCAAACCAAAAATTAGCTGAGTATGTTTTTGTCCTGCCTGTTACTCTCTTAGCTGACCATCAATCAGAAGTTTCTTTTGACAATCAAGAGGTGTTATCGGAATTAGAAGTCGGGGTTCCAAATGCTGAATATCAAGGTAATGGAGAAGCAAATGCACCCGTTTCCTCATCGGAATAACGACTTTGACTAAGTATTAATAAAATATACTTAAATTCAAATTTTGTTGGTAATTGGACTGAACCTTCTAAAACGATGTACTCAAACTGGTTGTTAGGTTAAAACCAGGTGAACTGATACCAGACCCGTGCTGTCGGTAGCGACGGTTCAGTAAGTTCTCGATGTTCATATTAAGTCTTACTAGTTGCCCCAGTTTGACTCCGCCTCTCAAGTTCAACGTATACCAACCAGGGGTACCAGCATCAAGAGCCAAGCCGTTTTCATCGAACTCTACCAATTTTGGGTCGCGAGTTTTGCCTTGGATACGTGGGTCCCTAATGTCTCCTCGGCTTAATCTTCGTTGTTCCATCGCGCCTCTAACATAAAATTCGCACCAGTAAGGCTTTTTGGGGGCTTTCCACTGTAGGGCAATCATACCCATTGGTGGCGCTTCTCGTCTGATCCTTGCCGCCCAGAATTCTTCAGGATTCGGTGGTTCACCATTGTTTTTCAAAATACGCCCCCGAGTAATGGTTCCATGACCGTACATGGTCAGCCTCGAATTTAGAACTACAGTACCAGACAGCTCAATTCCCCTGATTTGAGTTTGGTCAATATTATCCTGAATAAAAATTTCAGTATCAGGATTTTCTAATTGGATATCTTTATAAAGCTTTGGTAAATCTTTACCATCGTAGGCTTCTTTAACTGGTACGCGAGAAATCAAGTCTCGGATTTCACTATGATATAACGTGGCAGCCCCAATAAAACGAGAAAAATTAGCTTTTAAACCGGCTTCTAATGTCCAACTACTTTCCGGATCTATATCTAGGCTTGGAGCGTCAATACCTTCGTTTGTAACCTCAACTACTGTCGTATCATTCAAGTTGGGGGACCGGAATGCGGTACCGAAATTTGCCACCCAGTTCAAATTTTCAGTTATGCTGAATACGACACCTGTATTTCCAGTTAGTGCCTGTCCTGATTTTTGATAGAGACCAAAACTGGTATCTCTGGAACTAAGATCAGCTTGTAGGTCGTAATGAGTGAGCCGACCTCCTAACACCAGTTGCAAATCAGACCAAACTTCAACTTCGCTCTGAGCAAATAGGTTTAAGTCGGAAGCCGAGGAATTATTGGGAAAGCGCCCCCAATCTGAGTCAACTTGTTCTATACGAGTAGCAAGATTTGTTTTTACTGTTCGGCTTGACAGTCGGTCCAAATAGAAATCTCCACCGAAAATGATTCGCTGTTGGGGTAAGCTGGTACTCACAGCTTGACCAGATAAGCCAAAAGTTCCTACTTCATCAAATTGCTCTTTCTGTTCATTTAGGTTTGTCGCTTTAATTTGTTTTCGACCTTCTAACTGTTGTTGATAAGATAGGGTTACAGTAGCTTCGTCTATGAACTTAATTGGTTTTTTCGATTCATACGTAGCATAGAGTAGGTTTCTATTCTGTGGTGAAAATTGATATAACTCGTATTCTTTTGTCGATATTTTATCATAGCGGTTTAGTTCTGGCTGTCTCCATGTCTGATAACAGAATGAAATTTGTTGGTCTTTATTGATCTTATAGCCTAGTTTAGCCGTAGCATCAATACCTGACCAACCCAATGGTTCTTCATCTTTTTTAATCCATGAATTTTTGGGTAAAGGATCGGGTTTGTCACCAACAATTTCAAATTTCCGATTGTTATAGTGCAAATTGTAGCCTGAACCTAGTTTTTGGTTCCCAAATCTCCGTACGGAACTCGTTACAAAAAAAGCTAAATCATTTGTGCCCCCATGGAGACCAAGCATTCCAACCCTTCCACTTTGAGCTGAAGTGAAACGGAGGTTTGCAAGTGGGACTAAACTAAATTTTTTATCATTTCTATAATTCAATCGATGGGAATAGACACTGATTACTCCACCAATTGCTCCGCTACCATATAGCATAGAATTTGGGCCGCGTAATACTTCTATCCTATCCAGCCCGTGTGGCGCGATAGTAGAAAGATACTGATTCGGACCAGAGCGAAATGTCGAGTTATTTAAACGAACATTATCAATTTGAAGTAGTGTTTGGTAACCGGTAAGTCCGCGCAGAATAGGGGATCCTTGTCCTACTGTGGTTTGTTGGGCTAAGATGCCAACGGTTTCCGCCAAAATCTGAGGTGTTATTGTTGCGGTTATTCTTTCCATTTGTGATTTTTCAATAACCGAAATAGAATTTGGTGTGCGAAATGTTTCTTTAGCAATCCGGTTAGCAGATACTGATATTTCTCCCATTTTAATGGCTTCAGCCTGAGAATCAGATTCCCCTTGACTTATCAAGTTAATTAATCCGCTTACTATGGAAAGGAACAGAAAGTAAAACCTACCCTGTATATATTGATTCATAATTATAATTTTCTCTTGATAATTTTCAGCTAACTATATAGCGAGGCAATATACATGCCATTTTTTAGATCCTAAAACACCTATTTTCAGTACTGTTTTTTTTATGACTGTTTGACTAGCGATCAATCCGTTCAAATTCTGAACATTCCCTCTGGTAAGGACAGTTGACCCTTGGCTTAATCAGCAAGAGAATATAAACTTTGGGAGAATCATTTCGTCCAAAATCTTGTTGGTTTTTGAATTTTGACTAGTACCACAGTAGGGGTGGGAGTAGGTAAACAGATGCGTAAAAGAGAATTAATTGAAATGCAAATAGTCAATCAGCGGAATCTATTAGGATTGGCTGTTTTTGGACTGATGGTCATCTTTTTTCAAATTGATCGACATATTTGGGCTGAAAGCAGTATTGTTGTGGATCAATCTGAGTCCATGACTTTGGATAAATGTCTTGAGTTAGCACTTCAAAACTCTACCAGCATCAAAAATAGCCAAATCAATATTGCATTACAAAACTTGCGTATTAAAGATGCTCGTTCTAATTTTTACCCTAATTTTAGCCTAGGTGGTAACTATACTCTATCTGATCAACTCCGTAAAATCCAACGCCAGAGGGAAAATTTAGATAAAGATACGTTTGTGTTGTTAGAGCGAGGAGAAAACTACAATTTTGGTTTGTCAGGACGTTATACAATTTGGGATTATGGCCAGAGGGGCCTTAATCTTTTACGAGAAGAAGAATCATTAGAATCTCAGAAAAGCCGAAACGAACGCATTCGGCAAAATTTGATTTATGATGTTACCCAAGCCTTCTACAATGTACTAAAAGCGCAATCTTTGGTGGAAGTAGATAAAGAAGTCCTTCAAAGATCCAGAGATAATCGCCAAAGAGTTGAAGCTTTTGTTAAAGCTGGAATACAGATTGAAGCAGATGTAGCAGCGGCTCAAGTGAGAGAGGCCAATGATGAATTAAACTTGCTTAACAATCAAAATCAACTTGATATTGCTTTGGCGCGTCTACCTCGAGTGATGGGATTTGACCCTAGTGTTCGTATCAATATTACGAAAGTTGAGGAGGAACTGAATCAAGTCTCATTGCCAAGTATTACGCTGGATAAAGCTATTGAAAAAGCCCTAAAAGATAGACCTGAATTTGCTGAAAATTCTGCTAGCCAAAAGAGATTGCGGTATTCGCTTAAACTCGCCCGAATTGACCGATTGCCAACAGTTGATGTGGAGTATTCACATAACATGGATTTAGATGCTTATTTTGATGACTTCTTTGATACTTATGAACACTTGGAACATTTGAGGGATTGGCGTGCTGCTGCGACACTTAACTTTCCCTTATTTGACGCGGGTATTCGCAGGCGTCAAGTCGAGACTGCCGAATTACAGATTCAGCAGAACCAAGAAACGATCGAAGACTTGAAACGCAGCATTGCTCTCGAAACTCGTCAGTCATACCTTAACCTGACTAGAGCGGTAAAAGCGACAGAGATCGCTGAGAAACAAGTGACTAATGCCCGACTCAACTTGGATGTTACTAAAGGCCGATACGAACTTGAGCGTGCCTTTTTGCTAGAGTTGTTACAAGCACAAACCGATTATGCAAGTGCTTTAACTAATCAAGTTCGTTCTTTCTACGAATATAAAATCGCACGTACAGAACTACAGAGAGCTATGGGAGATTTATAAAAATGCAGCACCGAATTTGGGGAGCAATTCTTGTTGCTTTCACTCTAATTAGCGCTGGGTGCGATAGAATCCCAATAGGGAAGAAAAAACAGGATACAGAACACAAAACTGAAATGGTTCGTGTTGGTGAATTTAGAGTAAAGATTCGAGAAACTGGTAACTTGGAGCCATTAGTTTCCGTTGAGGTCAAATCAAATGTGTCTGGCGAGATTGAACAACTGCTGATCGAAGAAGGTGATTATGTTGAAAAAGGCCAAGAACTCTTACGTCTTGATGATGAGCAAGTTTCTGAGCGAAGAAAGCAGGCGCAAGCAAATCTTGGATCTTCCAGAGCTTCTTTGGAACAGGCTCGATCACAAACTTTTTTGACCGAAAAACGACAATCCAGTGATATCCAACAACTCAAAAATGCTGTTAAATCGGCAGAGGCCACTTTAGCTTCTGTGGAAGCTACTGCTACGCAGCAATTGAGCAGTGCTAAAACTGATATTGAACGTAGCAGAAATATGTTAGAGCAGGACCGGATTGCTCTTAGCCAAGCCAAAATAACTCTTCAACAAGCTGAAATTCAGCTCGAACAGAATCAAGCCAACGAATCCTCTGCGAAAATTGAATTTGATAATGTTAGTGCTGAATACGACAGACAAAAAGACTTATACACCAAAAAGTATGTTTCTAAAAAATCCTTAGAAGATGCTGAACTTCGTTTATCGCAGGTAAAATCCTCTTATCAAACTGCGCAGAAAAATGTAACTTCTCAGACCAAATCTATAGAATCTCAGAAGCGAAATATCGAAGCTCGAGATCGAGCTATTGCTAACAGGCAAGCAACTATTCGATTGCAAGAACAGAATCTAGGAACGATAAAGACATCACAAGAAGCCAATACAGAACGCAGCAAAGCTGATTTAGAATCAGCCAAAATCCGATTACAGCAGGCACTTGAAACGGTTGAGCAAGAGACTTCGGTTAGTATAAATTCGGAGATTCAAGCACAGTCTGGATTACTACGTGCCGAAAGTGCTTTGCAGTCAATTGACGATGAGCTTGGCTGGACTGTGGTTAAGGCTCCACTATCAGGCCGTGTCACGCGATTAGCATTTGAAGAAGGCGAGATTGTAATGGGATCCCGATCAGGTTATGGTTCTCAAGGCCCAGCTATTTTGGTCATTTCAGATCTGTCCAAAATGGTGGTAAAAACAAGGATTAACGAAGCCGAAATTTCGAAAGTAGCCTTACGTCAGCAAGCAGAAATAACGATAGATGCATATCCTAATTTATTATTCAGTGGAGAAGTTACTGAAATTGCTCCGAGTGCAAATACGGGGCAAGGATCTAGTTCTTCTGGTGTAGTAGCCTTTGAAGTTGTTATCGAAATCGCGACTTCAGAATATGAACTTCTACCTGGAATGTCGGCGAATGTTGATATTATTGTTTTCGATGAAGCATCAGTTCTGCAATTACCGATTGAGGCTGTTATTGTGTCTGAAGTGCTAACTGCTAACGTGACAGTATCGAACGCAGATCTTGGTTTATTAGTACCGAATCAATCAATTACTATCGAAACACTAGTTGGGAAAAAATACGAATCTACAGTTGGTAAAATCAATGCAAATAGTGCCCGTCATAATGTTGAGGTTTTGCTTGATAAAAATTCAAATGGATTGCGGGTAGGACCAACATCTATACACTTAATCTCTGAAGGGAAATTTGACCTCCGTGATTTGTCAACAAATATTGAGGCTGAGCGAAAATACTTTGTTCAGCTCGATGATCCAAATGCCCCTAAACTCAAAAAAGGCAAGACAAAAAAGCGACAGAGAAAAAAGGACAAAATCGAAGAATTGAAAGGAATCAAAACAAGAGTTGAGGTTGGCCAGCGAAATAATACGCATTTTGAAATTACCAGTGGCATTTCGAGTGGTGCAGTAGTTTACGTTCCTTCCTTAGATCAACTCACCCGGGACAATAGCTCAAAAAGATAATGACTATTATTCTAAATTGGAACTTTAAACCTCACTTTCAGATCGCCATAAGACCCTGTTAGTGTTTTACTTGCTGTGTATTACTTTATTCCAGTAATAAAGACATTCGAGTATCTTCCTTCTCCTGTTGCTCTATACCGTTTTTTACGTACTACCTAATCATTTTCCGATGTATTACACTAATTTTATCGTTATAGAAAGGTTATGACAGATAGGCTAATTAGTCGTTAGCTAATATCAATAATGGTTTGGTTGTTATGAACTGAGGTAAGTCTTTGGCTTTGTTTAGCGCTATGGATTTTTGATAGAACTTACCTACCATTACCCGGTACCAAACTTGGCGAGAACCGGCAGTTGTAATTCTAGAAACCTGAATTGGCTGCGGTAAACTTACTTCTTCTAATCTTCGTGCCAGTTTTATTGCGTTTTGTTCATTTTGGAACGAGCCAACCAACAAAGTATAATACTCACCTTCCATTAACTGATCTTTTTCGCTGATGAAATCCGAAGAATGTGAAGTCTCATTCACAAGATCACTTTCTCTTGTGAGTAGAATAATATCAACTCTTCGGTTTCTTTGACGATTCGTATTGGAATTATTAGGCAAGAGCGGGGACTGTTCTCCTCGACCTATGGCTAATAATCTATCTGGATTTACCTGAAAATGGTCGATTAAATATTGTTGGACAACCTCGGCTCTTCGCTCAGATAGTTCTAGGTTATAATTCGCATCCCCTACATCGTCAGTATGACCCTCAATTACTACTTTAGCCTCAGGATATGCAGCGATGGCTTGTGAGATCTCGCCTAGTTCTTTAACATAACTTTCAATTTCTATTTCGTATGAGTCAGTATCAAACATAATACATGGGAGTGAAATCACTAACCCACGCTTTTCCTGCCGACTAGAGACTGTTCGTAGATCAACAACGGAAATTGGGATGGTTTTTGTCTGACAGTTACCTGCTAAATCACAAAGGGTTGCAACGTAATGATATGTTTCTTTTTTATTGTTGCTCTCAGAAATAAGGGGGGGCATTTTAAGCTTCCAGAAAAATGGGTTAGGAGGAGAGCCGTACCCACTGGTTTCTTCTAAAACTTTTTTTCCATTTTGTACTAACCTAACTTCCCAATGAGCAATTGCGGAATCTTCACACCTAAAGTCAATTCCAGGCCGATGACTTGCGTGGCCTTCTACAGACAGAGCGTCATTTACCAAAATAATTGGTTCCGCCGATAAACTAAAAGTTGGAGCAACAGTATCAATAATGATGGTTGTTCTGCTATGTTCTACCTTTTCCCCATTTGGCTTCTGCCAAATGATCTTTGCTGTATATTGGCCATCTGCTAATGGGTTCTGAGCAAAATTGGTTCCATCCCAGAGCACTTGGTAGCCATTGGTATTTTGGCGAAAGTGAGTATACTTCTGAACAATTCTCCGATATTCATCCCTTATTTCTAGCATCCAGCTATCTGTTTTTTGATTGTTTTCAATTCCTTTAGACGAAGCCCCAAATGTAAAAGTCACAACATTACTATCTCCATTTAGGCTAGGCGAAAAAATCGATGGGGACGCTATCAGACGTGAACTAAAGTCGAGTGGAGTTGGCAATGAATTAGTTGTAATAGTTTCAGCTGATCGTATCGGGTTTGGCTCATCATCAATGATAATCTCTCCTATCTCCACTTTCTGATTCTTCTTTTGGCCCCAATTTATGGTAGCGGTAATCCAATGATCAATTGTTTGAGGCAAATGAGACCATCGAGTATAGGCGTACTCCAATCTCAAGGTTGCTATGGTTCCTCTACTTTTTGATTGCAAATTACCAGTCTGAAAGGTTGCACCAATCTGATAAGGGTAGCTTAAATTAGATTTGGATTTCTGGGTTGGAATAGTTAACCCGGCACGCAAGGCGAAGTAGCCATCAGAAACTTTAATTCCCAGATTGTTCGCTTTAAACAGAGAATTAGGTAATGCAAAGAACCACTGTTCAATACCAAGTTGTACTTTATTGTTGTTATTCACCGATGTACCCAAATTCCAACTAGCAGATAGATGAGTTCGAGGTGTGAGATGATAGATCGATCCAAGTTGAGCGAAAGGATTTGTCCGACCATTATTCTCTTTAGCTAAATTTCCCAGATCCATTAATGCGAAATCGAAGGTTGCAGTTCGGTTCATCCATAAAAAGTTCGGTTGGCGATAGTGTACTCCCAAATCTAGAGCCATATGAGCATTCATTGTGGCTATTGATTCATTGGAATCAATGTTAAATGGCTGATTTGAAGTTCTAAAGTATCGAATTGTTGAACCTATACCGAGTTGTGCACTCCAAGGAATACCGTAGCTAACTGCTGTACCAATTTGATGCTTTGACAGATTAGTTGGTTGACCAGACCAATCTTCTCGCCAAACAGCAACAGAAACGCCACCTGCAGAACTTAGATTGAACTGTTTCCCGCTAGCTGTAGCAGAAATACCGCTAGCACGCCTGATCGGAACGTAGCTCCTCGTATCTTGAGGTTGGGATAGGATTGGTGTACCAATTAAAGTAATTTGGCTTTTTTCAAAAAAAGCCAAATTGGCAGGGTTCCACAGGAAGCCATCAGAAATTTGTATGTTTTCGGCTAACCCTCCAAGGTGTGCGTTGATAGAGACTATTCGCCGGCTATTATCGAAATCAGACGCGCTTTTACTTCCCGCTAGTACCCCTGTGAACGCCGAAAAAAATGTTATCCAAATAAGCGACCAGATGAACCAACTAAGAATCCCAAAATACTGTATACAGGGATCTTTCATACTCAATTGGCTTACCCCACATTTCTTTAACACTTCAGTATACTTCTGTTGGTTAAAGACTGTTATTCGGATGATGTTTTAGAAAATCGAATGCTGAGTTGAATCACTTTCTGTTGAGCTTGGCTAAGAGTAATTTGATGGATTGGCTTTTGCCATTTATACGTGTATTCGGCACCCACACAAGCAGTTTCAGTAGGTAAATAATCATCGGGTAAATGAAGAAAAATATCACCTTTTTCTCGTGGTGCCCGGCAAACCAACAAAAAGGTCTGTCGATCTTCATCCCAGCCAGCTGATAATACATCAGCACCACCTTGCGAAAAATGAAGATTAGTTGCAAGTAGTTGTGGAATATCTTTTTTCAATCGAATACAAAATAAACGTCCTGATTGAGGAGGAACATCCATCAATGTCACACTGTTTTGTACGGTTCCTAAAAATTGACAATTCCAAAAATCATGCATTAAGTAATTTTTTGACTTATCTAACCCAATATCAGCTAGACCAAATGTTATTTGGTCTGTATATTCCTGCCAATTAAATATTCCTAAAATATTCCAGGTTTCGTTCGTAGCCAACTTTTTATCGAGAGCTTTTTTATCGAATGAGGTTTGGTCGACCGGTAAGTTCCAAATCTGTGGATAGTGGCTTACGGGGTTAGTCCCGGCATTTAAATTAATCGATTTTGCTGGGCCTAATGATAGTGGAAACAGTTTGTCCAATATTTCTAAACGCTCAGGCTTCATCTGGTCAAGTTCGTCATTAATTGTGATTGAACCACCAGCAATAGCCGCAAGTGTTGCCGTCAAATGAACATCGTTGGCCGGATTTGGCTCATCAATAGTAATAGCTCCCAACTCTGCGTTCCAAATTGATTGATTTAGAGGTAAATATTTTGCAAAATTAAACATCGTTTGTTTAATATCTCGACGTGAAATCCATAACTGATCACCAATAGTTTCTTGGCTAACAAATTGGTGCCCAGAAAAGAAGCCTGAACTAAGAACGAAAGGTGAGTGTTCTCCAATCAATTTAACCTCATGATTGCAGTTTTCAACTATCGATACCAGTAGTTCTAGTCCCTTCTTATATAGTTCTACCGATGTTAATGATTTGTTATTCCAAGTGAAATTTTCTGGATTTTTTAATGGCCCCTGAACATATGGCAAAACGTCAATATACAGGCGGTCAATTCGACAATCATCAACAAGACTTTGCACCTGTTGGCTAATTTTTTCTTTGGCCGCTGGTTGCGATAGATCAAGTAAGCCAACCTCCAAACCACTTCCAGGTAAGAACAGTGTTGTCTTCCTCTGTCGTTCGTCGGTAAGTAAAAGGTCATCAGCGTTGTTTGTTGATTCATCGGAAGTTAATAAACAGAACGGAGAAAATCTTAAGCTAGCCTTCAGTCCCCTCTTGTGTAGCTCAGGCACAGTATTCTTTAGCATGGTCAAAAGTTGATCGTTCGCCGTCAATTTGACATCTTTATTGCGTTTAGGGTCTTTATCAAAACCTATATCATCGTTAGCAAACAAACTCGGTAGTGATGCTAATTGAACGTATTCCACGTCATCCAAATAACCAGATTGTTTTTGGTTACCGATAAAATCAATTTTTTTTCTGATATCCTTGTTAATAGATGTCTTCTGAAAACCTTGATGTGAAGTTTTACTTTGTAAATTCCAGCTTGACCTTGGTGGCATCTTAGCTAAACTAGTTTCTGCCCCAGAGGAACGTCTCAATGTGGATAATTTACTAATTAGGTGAGCATAATTTTCGAAGGAAGATACTGGATCTTGACTGAAATTCAAATATATTGACTCTGAACTAACTTCCGTGGCGCGGCTGTTCTTCCTTCGCCCACGGTAGCCTGAATGGTTACCGGCCAAATTGTTACTAGGACAGATGGCATTTTCACAATTGTGGTAGATTGACCAATCATCGATTCCCAGATCCCCATTTTCGTCGGGGGTTGTTTGACCTTTGTACCCAATTTGAACTGACGACCACCATTTTTGGGTGGTCAAAAAACCAAAAGATAACGATTTTTTGCTCTCTGGGTGGTAAAATTCACCATGGTAGCATGGAAAGCTGTCGTGGTTTTGGTTAACTTCTACACCTTTGTATAAAGACGAAATCTCATTTTTGTAAAGCGGGTGAGTATCTAAAAATAATTGATACGATTCTGGTTTACCCGACAGGTATAGTCCACCAGACGTTTCACTTGCTTGAGTTAAAGGTGAAGTATTAATTAGGTCAATTTGGCTAAGTCTAATCTGTTTTGGAGACAGATTTTGAACTCCCACAGAAAAAACTAGATAAGGTTGATCGAAATAGCATTTCAAGTGAAGGTTGATTTTAAGTTTTCGTGAACGAGATTCGTGGGAAAAAGTAACTTGCTGGTATCGGCCCAAAATATCATCATTTGGTTGCCGAGTGGTAAATTTCCGGTATTTTGCATCCACAGTTGTCAAAAACGTACCATTATTCAGTATTATCTTTGTATATGCGTTTCTTATAACACCATATCCATCTCTATCATGGTAATGCCAAGTACCAGTTGAGAGGTCAAAATTGATCTGATAGTGTGCAGATTGTACTATCGCTAAATTGCCTCGGCGTTCAAACATTAAGCTCATTTATTATAGTTCCTATGTATACTACTAATCCTAATCTTCAAAAGGCAAACTGCGGCAATATACTATTTTTGTCAATTGATTTTTATCATTACTAACTGTTGCCGTCAGTTCAAAAGTTTCATTAGCATTTAAGAAAATTACGTCTTTGAAGGTTAGTTCCCATTCTTTTTCTTTCGATTTCACGTAAGCTGATCCCTCAATAATAACGTAAATCGACTCAGTATGCTGTGGTTGGTGTTTGAATGACTGTTCAGCTTCTAGTTGAATAAAATCTAACGAAAGGTATTTTGCCCCTTTCTTATCTGAAATGACATTTCTCCAATTCCCTGGACGACCAAAAATTGGCCCCCCCTTGCTCATTTCGATTACTTGTACATCGCTGATGTGCCCAACTTCAGGCCTTGGTGATTGACCAGAAGCATGATTTCGCTCCCCTCGATAGAGAGCCATGTCAGGTGGTGCTTGAAAGCTCATCATTCTGGCAGGTTGGCTGGTTGTATTTTTAGTTCCATGAACTTCACCTGCTGGAACAAACATCATTTCGCCAGCCATGATTGGAGTGTATGTGTTCCCTTGCCGAATCGCCCCCCCTCCCTCGAGACAAATGATAGCATCTTCTGACTGATCGTGAATGTGCTGTGTGAATTCTTGGCCAGGTGCGTGGATGCCATGATTGAGCGTGATTTGGGTTGCTCCCATTTCTGGATGGACAACCCGCCAGTTTTTCCCGTCCCCCATTTCAAAAAAAATACCGTCTTCCAAATTAAGGATTTGCATAACCTCTTCCTATTTATCTCTTCTTACCAGTCAAAATTACCAAAAACCCATCCCACTATTACCACGTACTTCTGACAGTAATGTCCTGCTGTGCTAAATGGTTTTTAATACTATTAATTGAGAACTCTCCATAGTGTGTGATTGATGCTACAATTGCGGCATCAGCCTGACTCTCTACAAATACATCCCTCAAGTGTTGTGGGTGTCCGGCTCCACCAGAAGCAATAACAGGTACTGATACTGTCTCAGAAATCTGTTTGGTCAGTTTCAATTCGTACCCAGCCTTAGTTCCATCTTGGTCAATGCTATTAACAACAATTTCTCCTGCGCCAAGTTCCACACCTTTTTTTGCCCATTCAATAGCATCAATTCCCATGGGCCTTCTTGCACCGTCGATGTAAATTTCATATCCACTGGGAATCTTTGGACTAACAGATACATTTTTCACTTGCATGCTTAGAACAATACATTGACTACCGAAGGCCTTAGCACCTTGAGCAATTAAGTCAGGATTCCGAACAGCCCCAGAATCAATGGAAACCTTCTCCGCACCAGCCCACAAAACTTTACGCATATCGTCCAAGGTTCTCAAACCACCTCCCACAGAGAAAGGAATGAATATTTGGTTTGCTACAGCAGAAACGACGTTGATCATAATATCACGTTGCTCATTGCTGGCGGTTATGTCGTAGAATACCAGTTCATCTGCTCCATTTTCGTAATAAAAATGGGCCATATCGACGGGGTCACCTATGTTAGCGTTACCTTGAAAAGCTATACCTTTCGTGACTTGTCCCTCTCGAACGTCAAGACAAGGTATGATGCGTTTGGTTACCATTTATCTTTTTCAACTAAATCTAAAAATTCAAGACTTTTCAGTCGTTTATGAGTATGGAAACTAATCAAGGACGACAAAACAAACCTCATTTCTTTGTGGTTTCGTTGACTAGCATGAATGCGTTTTAGTCGGTCAAAATTGGTTTCTTGAACTCTCCTCATCAACTCACAACTGCCACGGGATAAAGAAACTAATTGAGGTGTACTACAACTCGTACAGATAATTTCGCCAGATTGATCGTAATAATGGAGGTTAACATCTTCAACCGTAAAGAATCTTCCACAGGCACCACAACGGGTGAAATCTGGAGCATAACCGGAAATCTGTAACATTTGCAATTCAAAAGCACGGGCAAAAAGTCTTAGATCAGTCATCTTTTCGAGACTCCGGAAGGCACGAGTAAGCAAAAGAAAAACATCCGGATTATCCGCTCCGTCAGATTCCATAGCATCCACTAATTCAGAAAAATAGCAAGCGTAAGTAAATAGGTTAAAGTTAGTCTTTATTCGATCAAAGTTATCAATGAGATCAAATTCGCGAACTGATTGAAGCTCACGATTAGCTTTTTCATTGTAAATCAACTCACCACGATTAAGAAGATCAAGTTGACCTCGAAATTTGCTCTTCGCACTTCGAACGCCTCTAGCCACGGCTCGTACTTTACCAAAATCCTGAGTGTAAAAAACACAAATCACGGATGATTCACTTAGGGGGTAAGTACGGATCAAGAAGGCTTCTGTTTGACGAATTGCCATGAGGGGTGGATAAGCTTACAACGAATTGACACTACGTTGTGTCGGTGCCAGCGGCTTGTTGGATAAAGTATGGAGTCGGGGCGAGAGGATTTGAACCTCCGACCTTGTCGTCCCGAACGACACGCGCTACCGGGCTGCGCTACGCCCCGATACAACTTCCGAGCCAGCTAAATCTGAATCCAGCAACAACTACCTAAGGCAATAATCACGCAACCAGCCAACTAACCGAACGGATGTTAACTCTATCATACTAACCTGTACATAGTCAAGACGGGCTTCTATTTGCAATGTTTTGACATGCCCTTGTAGCTTGAAGGAATATTCTTCTTGTGTTAGAATGGTAAAGGCGGTTGTGCGTTTTCTTCAGGGGACGATTTTATACAGTCGAGGTCGTCGTTCCCAGGTGAGTTCACACGTTTAGAAACAGGATAAGCAATCAAATCATCATCCTGGTAGGGCCTGAGTAAATCGACTAAATCTTCTGGTCTACAATTCCTTGAGGATAGCCATCGGTCGTGGTTCTCTGTCTCGATAATGACTGGCATTCGGTGGTGTAGGTTGCTCATGAATTTGTTAGCGCGAGTGTTGATGATTGTGCAAGACTTTATTTCAGCATTACCATTGGGTGGCAACCAACTCTCCCACAAACCAGCAAAGGTGAATACTTCGTTTGAACTGAGATGAATATAGAAGGGGGTTTTGCTTCCGTCCTTGTTTTTTACCCACTCGTAAAACCCGTCAGCTAGAATTAGACATCTCTGTTTTTGATAAGGTATTTTAAAGGACATTTTTTCGGCTAATGTTTCGCTTCGAGCGTTAATCATTCGGTTGCCGACCGATTGGGACTTTGCCCAGTAAGGTATAAGCCCCCAGCGAAAGTTGTGAACGTAATACCTATCATCATTCGACACAGCTAAAACGGATTGAGTTGGATAGATGTTGTAGCGAGGAGAATGGTCTTCTGAAAAAGAAAAGTGAGGAAAACTTTGAGTTAAGTCTGGAAAATTCGCAGTTAGCGTGTACCGACCACACATATGAGACACCTACGTTTATGTCTTGACTAATCCGTCTTGAATTTTAGCATAACAACCTGTTTCCCATCAAATACCCCATAAAAATTCTTATAGGTAAAAAAATAAATGGTTATATGGTGTTTAATTCATGAAAATCGAAGTTAGGTATTTTGCTTTTTTTCGCCAGCAAATCGGTCGCACTAGTGATGAAATTAATTTGCCAAGTCCAGCCACAGTAGCTGACCTTTTGAACTCTTTACGAACAATTTATCCCGAGGTTAAGGATGCATTAAATACTGCGCAGATTTCGGTTAATATGGAATTCGTTACTTTAGATACACCACTGTCGGCTAGAGATGAAGTCGCATTAATCCCACCAGTATCAGGTGGGAATATGAACTCAAACGAATTGGGTTTATTCAAAATCACTGATACAAAAATTACAGTACAAGATGTCATCAAACCAATACGAGGAAACGACGCAGGGGCTGTAGTTACTTTTCTAGGTACGGTTCGAGATAACACAATGGGCAGAGCTACCGCTTATTTAGAGTATGAGGCTTATACTCCAATGGCGGAAAAGAAAATGGCTGAAATTGCCAACGAAGCACGAGAGAAATGGGGAATTAAGCGTATGGCCATGATTCATCGTGTTGGTCGACTAGAAATTGGTCAAGTTAGTGTTGCTGTTGGAGTAGCTTCCCCTCATCGTAAAGATGGCTTCGAAGCTTGCCAATATGCAATGGATCGTCTGAAACAGATTGTTCCAATCTGGAAACGAGAGGTATGGTGTGACGGTGGGGAGGAATGGGTCAAACCTGATCCCGTCTATTTTCAGAATAGCCCAAAAAGATAGGTTTACTGAGTAAAAAAACAATGTCAGATGTGATTGAAATCCAACCAATTTCCAGGCCTGTTGTTGCTAGTATAGATGTGCCAGGCTCCAAAAGTTACACGAACAGAGCTCTATTGATTGCTGCCCTAGCCGAAGGGCAGTCCGAACTTTCTGGGATCTTATTTAGTGATGACACTGAGCGGATGTTGGATTCACTGAAAAGACTGGGTACTGACCTTGAAATTGACCGCCTTAACCACTTAGTACGTATTAACGGCAACGGTGGTCGTATACCAGTTTCAGAAGCCAATTTGGATATCGGAAATTCGGGGACAGCATCACGGTCTTTAGTTTGTTATACCGCATTGGGAAATGGAACTTACCGCTTCGATGGTGCTCCTCCTATGAGAAAAAGCCGACCTATAGCTGACTTATTAGATGCATTACGACAACTGGGTGTATTGATCACATCGGAACAAAACAATCAAAAATTTCCTCTGGTTGTTTCTGCTAACGGATTGGATGGTGGTCCCGTAAAGTTAGATGCCAGCAAAAGTAGCCAGTTCTTAACTGCATTACTAATGGTTGCTCCTGTTACAAAGAAGGGCTTACAGATTGAGCTGACTGACAAATTAATATCACAGCCATATATCGATATTACACTGTCTATCATGGATCAGTTTGGAGTTGAAGTTGCCAACAATGATTACTGCCATTTTTCTGTCAATGGTGGACAAAGTTATGCATCCCAGAGTTACGAAATCGAGCCAGATGCCTCAAGTGCTTCTTATTTCTTTGCTTTAGCAGCAATCACCAGTGGTCAAGTTACTGTCAAACATCTCGATATTAATTCTGCACAAGGTGATGTTCAGTTTGTTCGAGTATTAGAGGAAATGGGTTGTTCTGTTCGACACTTATCTGATGGTATTCAGGTAACGGGAGGTGATTCTCTCAAGGGAATAAACATTGATATGAACTCTATATCAGACACATCTCTTACGTTAGCTGCTATTGCTCCCTTTGCCAAAAGCCAAACTACTATCCGGAATATTAAACACGTTCGATGGCAAGAAACTGACCGTTTGGCAGCTATGGTAACAGAACTTCGGAGACTTGGAGTACCGGTGGTTGAATTCGACGATGGTCTGCAAATCCAACCAGTTGACCAAATTCAACCTGCTGAAATTGAAACCTACAACGACCACCGTGTCGCAATGGCTTTCTCGCTTGTGGGTATACGGCAAGCAGGTGTTAAAATCAAAGATCCTCGCTGTGTAGACAAAACTTTTCCCACTTATTTTGAGATACTTGGACAACTTGGTGCCTAATCTAAGACAGAATCACTCTCGTATTTGTCAGACTTGGTGTTAAATCTCTAACCACTTAGAATTCCCAACTTAGAACCGGTCGTTTATATTTCAAAACCAGATAAGTACTACTAGTACCAACGAGTGCCCCAACTAACACATCAAGTGGGTAATGTCGACCTAGGTAGATACGTGAAAATCCGGCAAGACCTGCGGCACAGTAAAGTGGAATTTTCCAACGTGGATAACGATTAGATAGTGTTGCAGCCAGAACAAATGCACAATTGGTATGACCAGAAGGAAATGATTCAGGGGGCTCTTGTTTTTTCAGTCTATCCAGTGGTCGGCGACGACCAACGATTTTTTTTCCAGACCATATAGTTAATGCTGACAATGTAAAGGCTGAAGTCAATAACTTACCCGTTTTTCTGACATCATCATTACCATATGTCGTTAGCAATGCACACACACCCAATACAGCTACAGGATCTCCAAAGTGAGTTACTCCTTGCATCAACTTGTATGGAACTGTCTCAACACTATTGGCATCGTAAACAGCATCGAACAATTGATGATCTATCCGAAGAAGTAAATTAGAATTGTAGTTACTGGATGAGTAATGGTCTGCTGCCGATAATCTAAGGTCTATTGTTAAGAATAATAGCGTGCAGAAAAGACAAATCAGCTTAGTTGACATAGCGAAAGATTGTAAAACGACAAGGCATAAAAATCGAGAAAGAAAAGGCTAAGCAAGAACCCTAATACTATCAAGAATCATGATGAATAACAAGGTAGAGAAAATTGCATAACATCTTATCCTGATTGAAATTCTTCCTGATGAAACTGTATACTACCGTTCAACGGTGGGTACCCACCGTTGAACGGTAGTATTACTGTTATATGACAGGAAAAAACATTGCAATTAAACTCTCGAAGATCGCTAATTAGGTTAATCAATTTCCTAGTGATCGGCATTCCGCTGGTGGTTGAAGTCAGAGTAAATAGTAATTTATCAGCTGAAAATTACTATCCGGATAATATTGGTAATGAGTGGGTTTTTCTGAGTACCGATGGTCTTGAAGAGCGAGTCCTACGCATTCAGGCCAATACTGAAACAAATTACCGACAGCTTGTTGATCAAACAAGGGAAGTCAGACCTCCTCAAGAGGAAACCGGATATAGTCGCTTCGTTATTCAACCTGGAACAAATAGCATCAAAATTATGAAAGCCACATTCACTTTTGGGTTGGTTGGTGAAATTGATCTTCCTTATACTCCCCCCCAAGTCTTTTTACCTATCCCTATTCAATTGGGGGCTGAATGGTCAGTCAAAGGTTCTGTCAAACTTCCCCTTTTGGGACAAATTCAAGCAGAAAACCGTCAAAAGGCTGTAGCGATAGAAACTGTCTCCGTACCAGTAGGAACATTCGAGGATTGCTTAAAAATCACACAGAATAACGCTCTGAAGTCACCAGTTTTGGGAATGGAATTAACAGGAACTATGTGGCTTGCTCCCGATTTAGGCCCAGTCAAACTAATTAGCTCTGGTGACATAGTATTTGAACTAATCCGACATAATATTAAAACAGCTACAACAGCGGTTTCTCTCAAAACAAAATTAGCTACTAAATGGTCAAGGATTCGCAACGAATAGCCTTGAGTAAACGGTTCGTCGTTTATTTCTTGTTTTTTTTATCGTATCAATTAATTTATGCAGGGCGCGATTGGCCATCATATCTTAACGGGCATCTAGATTTAACGGCTTCGCCTGTGGTTGGTCAAACGGCGACGCTTAGACTTCGATTGGAATCCAATTTAGCCGAATCGGTAAGAGTTGAGATCGTTTTTCGTCTACCCGATGGGATCATTGCAGAATTACCTGAACTGATAGAAAGTCAAGTCTACTTATCGGCTTATGGATTTTCCACCAATAATTTGCCTATAAAGGTTGAACGGAAGGGAAATTATCCACTTCAGGCGTCGGTTTATGCTATCACCTCGATGGGACATCAATTCGTTGATCACTTCTACCTTTATTTACAAACTGACTTATACAATTCTAAGACATCACATGATCCGATTGAGCATCATAATCAAGATGCCATACTTCCTGCACAGGTAAAAATCCAGCCTAGATTTGCAGGCTTAGGCATTTTGGTTAATGGACAATTACAATACTTTAATGACAATCAACGTAAGTTAAAACCTCTTCAACAGGTGAGAGTTAGCCTATACCAGAATCGACAAGAACTCGGGCGGACTTTTTCTGATGAAAATGGGCAATACCAATTTCAGTCGGTCAATATTAATCCTAATCAACCACCTCAACTACATGTAGTTATTACCACAGATAATCGGGTACTAACAGTTGTCAATCGCCGGTGGAAAACTTACGAATTTAAATCTGATATAGCTGCGGAGATCGCTAATGACCAAGAGGTGACGATCAACTTAACTTTATCAGCTACCAATGCTGACCGTGGTGTAGGTAATATCATTGATTCAATAATGAAAACCCACCTTTTCTTTGTTGATCAAGTTGGTTGGGAACGCTCCAAACCAATCCAAGTCACTTGGCCTGGTAGTGGTAAGGTTTCGTATTACTATGCTACTCAATTTGGCGGGCGTGTAACTCGTGAAACATTGACTATTGCTGGTGGTGTCGACCAATGGCGTAGTATAACTATGTACCATGAATATGGTCATGCAGTAATGATGGCAGCCTACAACTATGAATATAATAGTGTCCCACGTGGGCAATACCAGGGTGGTCATAGATTAGAAACAGTCTCTGATACCGGCTTTGCTCTTAGTGAAGGGTGGTCTGAATTTCTGGAAGCAGCTATAGATAATAGAGCCTTGAACGTAACCGGTCGGTGGGAAGATCAATTTCCCAACATCGAAACTAACACATGGTGGACGGGAAGCAATGATGGTAGTGGAAGTAATCGTGACGGTGGGATCGTGGAAGGTAGTGTTGCTAGTATTTTATGGGATGTTTTTGACACCAAAGAAAGTATAGATTTAACTCCAAATGAGGATGATGACCTAATCCACAACCGATTCGACTTAATCTGGAAAATTTTGGTAGAAGATAAGCCAAAAACAATTACTGAAATAGCCATGTCTTGGCGAAAGAAAAACTTTCCACAATTAGATGATTTAGAGGATATTTACGCTACTCATCATGCATTATCCAAGCCTAATGAGCCGCCTCAGTTCAGGTTCGTTTTTCCCAGTGAAGATAATACTCTCATCAATAAATCACTACAAATTGAATGGGAAGCTGATGACCCTGATGGAGACAATTTCTTTGTAGACCTTTACTACGATATTGACCAAAATACGCAGCGTGCTAATCCGATTAAAACTGGTATAAGTTCCACAATTTCTGTTTTTAACTGGAATACAGTTTTTGTATTTGATGGACAATACTATCTCTTGGCACGAGTTAAAGATGAAAGAGGAGAATTAACCAGCATTTATTCTGATACAATGGTGATTGTAGATCATACGCCTTTGTTGCCACCAAAAATCGAATCCCCAACCCATCCTGAATCTGGTCTGTGGTACAAAAATAGCTCGCCCACTTTTTATTTCTTGACCACTCCTGAAGTTATGAGTAGCCGCCGTTACAGTTTCGTACTTGACCATAACGCCAAAACTAATCCAGATACCATTTCTGACCCTTTGATTAGAAATAACCAACTCACGCTAAAAGGCCTGAATGACGGTGAATGGTGGCTACACCTAAGAGCGAAAGATAAGCTGGATTACTGGACTGATACTAGCCACTTCAGAATAAAAATTGACAATACGCCACCTGGATTAGTTGAGTCAATAGAATGGTCAGTACCAGAAATTTTAACCCCTCCCAATCAACCAACACCGGCTCAACGAGAAATCGTTTTGTCTTGGCCAATGCTATTCGAAGTAAGTGGAATTGACCATTACCTTGTCCAGATAGATGTCGATGATCGGACATTTTCGAACCCGAATAAGTTATGGATTGACACGAAGATTGGAGAATTAAAAGCTTATGGAAGCCACGTGGATTTTTCTTTTTTAGGTACAGCTGGTTACAAGTATTATGCTCGAATCAAAGCAGTCAACGGTGTGGGACAGGAGAGTAACTGGAGCCAAGTATTCGGTCCTATTTTGGTAGAAGATTTTCCAGCTTGGGATTTAAATCAAGATGGGTTAGTAGATATTATAGACTTGGTTTATGTTGCTAAATTCTTTGGGCAGCCACGACCACCGATCATTCACCCAACACCAGACATTAATGATGATGGGAGTGTTAATATTTTCGATATTATATTAGTTGCTCGGCATTTTGGAAGCAGTACAATTGCCAGTCCGCAGTTAAGGCAAATATTATCCAAATTGGAAATAACAGCTACAAATAATACGTTACCAACTTCACACGTTAGCCAACTAGGACAGAATTTCCCAAACCCATTTAATCCTGAAACCTGGATTCCGTACTATTTAGCTCAACCCTCTCAAGTCGCTATCACAATCTATGATGCTAACGGACAGATAGTTAATCGGTTGGACTTGGGTTGGAAGTTGGCAGGTTCATACCAGTCAAGGCAAAGTGCAGCCTATTGGGACGGTAGAAACGAAACGGGCCAAAAAGTTGCAGGTGGAGTTTATTTCTATCAAATGCAGGCAGATAATTTCAGTTCTATTCACCAAATGATCATGCTCAAGTAAGAGAAATCAAGTCAACTGGTCAACGTGAATTCGTTGCCCTGTCTTTGCTGATTCCACGCCTGCAACTAGTGCTGAAACGGTCTTTGCTCCATCCACAACATCAATGGGGGGTGGTGTGCCATTTGTAACACTATCTAAGAAGTATTCAACAGCTGTGTGAATGGCTGAACTTTCGTCTGTAACTTCGATTGTTTCTGGCTGAGAGTTTTCTGTGGTATAGAGTTGGTTTTTCCAAATTGTGCCTTCAGTACCATAAATCGATAAAAACCCTTCACCCATCCCATGACCTCGACAACCACTAGTGGCCAGCAATTTACCTACACAACCGTTTTCAAACTGAAAGCTAAGTATATAACAGTCATCTAGAGGAAAATCCGGCAACGCATACCCGTTAGAGAAAGCATGGACCGATACCACCTCTGAATTGACTGTCCACCGCATTAAATCCATCGGATGACATCCCCCGCCTATCAAAATATTTTGCGGATTAGTGGGGTTGGACCTCCAAGTCATTGGTTGATAGTAGGGACGCATATCGTGGATGTAACTTCCCTCAATAAAAAAAGCGTTTCCGATCTGACCTTGATCATAAATCTGTTTGATACGTTGATAAATAGGTTGGAATCGCATGAATTGGCTAACCATACAAGTTAGTCCAGTCTGTTTGACTTTCTCTATAAGGTTTTGACAATTCCGTAAATTATCGGTTAGTGGTTTTTCACATAATACATGCTTTCCTGCTTCGAGTGCCATTAGGGTATGTTCAGCATGTAAGTAATCAGGGCTGCAAACTACAACGGCTGAAATCTGTGTGTCCTCGACTAATTCTTCAGTATTTTGATAGGTTTGAAAAGTTTTTCCCACTTCTAAAGCTTGGTGGGTAGTCTTTTGAGATGGAATTTCTGTCTGGCAAAAACCCATCATATTTACTTTTGAATGATGAAGGAATCCATCAATATAGTCACGTACATGAACATCAGCACCAATGAAACCGACATTAATAGTTTTCATTTTATCTTTACCTTTAGATCGAACTATGGACCAATAGCTCGGAGGATAATAGACTCTGTCAGTTCAGATCTAATTTGATCGATCTTATCTTCAAGTGATGGCAATCCCAATTTTGGACCAATAGATCTCCACCGTTCAGGCTGGTCATCATCAATACAAATAGGTAGAAAACCAAGATTCAGATAGGTCTTGATAGCAGGTAGCCGAAAGTCATCAGTCCCCAGAATCGCGCAAGTATATTCATGTTCTCTCAAATAGTGAAGAACAGCTAAGGAAACGCACATACCCAACTTGGCTCCTGAATGATCTGAATGAACACCAACCATATGTAATTGGCCAATTTCTTTTTCGTGTGGATCGTGCCATCGCCAAGCACAGGCGGTACCAATAGGCTGCCCCTGATGTGTGGCAAAAAATAGGCCTTCAGGATTAAAAATGTCCTGATCCATAATCTCACGCCTCACATCCTCCGTAGTCCTTTCCCCTCCGAATGAATTGTTGATAATTTCAGCCCAATGCTGGTCATCACCCACTTGGTAGGTACGTAAACCATAGCTGCGAGGAATTCGCAGCGGAGGTAAGGTGGTGAGTTCTGGTCGTATCATCCTTAACTGCCGTTTTGCCATTGTCAACCTTGGTATCGAACTTCTTTGTAATTTGAAATCAATGGAGCTGTTGGTGGCGGCGAAACAAGTTGGCTTTTATCAACCCAACCGCACTTTCGCTTTTCTATTTCATTGATCAGGTAGTTTTCCCATAATTCAATTTCAATTTTTCGTGAAGGTTCATCTATCAGATTATGGCATTCTCCCGGATCAGTATCAAGATCAAAGAATTGTTTTTCGTCGATTCGAGGTAACCATATAAACTTCCGTTTGCCATCGGTTACATATTGCATTTCTTGTTCACTTGAGTAACAAGTGCAATGCTCTCCGTGAATGTAGTTACGCCATTCAACCGCTGGCTGACTTATTAGTGGTATTAGGTTTTCACCATCAACTGTTGGTGGTACATCAATATTGGCTGCAGATAATAGTGTAGGCATAACATCCCTCAATTCTACCACCTCATCAGCAACTGGACGGGTTATTATTCCACTTCCACGAGGAGGAGCCACAATGAATGGAATGCGAGCGCTTCCCTCATATGCATAAGTTTTCCGCCACAGGTTATGATCTCCTAGCATTTCGCCATGATCAGAAATAAAAATGAACCATGTATTGGCCAAGGTTTTGCTTTGGTGCCTACTTAACCAATTCATCAATCGACCAATCTGTGTATCGATAAAAGAAATTTCACCATAATAACCAGCTCTGGCGCGCTGGATTTGCCGATCTGTCTTTTTTCCTCTCCAAGCATTCGGATTGATCGCTGTCTCCGGTCGATCATGGATACTGGACCAATCTCCTAAAAATGGTGAAGGTAATTCTTCTTTGTGATACATTTCGAAATAACTGTTAGGTGGCACGAAAGGCGAGTGTGGTCGAGCAAAAGAAATGTTCAAAAAAAACGGACGTTCTTGATCTCTCTGGGATAAAAAGTGTATAGCCCGACTCATTGTCCAGGCTGTCGGATGCAAGTACTCTTCAGTATGCCAAGGCCGGGCAACCCAAGAATTCCAATCCACACCGTGATCATCGGGACTAATATCACGTTTCTTTTCTTGGTCAAACCAGAATCGATATTCGTCTATTAGACCGTCCGTGATCATTCTACCTGATTCATCGAGTTCGTGGCTTTCAAATCCCATTTTCGACCGCTGAGGCGTGAAGTGTCCTTTGCCAACCAAGTGGGTCTGATAATCGGCCAAAGACAATTGACCGGCCAATGTAAAAGGAAAATCATTGGGCATTGGACCTTGACCTAGTCCCATTCCTAGTATTCCTGTATGCCACTGATTCATACCCGTCATTAGTGTAGCTCGGGCTGGTGTACACGAAGGACAAGCGGTATAAGCATGCCGGAAACGTGTACCATTTGCTGCCAGAAAGTCTAGATTAGGTGTTTCGATGTACGTGTTCCCATCAGCCCCTAGACAATCACCTCGCATCTGATCAGCCATGATCAAAATCAGGTTAGGTCGCATAATTAAGCCTTTGCCTCAAACTCTGCTAAGGCTTCACGAGCTAAACCGCTCCGAACTAGAGCCTCCCAACTATGAATAGGAGAAGATTTAAGTATATTTACCAAATCTTTTTTCAATTGATTTACTATCGGTATGTTTTCGCTCGTTGGCTCTATGTGAGCCAAACGGGCTAGCGCATCCATGGCAAAACCAACACAGATAACATTTTCATCCGTTTCAATTACTGTTTTCAGCATTTTTATCGTTGGCTCTAAAATGTTTTCAATGACTTCAGCCCCATGGGAACAAAGGATCACCATAGACCAGAGAACGTTTTCTCTTACTGCGGAACGTACTGGCTTGAATCGGTCGCGGCCAAAATCGATTCCATTACCTTCGCAGACATCACAATCATCAGTAGGTCGAACAAATTTGATACTCCGTTGTTGAGCTCTGTCCATCGCTAATCGATTTTCTTCACGCTCTAAACTTTGAATCAGTGCTTCGAGACACCGGGGAATTAGCGACTGACCGTCGTTCGTACCTACAGCCCGACGCCCAAGACAACCGAGTGCTCCCGCAGCCACTGACCGGACGTAAACAGACGGATCGTTTTCTAGACAATTTATTATTACCTCTAAAACTGATTCATTCAAATTACTCCCATCGCCCAAAGCATATATACTTGCCTTACGGACCCACTTAATTCGGGACCGTGCGGCCGTAAGTAAAAATTCGGTTGCGGATGGCCCAGCTGCAACCAATCCGTAGGTGGCTGCCCGGCGGACACTTTCTCTTTCATTGTATAAAGCTTGGCCGAGGGCTTCAATAGCCAGATTGGTGTCGTTCATATTAGCGAGTCTATAGGCTGCACCAATACGATCCGGTTCAGCTGAGTTACCTTTTCTGGTTATTTGGTTAGCCAATAGATCAACTTTTTTCTTTCGCTGAACCTCATCTTCTCCTGCGGTTCCATTTGTAGGTGGTTGACCTTTCCCTGTATGAATCCAGTGGTAATGGTAATCCCATACGGCAGTCAAATCATCATCAACAGAACTCAAATCAACCCCCGTCAGTGGGTCAATACCCAACGACGGCCAATCAACAGCAGCCATCGGTTTCTCATTAGGTTCCCTAATTCTAATCGGTGGTTCGCTCGTACGATATAGCCAAAATCTCCACATGAAACGTGGATTGTCTTTCCACGTCCTCCAATCATCGCGTCGGTGGTTGCCCCTGTGGAAAGTATTGTGTGAATATAAAACTATACTCCCAGCTCTCAATGGAGCAGCTTCAAGAGAATCAACCAGAGGCCAATTCAGATCAGTAACTGCAGACTTCATTCGAATATCATGTTCTGTGCGTCGGTTAACAATATCCTCTATCTCGTATTTGGAGTTAGGACCACTGACCGGTTGTGCTTCCATACGACTGAGCTGATAATTAAAATCAAGATGATCGGCCCCAGCGAAGTTATCATGATCTTCCTCATGATTAAAGGTCCAGTAATGTGAGTAAGGTATAGTTGCTGTCGGCCCCATATCTTCATGCACTGCCTGTGGGTAGTAAAGCATTTCAATTTGTATAGACTGATGATGTCGCTGCTTACGGCTATTATAAGGCCCGTTATCATCTTTATGCCAATGCTGATCATTACTCCCACTAGTGAAAGAAGCATTATGTGTGAATGGAACAATAGCCCAATTTTTCCCTACTAACTGATCACAAGCACGAACTAAACCTGGCGAATTGATTACTGTTAGTACATCTGGTATGGAAGACGGTGTAATGGGCTGTCTATCATTCATGGCTTGTTTTTCTTGTTGATAAATCCGCTCATGAGTTTCAAGTGGTATATCTAAACTATCAGGCGATAGAATTACGATTCCTCGACAAGCAAAATCTTGAACTAAGCGCTCTGGGGTAGTATAAGAAAGTGGTGCTAATTCTGGACTAGAAATGATCTTTTCGTTATTGTTGCTCAATCTACTAATTCTCCGATGATTTAAAAAATAGGATGAGGTAACTTAATTTATGTGGCTTGAGCATTTTAGAGTTATAGCTTAATTGATGTCAATATCAAATCAAAAATTGCTCATGATATTTTTATTTTTTGGCAATATTGTTATAAATGGTTTGTCTTTGGAACTGAACCAATCAAACGAAAGACAATGAACAACAGTATAGCTGCCAAAGCAAAACTAATTACGGGTGAAAGACCTAAACTAGCAGGTAAATAACCCACTATCAAGGCCACCAATGCAACCACCAAACTATATGGAAGCTGGGTTCGTACATGGTGCAGATGATCACATGCACTCGATATAGAACTCATAATAGTGGTATCTGAAATGGGTGAGCAGTGATCGCCAAAGATAGAACCATCCAGTACAGCACCTAAACAAATCATTGTGGTTAAGCTGTATTTACCCCCTTCTAAAGAAAAAGAAATTGGAACGACTATCGGAATTAACAACATCATTGTTCCCCAACTTGTACCAGTTGTGAAGGAAGTGAGTGCTGCCAACAAGAAAACGATAGCTGGGAACCATTTAGGCGAAACGTTTTCCCCAATCATTTGACTTAAAAACTCGCTTGTCTGTAACGTGTCACAAACTGACTTTAACATCCAAGCCAACAATAAAATAGCCGTTGGTAATAGCCCACTCTTCAAACCATGCAGTAAAGCTTTTGTGATTTGACCAATACCTAGTCTAGCAATCGCAATTGCACAAAAGAGCGCGGTTAACAAACCAACCCCACTAGCAATTGCTAATACTGTCAAATTTTGCTCTTGAGCAGATACTTCTGAGATTGCTATCTGCCAAGCATTCAATGACCAAATTGAATCTTGACTACCACTAAAAAACCAGAAAGCTATAAAAATGGTGACGAACAACGAAAAAAGAGGAATTATAGCGGATAGAGAAGAAATTTGAGTCGTAGCTTGGCAGTTAAGATGAGATAGGTCTTGCGAAGTCATGGGGATCGCATCTTCTGCAAATAGTTGTCCTAATACGGCAGCTCGTTCTTCAGCTTTTCGCATTGGACCAAAATCTCTTCCTGTTAGTGCATTTATTAAGACAAAAATAATCATTATAAAACAATAAAAACGAAATGGTAATGCATCCAAAAACATCGTATAGCTATCCCGACCAATACCCAAAGTCTCGGAAACACTTGAAAACAACCAAAGTTCGAAACCAATCCAAGTACTAATGAATGCAACACCTGCAATTGGGGCTGTAGTGGCATCGACCAAAAAAGCTAACTTTTCTCGACTGATTTTTTGATGGTCAGTTAATGGTCGCATGGTTGATCCTACAATCATAGTATTAGCATAGTCATCAATAAAAACAACCAGACCAGATAATACTGTCACTAGTTGAGCTGAACGTCGACCACTCACTAGTCTGGAGATCGATTGCACAATACCTTGCAGACCTCCAGCTACCATCAAGACCGAAATCATAGACAAAATTAAAATCACAAAAATAATTACTTGACCATTGAATAAACTAACAGATTGACCAGACAAGGAAGTACCAATAGTATTATCAATTATCTGTGCAGATTGATTGCCGAAAGCCTGTAGCCAACTGTCAAACTCGGCTTGCTCTGCAGTCAAAACTGATGACAGGATTAAGCCCAACAAGATTGAGCAACCAAAGCTAACAAATAGACGACGTGTGGAAATTGCGACCACAATTGCGAATAAAGGTGGTAGTACACTGTACCAGACAACGTTTACTTCAGGCTGCCCTTGTGATTGATAATGCCCAAACCAAGCTGCCAAAAGAGAAAGACTTAGAAAAATAACCGATGGCACTATCCAAGGATGAATTAATTGATGAAGTTTTCTTTTATCTTCCTCAGGTGATCGCATGAGACCTTAAGGTTTTATATAAAGGCTTACACTCAGCCAATAGTTTCTCTAGGTATGGGGGGAATGGGTCGGTTTTAGGAATATAGGGTTTGAAACCCATTGATTTATGGACATTATTATACCAGTAAGGTGCCCATACTCCATCTTCAGGACGCCCACCTTTAGGCCAAGATAACATCTGATTTTGGAATGAAATGCCGATTTTTTGGCATAGCTTTGATAGGATAGTTGATGGATCTTTTAGTAAGTCAATAGAATCAATAACAAGCAAATTTTGTCCTAGCTTTCGGAATGTATTCAGTAAATCTACTTGAACCCTAAGACCTGTATCATGCAAAACCGGGTTGGGGATCTGATTGATAAGCGAACGCAGCACGTCAAACGGGTCTCGAATTAGAAGCACATTAATTGTCTCAGACAAAAAGTCAAGATTGATATCTACTAAGTGGTGAGCCATTTGTTTCATAAATAAAACTGGTTGTTTGGAAGGGCCCAAAATTATTTCATCAACCACCTGATTTCCATCAGCGTTCATTTTTGATAATACTTCCAAGTACCCTGGATGTTTAACTTCAGATACTCTTAGGTAATGAGCATACAGGGGTTCGTCGATAACCTGCGCGTCGCTACGTTGAGAAAAAGCATACATTAGTGCAGTTGAAACATTTCTAGGTCCCGACCATAAGCATATTCGATGAGTCGGCCAATTGGTTTTTTGGTTCATGATTATCCCAATCTTATTCGAAATGTTCGGCAGTTTTTCTGCTGACCCCTTGACCGAACATTAGTTTTTCTCGTAAAACATCATAGTAATTACGACGCCGTGAGCGAATGAGTTGAATCGTTTTTTCAGCCTTATGTATACAAACAGATTGGTTTGGCTGAACAGAGTAAGTTTCTCTTAGGCCATCGACCAAGACTTTCGCCTCGGCCTGATGATTTTGTTCTACAGTTGGAAATGAGTCTTCTTGAATCGTTATTTGGATCTCGGAGTTGCCATGTGTGATAAAAGGACGAACCGTCAAGTCATGAGGTGAAATTGGCGTCATCAGAATCGCGTTTAGATGGGGTTCAGCGATAGATCCACCACAAGAAAGAGAATAGCCAGTTGAACCACTTGGTGTCGAAATAATCAACCCATCAGCAGTATAATTAATGCAGGGCTGACCATTGATGAGTGTTTTAAGATGAATCAATCGCATTGGGTGCCGAATCACAACATCATTGAGTGCTTGTTGCTTCTCACCATTAGGTAGGATAACTTCTAACATCATGCGTTGATCAATTTGGTAATCTCCATCCAAAATTTGCAGTAGTGCTGGGTACAACTCATCACGAGCTACATCCGTCAAGAAACCGAGATGACCGACGTTAACAGCTAAAATAGGGACCTCCTCGATGCCGGAAGTATGAACAGCATTAAGAAGAGTACCATCCCCACCTAAGACTAATATCAAGTCGCTATCAGTAACCACTTGAGCTCGATCGATTCCTTTACCTCCTGATTCTAAGTTGATGGCTACTTCTGGCTGGTATAATCCAATCGTTTTAGCTTCATCGCTTGCCACTAGTGATTGAATTCCCTGCTTTCTTAGCCAAGCAATAGTCGCTGGGACAATATCAAAAGTTGCAGGTTTAGTGGTGTTAATAAAAAAGCCAATTGTTTTCATAACCAAGTTTCTCCATGTTTACATTGAAGATGAACTGATTATAAGTAAAAACGATGGAAATAGTAGGGAATATTTAATTCTCAATTAATTCCTAGGTTTTATACCTTCATCGTATTAAAAAAATGATGGGATTGAGCAAGTATGATAGCCCGATCTCGTCACGGTACCATTTTCTGTTTTCATTTTTTAAACAGACCTCTGCTTTCTAAAATACTCCTAGATTTCAATCTTTCAAAGTAAAAATAGAAGACTCGATGCATATTTGGGTCCTTCGATTTTAGGATAATGCCAAATTGGTCCTCGTGGTTCTAATTTCTTTCTAGTTCGATGATCCAGAAGGTAATTGACTCTAAGAAGTAGAGTATAGTGAAATTGAGATTTGTCAATAAGCAAGTATTGCATTAGAGCTCGAGTAAGAATTGGTTAAAAGCTTCTACCGTTCGTGGATGTATGACCCGTTTACCACGAATCTGACTCTTTAACTTCTGTCGACAAACTTCAAAGGTTGCTTTTTGCAGGCTAATGTTTGCTATTTTTCTTATTTTTGAAGCTGCGGAGTAACTCCTCAGTGGTTCGCAGAAATCAGAGATAAAAAGAATTTGATCCAATTCGGACATACTAGGCATTCCCGTCGTATGAGACTCAATAGCCTGTAAAATAGACGAATCTGCAACATTAAATTGTGTTTGAGCTAAGAGTGCTCCTACTTTTGCATGAAGTAGTGATGGAAATTGACTTTCAATAAAATCTACTTCTATCTGATTTTGTTGACAGGTTTTTATTAGTTGATCATTCTTCATCCATTTAGCGCAATCATGAAGCAGTGCTGACAATTCTGTCTTGTGTTTTTCGATACCGTATTTCTCAGCTAGTTCAACTGCTGTATCCCGTACAGAAATGACATGATCAAAACGATTTGGTTCTAATTTCTGTTTTAAGAACTGGATTATCTGATGTTCAGTAGTAACATGTTTCACTAGGAGAGCCTACGACCAAGTTTGGTAGGGAGTTTTAGCTAAATTTGAGTTGGTATATCGTGAATCTAGACTTACCTCCGAACCGACCCAAAATGGCTTCTGGATTTTTTGATCTTCGCTTATTAACTCAATTTCGGCTATAACTAGTCCTTGGTTTGATCCATGAAATTCGTCAACTTCCCATACCAATCCCCTGAATGGAATATGATATCGATGCTTTTCTATCAAAGGTTTTTGACACAAATTAGTCAACATGTATTCAGTTTCATCGATGGGAATTTCATATTCATACTCAGTGCGAGTAATACCAATTGTTCGGCCTTTGACAGTAAGAAATCCTTCATCGCCAAATTGTCGGACCCTGACAGTCGAGGTTTCGTCGCAACATAGATAACCTTGACGGATGTAGACGCCATTGGATAATCCTCGCCAATCTTCCCCTAGAACTAGAAATTTTCTCTCAATTTCTGTGTTTGGTCTATGCATCTTCTTCGCTCAAAATTTCGTCTACTTCACCATCTTTTAGTAGGTATTCAGCAAGAACTTCTTTTTCTGTGTCAGTCAGGGACTCAATCTGGGGCAATGAGGTACTAATACGGTATTCACCGTTCAACCATTTACCAAGGTCAATAGACTTACAGCGTTGGCTGCAAAAAGGGAAGTGGGATGGCAGTTTTTTACCAGGCTTGTATTCAAAAGTATAACCTTGTCCACAAACACTGCAACGAGATTCCATGGTAATGTCTCCTAGTGATAGAGTTTATGCTGCTGAATGTAATCTACCACGGCTAATGGGACTAGGTACCGAATAGATTGACCGGACCGAATGTATTTTCGAATATCGGTTGCGGCAATTTGCATGAACGGAATTTTAAATTTTTTCACTCTCTTCATGATATCTGGCGGTACTTCTGAGAGTGGATATTCAGGGCGATTAATTGCAACAAATTGACACATGTCGAGCAGCCGGTCATAGTCCTTCCAAATTTTAAACTCAATCAACGAATCACTACCAATAATCCAGCTGAGCTCGCATCTAGGGCCATAATGTTTTTTCAGATCTTGAATAGTTTGAATTGCATACGATGGCCCCTGTCGGTTTATTTCAATCCGGGATACAAAGAAATACGGATTATCTGCTACTGCGAGTTTGGCCATTTGGTAGCGGTGCTCGGGGTCGACAATCCCATCAGGAGATTTATGTGGTGGTCTGGCAGAAGGAACAAACAAAACTTGATCTAAAGCCAACCCCTGGCGAATTTGCTCAGCACTGATTAGATGTGCTAGATGAATAGGGTTAAACGTTCCCCCCATGACGCCAATTTTCATCAGCAATACCACTATCCTAATTCCTACCTATATTATCTTATATCCGTTCTTTGTTGCCACTAAGTTGTATTTTCAATAAATGCCAATTTTGTATATCTTGACCCGAATTGAGTCAAGTGTTATCATCAGCACCTGATATAGCTGAGTGATAACTTCTCGATGTTTGGTTTGAGAGGATTGTTTTATGTCTAAATTTCGTTTGGACGGAAAGACTGCATTAGTTACTGGTGGGAGTAAAGGCATTGGATTTGGTGTGGCAACTTCGTTAGCTGAAGCAGGTGCACATTTGTCTTTGGTGGCTCGTAATCAAAAGGATCTAGAGCACGCTCAGTCTCAGATTAAAGAATTATCTCCTGATACTATTGTTCATATTTACCCATTTGATATGACCCAAATTAATTCTATTTCTGATTTATTTAGCCAAATTAGTAAAGACATGAATGGTATCGACATTTTAGTTAATAATGCTGGTGGAACTCGGCGTGGGGCCGCTGAATCAATATCAACTGATGATTGGCAATTCGTAATGACCCTGAATGTGACCTCAGTATTTGTGTTATCACAAGCTTTTGCTCAAGATCGAATTCACCGAAAGCTCGGTGGTAAAATTATTAATATTGCATCAGTTCTCAGTGAAGTCGTAAGAGAAGACAATGCTCCTTATGCAGCATCGAAAGGAGCTATTCGCCAGCTCACTAAATCTCTTGCCATTGATTGGGCCAAATATAAAATAAACGTCAACGGAATTGGCCCGGGCTATATCACTACCGAGTTAACGCAGCCACTTTGGCAAGATGCTGATTTTTCTCAACAGATATTACAGAAAACACCATTGGCCCGTTGGGGAACTCCGGCTGATATAGGATCTGTTGCTGTTTTTTTGGCGACTGATGCCTCAGATTTTATGACTGGCCAAATTGTCTATGCTGAAGGTGGTTTAATCAGTCGTTTTTAAGGTGACTTACAATGAATAATCCTTACTTGTCTCTTGATCAGCAGATGGTGGGCGATGTTTATACATCCAGTGAAGTTATGCATAATCTAACTGTTTTGTGTGATGATTTTGGCTCTCGTTTTGCCGGTACAGTCGCAGAAAAGCAGGCGGCCGATTTTATATTGGGGTGTTTCCAAGAATATGGCTTATCAGAAGCACGGTTGGAAACTTATCCCTATGCGGGTTGGTCAAGAGGTAATGCAACCTTAAGAATTACCGCCCCAATTGAACGTGAAATACCTTGTATATCTCTTCCATACTGTCCTTCTCAATCTGTGAATGGTGAATTAATTTCGGTTGGTTTTGGTGGCCCTGATGATTTTGAGCGCTTATCAGGCAAGCTGTCAGGCAAGATTGTCTTGGCAAGTAGTGCATCTTCTCCTGAACTAGGACGCTGGGTCCATCGAAAAGAAAAATATGAGCGATCTGTTTTAGCTCAAGCTCAGGCTTTTATTTTCGTTAGCGAACATGCGGGCGTTGGCCCCGAAACTGGCAGTTTACAAAATAATCGGCCGGCTCCAATTGCCGGTATTTCCGTTAGTAAGGAGGATGGTGCATTTTTACAGCGTCTGATAGACCGAAAAAGTTGTATTCAACTACAGATTGAAACTACAGATGTTAACACGCCTCGTATATCCTGGAATGTCGTTGCTGATCTACCTGCAGAGGGACCCAACGCAATAAATGAGGAGCAGATTGTATTGGGTTGCCACTATGATGGACACGATATTTCACAGGGAGCACATGATCCAGCTTCAGGCCTAGTGCTTATGATTGAATCGGCTCGCGTGTTGGCGAAACATGCGCGTTCAGCCCTCAAACGGACCATTCGTTTTATTGCATTTGGAACCGAAGAAATCGGTTTAACCGGAGCTTTCCAATATGTCAAAGCTCACCAGACTGAAATGGATCAATTACGATTCATGTACAATCTAGATGCTGCTGGTGGAAGTAGTCGAAAAGGTTTAGTTCTACATCGTTGGGCGGAACTAACATCTTTCTTTGAGAATGCTTATCAGGAAATGTCGGTTAATTTGCCTGTTGGGCAGAAATTACATTCGTACTCAGATCATTTTCCATTTTTTCTAGCTGGTGTTCCGAGTGGACATATGGGGGATCCAGAATCAGGACCTAAAGGTCGAGGATTTGGCCATACAGCTTATGATACATTGGAGAAGATTGAAATTGATCACTTAAGAGCGGGAAGTACTATATCTGCTCGTCTAGCCTTGAGGATGTCAGCTGATCTAGATTTTCGGCCTGTTCGTCGAAATAATGAATCCGTAGACCAAATCATTGCTACTGACCCTGGGTTAGAGGGATACCGGGTAGCTCAAACGCTTGCTGATCAGTTATCTGACTAAAGATCGACGGGTTGACGCAAAAAGGCGAGATTTGGTAAAATCGAACTCATGTTTCGTCTTTCGCCCACAGCTCTTAAGGATGCTGTCAATAAGAAATGGGGATGTGCTCGATGTTTTTGGTTGCGTATTCGCCATCGAATTCGACATCCAGATACTGGTTTGGGCAAAATTCACCAACAAATTCATGACTGGGTGTATGAATATCTAGATAACCGCAGTCTGCCCCAGCTGCCTGCTGGTCGTCTGATAAAAAGTGAGTTGTCAGTCCGATCTCAACCATACAAAAATGTAGAGTTGACAGGCTACCTTGACGGTTTATTGGCTCTTGACGCTGGTGGATACGCTATCATCGACATAAAAACGACTGATAGACCAGAATATGTTCGTGCTAATTACTCTTTACAACTGAATGTTTATGCTTATTGTCTAAATCATCCAGCAGTTTCGGATAAAAATGACAGCAACACTAATTATACTCCAGTAAAAGATTTGGGCATTTTGACCTTCACTGGCCATCGATTTGGTTTTGATCCACCGCGAAAAGGTGGGATCGTAGGTGAGATCCAATGGCACCGTATATCACAAGACTCAAAAATGGTCGAAGTAGCCATTGATCAAGCTTTAATGATTTTGCAGCAAGATTGTTTGCCCGATTCTAATCCGAATTGTCAATGGTGTCAATTTTATGAAAGGATAGGCCATGATTTTACCGATTTTTCAAAAAAAAATAGCAGATGATACTATCAACATTTGAGCAGAAGGAAAATGCGATGTTAAATCGATCATTGCCCGTGCCCCAATTACTTTTCAACTTGATTGGCTTGTCGCTTGGTCTGATTTGGCCCCTATTGGCTAGTAGCCAGCTGCATCATCATCGTGCTTTGCCTACCATTGCCTTGTCTGGCCATGACGGGTGGATCACCTCTGTGGATTACTCGCCTGATGGTCGTTTTTTGGTTTCTGGTTCTAGTGATCGTACAGTCAGAGTTTGGTCTGTAGCTGACCGTGAGGAAGTTTCTACTTTTATTGGTCACACGTCAATGGTTAATGCCGTCGAATTTTCACCTGACGGGGAATTAATTATTTCAGCCTCCAGTGATGCGACCGTCCGTATTTGGTCTTTATCTAAACAAAAAGAAATAGCTACGATTGTTGCTCATAAGTATGGTGTAAACGATGTTACCTTTTCTCCGGATGGAAAGCTCTTTGCAACAGCGGCGAGGGACTATACGGTTAAATTGTGGTCAACTGAAACATTAGAGGCTGTTGCTGTTTTGGATCGGCAACGTAACCTAGTACAGTCGGTTCAATTCTCCCCTGATGGACAGACACTGCTCACAGGATCCGATAGTACTCGACTCTGGCAGGTTTCTGATTTCACACAACTGGATTCTTGGAATGTTACGAACGGTTGGACTTGGGCTATCGACTTTTCACCATCTGCCGATATATTCCTAACCGCCCAGAGTAATGGCCAAGTCAAATTGTGGCGAGCTAGCGATCGTAAAGAGATTCAGTCTTTGGCTGGACATGAGTCTGATGTTTCAGAAGCTAAATTTTCGCCGAATGGTCAATTTATTGCTTCTGTGTCGCGTGAAATCCGCCTATGGTCAGTCATTGGTATGTCTACAGTTGCACGACTTAAGGATGGAGAAAACTACATTCACTCTGTTGACTTCTCTCCGGATGGTCGATCCATTGCAACTGGAACACATAATCGTACTATTCTAATATGGGATATCCAACCTTATCTTAACCCTACAATTTTGCAAGCTGAAGTTGTTTCTACAACTTTTGAATCTGTTGATATCGACATAAACGTCGCCAACGCTAATGATCTATACGGTTTTCAGTTTGATCTCAAATTTGATCCCAAAATCTTGACGTTACGATCGGTGACAGAGGGAGATTTTCTGAAAAAAGCGGGTGGTGAAACTTATTGGATGCCAGGTAATGTTGACGACTCCTCTGGTATCATTCATCGTATGCTCGGTATGCGTCTCGCGCCTGGTGAGGTTATCGGCAAAGGTCAGTTAGCCCGTTTAAGCTTCTTGCCCAAACAGACTTTCGATAGCCGGATCGAGATTACTGATTTTCAGTTATCTAACGAAGAAAGCAAACCGATTGTCGCTTATGCGAATGGTGTTACCGTTAATATGCCAATTCGTGTTTCTGCTGATATTTTTGTCAACGCTTGGACTGATGGGCCTAATGTTTTAGCTGAGGTTCAACTTGGGTTTCCTGTCAATGTACATGGTTTTCAGGTTGATCTTAATTATCCTTCACAGCTAGAGTTGCTTCCCTTAGATAAACCTGAACTTGTATTCGATATTAACAAAGTTCGCGGTATTACTCAAAATACTTTGTTTAAATTTCGGATACATCAGGGGGGAAATTTGAAATTTACTTTGTCCGATGGATTATTGAGTGGACCGCTGGAAACGACAGCTTTGCCTACATTGTATTCCAAACAAATAGAGGTGATTGCCGCCCCACCTTGGGATATAAATCGAGACTACGTAGTTGATTTATTTGACTTAGTGATTCTTGCTAGCCACTTAGGTCAAGAGGTTTTGGGACAACCACGTCCGAATCCCGATGTTAACAGAGATGGAAAAGTTGATTTATTTGACTTCGTCAAAGTTGGTGCGAACTATAATCGAGCCTATTCACCTAATCCTGTAAACCAAAATGACGTTTTGACAGCTCCCACAGTTCTCGCTCAACCTACTATTGATCTATCTGACCTCATTCCAATTGTACTCGAGCTAGAACGACATCCTATGGCAAATCATCCAAACTTTTTGCTAACTCGCCAGTTATTATCATCCTTGATTTCACCTCAATCTATACGTCTATACCCCAACTATCCTAACCCTTTTAATCCTGAAACATGGATACCCTTCCAGTTACACCAAACAACTGAGGTAGTAATCAGGATTTACAATGTAGCTGGTGCGTGTGTTCGTCAATTGGATTTAGGCATACAGCCTGCAGGTTCTTATCTTACCAAGGATCGAGCGGCCTATTGGGATGGTAAAAATAAGCAGGGCGAACAACTACCCAGTGATGTGTATTACTACCAGTTACATGTTAATAAGCCACAATCAACAGTAGTTCCGACCCGATCTATGATGATAATAAAATGAATTATAGGAAAGACTACTACGTTTATTGAATATTAACAGATTAAATCGATTGTGATATCATCTATTGTCGAGGTTCCGTTGTCTTGAATCTAGACAAAACCTTAGTTAAATGGGAGGCACCTAAAAATTGAAATCAGCACCGCCTACTTATCCTGATGGGCAAGTAGGACAAGCCAATACTCTTATCAAATACAACAATCGCCTCCCTGTAGAATCTGGGCCTAAAAAGGGTGGATTGTTTGGCAGCCGGAAAAAGAAAGCGCCCAGTGGTTTAGTTTCAAGAGACCAAGTCAAAGAATTACTATTTCAATCGATTAGTAGCATGCCCGATCAGGAAGCTAAGATGCTGAGAGGCATTTTTGCTCTTTCCAATACTACTGTTCGAGAACTGATGGTACCACTTTCTGAGTTGATGGCTGTCCATATAAGTACTCCAACTGACCAAGTCAAATCTATGGTCAAAAACAGCAACTATCAACATTTACCAGTTTATGAGCAACGTATTGACCGCCTGACTGGTATTGTCAGTTTAACTGATATTCTATATGCTCATAGTGAGGAAAGTGAGCTAAATAGCTTTATTCGCCCAGCTCATTATGTCCCTGAAACCAAACTTGCTAGCGATCTTCTAGAGGATTTACGGACTGCTGAAGATCCGGTTGCTATTATTATTGATGAGCACGGTGGTTGTGTTGGGTTTATTAGCTTTTTTGATATTATTGAATTAATCGTTGGTACTATTTCCCACACTCAAAGGCGTCATAACCTACAAGTTGAAGCTCTAGGTAATGGCACTTGGGTAATTGATGCTCGCGCCCCAATTGATATAGTCAACGAACAACTCGGAATTCAAGTTCCTAAGGATCGTTGCGACACAATTGGCGGTTTTATTCTTAAACTTTTAGGCGAGTTACCAGCTCAAGGAGTCAAAATCAACTTCGATGGTATTGAATTTGAAGTAGAAGAAGTTTTTAGCTATGGTATTACGGTTCTTCATGCTAGAAAATCTAATCCTCCTGCAATCAGAAATTAGTTTATCATCACATCAGAACGGAACTAAGTCATATGATGCAGTATCGACAAAGACGTCCATCTCCTGGTTGGGGACGGGTAATTTGGTATACGATTTTGCTGATTGGAATCATAATTGCGATGAACAATATGATTTCGATTACTAAGCATTTTTGACCGTTGATCAAATAACAATCAAGTTTCAGCGTACCTTTGCGCTCAAATTTCTTTCGAAGAGGGATTTATGTCACGACACTTGCAAATGGGTTTTTGTCTGGTTCTAACTTTATTTTTCCTCACCTTTTCTGTTCAAGCAGCTCAAGACAAACTAGTTATAATTTCACCGCATTGGGAAGGCATAGAACAGGAGTTCAACCGTGGGTTCGAATCTTGGTATGAAGAACAGACGGGTCGAACTATCAAAATGGATTGGTTGGATCAAGGAGGTACATCTTCTGATATCCGCTTTATCGAAGCTGAATACAAGCGTCTCAAAGATGGGATCAATATAGATTTGCTATTTGGTGGTGGTACTGATGCTTTTATGAAATTAGCTGAAATGGGGCTTTTAGAAACCTACAAGCTGCCGGAAAATCAACTCACGGGATTACCCACAGATATGCATGGTATTCCCGTCTACGATAGTCAATACCGATGGTATGGAGCTGCATTGTCTAGCTTTGGTGTAATGCATAATGAAGCTCTTCGCTCTCGACTGAAGTTGCCTAGAGTTAGTAATTGGAAAGATTTGACTAATCCTCGTTTAATTGGTCGTGTTGGTGCAGCTGACCCGAGAGAAAGCGGCAGTGCCCATATGATCTACGAAATTATCTTGCAAGGATATGGTTGGCAAGATGGTTTTTCCATCTTAACTCAACTAGCAGCTAACGTGCGTGGTTTTTCCGCAGGTTCTAATGCAATTCCAAAGGACGTAGTAGCTGGCCAAGTGATCTACGGCATGGCCATTGACTTCTATGCCTATGGGGCTATTGCTCAGCAGAGTGATCCAAACAAGATTCAGTATACTCTACCCCCAGACGCAACGGTCATCGCTCCCGACTCGATTGCGATCTTAAAGGGTGCTCCTAACAAAAAAATTGCTGAAATGTTTGTAACTTATGTTATGTCTAAAACAGGTCAGAAATTATGGTTATTGAGAGATACGGACCCGGAAGGTCCCAAAATTAAGGGAGGACTCAACCGTGCCAGTGTTTTGCCATCTCTTTACGACGAACTTGGGGATCGGTCAGTGGTAAGCAATCCTTTTGAGAGTTCACTTACCCCTATTCAGTACGATCCCGTGAAGGGGAGTTCACGCACCAAAGTGCTGAATGATCTAATGGGAGCATTGCTGATAGATCAACACAAGGAGTTGGTCAAAACTTGGAGAGCTATCCATAAATCGAAAAATGAAGACAAAAAAAATACAGCGATATCTGTTTTATGTGAGCTTCCTTTGACCGAATCTGAAGCGATCAGGTTAGAAGAAAAATTCAACGACAATGTTTTACGAAATAAGAAGCTCAAAGAGTGGAGTAAATTTGCTTCTGACAAATATCAGCGAGCAAGAAAAGCTTTAAAATAGGATTAATAATTAAGCCAGTTTTTTGTTGATTTCACATTCATTGAACAGGAACTTGTTGTAGTTTATCATCATTTTTTGCTAGTTTTTTTCTGCTCCTTCCAACGTATAACTGCCCTGTTTTTTATTTCTTTCCAATGGTTACGCCAGCTGGTTTTTCCTTCATAGCGAACGATATCATGAATGGTTGCTCGTGGCTGATAGGTGACATAATTTCCCGTATGCCACCCTAAGTTACGATAGATCATAAAATCACCCGGCCCTAAATGGACTTGGACCGCGGATGGAAAACTACGACAATGATCTAGATAGTAGCGCTCAGCTTGGACGTTAGACATGTCTGAAGGTGGCTTCCGCAAGTTGACCTGATGTGTTGTTTGGCGCTCTCCGGGCAAATCAAACTGTCGTAAATGGCTACCCGGAACAAACCAAGTGCAAGAGTCAGCATAAATAGCACAGTTGACCTGGTTATAGTAGCGTAAGTCATGCCATACCGAACTCAGCTCTTTTTTGATTTCATCATCATATGCTTCCGGTGGGACTTCCACAACACCGTCTCGATGCCATCCAATATGCCAAGGATGATCAACTGGTTCTACCAACAAACCCATTATGTCAAGGTGCCCATGTGTGTAAGGTTGTCCAAGTAGCTTTTCGGTCGCATCTTTAAGCTCAGGCAAATTGGTATAATCTTCGAACGGGCTTAAATTGAGATCATCGGCATAATTAGATAATGGTTGGATACGCTGAGTCTGAGCTCCATTCAGCTGATGGGCCAACCGACGAGCTTTGTCGGCTTCAACTCGTAAGTCAGTCATTAGTGCAGGAGGTATAATTCCTCGAAATACCAGATACCCTTGTGATAAGTATTGATCAATCATCTCTGATTTAAACTGAAAACCCATTCTTTTTTACTCTGAAATTTCTCTCTTCTTGTAGAAGGTTTTTCGGTTATGTTGAAATAATGGTTCTTCCATCAAGCTTTGGACTTCGTAAATAGATCCCTCTTTCTCTCCATAAGGTCGAGGTATTCGAATTGGTAAATCAATCATACGGGGTTGATATGTTAATTGACCTTGTAAAATACATTCGTTAAATTGGTTCCATTCCGTCACTCCAAGAATAGGCCATGCATCGATGGCACAATATTGAATTAAGAATAAACGTCTTGGCTGACTTGAGGTATTAGAAGATGAACCATGTAATGTTCGAACATGATGTAATGAAATTCCTCCAGCGTTAACTTCTACGGGAACTGCACCTTGAGGTGTAAAATTGGCTTCTGTGATTGCACCGACGAAAACACCATCCTGATGATGATTGTATACTGGACCAGTGTGAGAACCGGGAACTACCATCATACATGAGTTTTCAATTCTCATGTCATCCAAAGCAATACCAACAGCTAGAAGGTCATCATTAGTATGTGGATAAAAAGCCCAGTCCTGATGCCATTGTACAGGACTGCCAGATCTTGGGTTTTTCATATTCAGCTTATGCCCATTTTGTCGGATCCCACTACCAATTAATTGACTAACCAAATTAAGAATATTAGGGTGTCGCATGGCTTGGTCGTAAACTGAATGGTGATTAGCCGGACTTTTGATACGACGAACGTGGGGTTCTTCAGCTGTATGGTTAGGTTCTAGGTCAAAAACATCTGTGTGGGTTTCGACTGAACGGGATTTGTCCACAAATTCGTCAGTTACTCGACACAAATCAACCAGCAATTTTTTGGGTATCACATTTTCAACCGCTAGATAACCTTGCTGACGATAGAATTTGACTTGCTCTGGGGTTAGCATTGTCCTTTCTCCTGATTTGATTCATTCCGCTAATGCTGCAAAAAGGGCTTTAATGTAACCGATAGAGTAAGATAAACCATGACTCAAATTTCCTCTATCGCCCTCAAGTGTTGGAATATGATCAGCATTAATACAACCATCAAATCTAACTTTGTCCAGATGTCGCAAAATTTTGAAAAGATTCATATCTCCGTCGTCTAGTAAGACCTCTTCAAATCCGCCTGCAGTGGCTAAGCTGCCTCGTACGTTACGCAAGTGAACCATGAAAATTTTACCTTTCCGACCATAGTTATTGATTTCATCTATAACTATAGCTGAACCACCAGCTTCAGACCGGGTTCCGCAGCAATAAAGGTAGCCCACACTTCTACTGGGGAAAAAGTCAATTACCCGGTGAAAACCGATTCCTCCAAGTGGGGTATCAGGATTTGGAACATCACTGGGATGGATTGCTAATTTAATTCCCGCATCCTCAGCAATTGGGACTAGCGCTTGATATACTAAACAAAAACGTTCCCACCACAACTCTAAATCCTGTAATGCTGGAGTTTGAGGCTTTCCCTTCGTTAAGTATCTACTCTCTCCACGGGATTTATAACCACCTCGGTGTCTTGACTGATAACGTGTCATCAACTGTGGGAAGGTGTCACCTGCGAAACGTTGCCGAACCAGTGGACAACCTGCCTCGGCAAAGACATGCAAAGCCTTTGTAGTATTTTCTAATTCGATTTCGCTATCATCTTGACCACTCATGAATTTTTCACTGATATTCGGTAAAGTAACCCGATTAATTTCCAACCCCCAAGAGTGAATCTTTTTCTTAATTTTTAATAGTTCATCTAAATCAGGATAACCTTGTTCTTGAACACCGGGAAAGCTGCTATCGGTACCAAAATCTATCGCATCAGCGCCAAGTTGAGTAATCAGTTTTAAGTAATTATCGTCTAATCCGCGATCCCAAACAGAAATTCTCATTATATGTACCTCTATTCTGTTTTTACGTAAAGCCTTGCGTCTTTTGGGTTTCTAATAACTCTAGTAATTCTTGAACGATCTTGGGTTGATCTAGGTACTGGTTGGTTAATTCCCCTGGGTCTTGGGCTAAATTATACAGTTGACCTTTGGGGCCGTTAGGTTTTGTTTCTTCACTTCGTGGACTACTAAATCCGCCAGAGCCCAATCCCTCTATGAGTTTCCAGTTTTCTCTTCGAATGGCAAAGGTACCACTGGCCGAATGATTAACTATGCTTGAACGAATAGAACCTGTGAAATTTGGATTTTTCAAAGCTGGTAGTATACTGAAACTATCTTCTGCAGAAAGAGGCGAAGCCGTAATATCCGCTACGGTATTAAATAAGTCCGTTAGGCAAATTGTCTGGTCAGAAATTGTATTGGCTTCAATTTTTTCCGGCCAACGAGCAATAAATGGTACTCGATGACCTCCTTCCCAAATGTCAGCTTTTTGACCGCGCCAGTGATAATTGGAATGGTGACCAAATTTTTCGATATCGTTTTGATACCAATGTGAACCATTATCACTAGTTACTATAATCAAAGTTTCATTTTCAACACCGGCCGATTCGAGAGTTGCCATTAATTGACCAATTGACCAGTCAACTTGCATGGTAAAATCACCATAGTAGCCGGCATCGCTTTTGCCTTCAAATTCGGGAATTGGCATCCAAGGTGTATGTGGGGCAGTTAGTGGGAAATAGAGGAAAAACGGTTGATCTCGCCGTGTTGCTTGTTCAACATACCTAACAGCTTGTTTTGTCAGATCAGGCAAAACATCAATGTGACGAAAATTAGGTGCAATTGGACCACCCCGCCAGAACCCACCACCGTTTTGTCTTCGATGACCACTATCTTCAACTTGATCAGTGGGTAATTCGACTGGCTTCCCATTTTCAACGTATATGTAAGGGGGCATATCGAGTGAAGCTGGAATACCCCAAAAATAGTCAAATCCATATTGATTAGGACCAGGAATTAATGGCTGATCGTAGTCAACAGGATCGACCTTCTCAACAGTTGAGTCATAAGGTTGAAAACCGAGATGCCATTTACCAATACAACCAGTTTGGTATCCTTGCTCTTTAAGCAAAGAAGCTACTGTTGGCCGACCATCCTCGATTAAACTACGAGAATATCCATTCAGAACACCATTTTTCATTCGGGAGCGCCAAGCATAACGACCTGTTAGGACACCGTATCGTGTTGGTGTACAAACAGCAGAAGGTGAGTGCGCGTCAGTAAACCGCATCCCTTCGTTAGCCAATTTATCCATATTAGGTGTCGGAATTTTTGAATGATCGTTGTAACAACCAGGATCTCCATAACCCATATCATCAGCTAAAATAAAAATAATATTGGTTTTGCTATCATGATTGTTGACTTGTTTTTCTAGTGAACAGTCAGCAGTATAAGTAAGTAAAGTCGGCAATATTCCTAGCATTCGTTCTCCAATCAATCAGCGAATTGTTTAGTGATAAGGTCGCAGGTGGTCAATCGCTGCTCGTATTTCTTCTACGATCTCTTGAGAAACACGAGGGTTAAATGGACCACCGTTACCACCATCGATATCGGTAAATCCACTCAAAATCATGGCTTCAACTACTGCGGAGTAATTATAGACCCTACCATTACGGAAGCGGATTTCTTCCAGATCAGCAATTTTATCCTCGATTTCCTGAGAGGTTTCTAGATCACCAATTCTTTGAGCGTTGTTGATTTCATCCGATGCGCGCGCAAAAATTACAGCTATACCAGATGTGTGTCCTGTAGTCCCAAGACGATTAGCTTTGGTGCACCGATCCCCGATGCCCCAGATAACCAACCCATTATCACCTATTCCAGTGACTAAAGATTCTATGTCTCCCTCGTCTGTACCAACTTTTACACCAATGCAATGTGGGGACTCATTCACCAAGCGGATAACTACATCTCGATCACGTGGCTGCCGGAAATAGTAAATGAAGCGAGCACCATACTTTTCACCGCAGTGTTTAGTAAACTGTTTATACTGATGATAAACACCCTCTGGATTATTTATTCCAAACAAGGGCATTAGCAAGTAAGCATCAGGAACTCGACTCAGTTTTGATTGTTGTGAAATTAGTTCCTCAGCTTGTGAAATTGGGTTGGGGACGATACCTGAAATCAGAACCCCATTTTTTCCCATTTGCTGGCCTGTGACATCGACTAGATTTACTTGATCAACCGGACCAATATGGTGTAGCAGGCTAGTACCACCAATCGCGATTATACGGGGTCGGTTCTGGCTAAGGTAGTTATTTTCCATTAAGTATGCAACATTTTTTCGGTGCCCATCGTAGTCAATCTCGTTACCACGAAAGGGTATTACCGGAATAGTTGTTACGGAATCAAGGACAGTTAGTAGTGTCGAAAGTTCCATTTTTTATCCTTTGATTTACTCCATCTAATTTGTACAGCTAACCGTTTGAATGTAGCATGCAACCGGACAAGCGTCAAGGAAAGTGTCCTTAAGCATAAACTTTATTTGGCTTGCCAATAAGACTGGAAGGTTGGTAAAATTAGGTCTTCGGGCCGAAGTGCTGAAACTGGTAGACAGGCTAGATTCAGGATCTAGTGAGCGCTATGCTCGTAGGGGTTCGAGTCCCCTCTTCGGCATTTCACCACACCCTCCTTATAAACTAGTGTTTATTAAAGCGTCATTTCTCCGCTAGTTTCAATCTTCCAACTTAGTAAGCTACTACATACTGAATGAGTGCGGGGGCCGGCGAGCTACATTATTTGATTTTTGCCCAGCTAGTTGCTTTTGATTTTTTCACCTGTTTGACTGACAACAAGGAGGCAACAAAATAAGCAGGTTGATAGTCGGGGGCCGGATGATTCGTCAGGTTGCGAATGTTTTTACCATGATTATCCATAATATAGATTTCGTAGTTTCCACTACGATTAGAGCTGAAGATGATTTCTCTGCCATTTGGCGACCAGGTCGGATGATTATTATCCCATCCACTTTCAGTCAATTGTTGCAAATTGTTTCCATTGATGTCAACAATATAGATTTCATCTCCCTTCTTGTCTCCTCTAACAGCGGAAAAAACAATCTGTTTCCCGTCTGGTGACCAACGGGGTGTTTTTACGGATTGAAGTTTTGCTTTTTTTGTAACCTCACGTATATTTTTACCATTCGTGTCTATCGTAAAAATTCCAGAACTCTTGGCTTTTTTCCCCTTATTGATAACCCATGAGACAAAAACAACTTGCCGTCCATCAGGTGACCAGTTAGGCGAAGTTATTGAAACGAGTTCAACACCTTTGGTGATTTGGCGTAAATTGTTGCCACTAGCATCGATAACGTAAATTGCAACTTGTTTATGTCCACCTCGATTAGAGACAAAGGCTATTTTTTGACCGTCTGGCGACCATGCCGGATCATAGTTATTACTAGGATGATCTGTTAACTGGCGCAGTTTTTCACCCTCTTTATCCATTATATATATATCAGTTTTCCCATTTTTCCCTTTGTTTTTGCCAGCGTTAGCATTCGAACTTCTTTGAAAGACGATCTGCTGCCTATCTGGCGACCAAGATGGCTTATTATCGGCTTTTGGACTATTGGTCAAATTACGAAGATTATTTCCAGTCACGTCCATGATATAAATTTCCGAATTCCAATCTCTATCAGATACAAATAAGATACTGGAGTTAACCATCGTCGATAAGTGAAAAATTATAAATGGGAATAACCAATTAAACAGGTAATGTTTCCGATTTTTTTTCATTGTAATATTCCAGAGGCTATCTGTTGGTAAATAGAATAATCGATTGATCCAAACAGAATAAATCTAATTTCTTTAAGCGTGTTACTTTGTCGCAGAAATTCATTCACACTGCTCAATGCGATTGTAGCGGCTTTTTCAAGAGGATAACCATAGATTCCAGTGCTAATAGAAGGAAAAGAGAGGCTGGAGATTTCATGCGTAACTGCTAATTCCAAACACGATCGATAGCAATTAGCCAGTAGTTTAGATTCGTTTGCACTACCACCTTTCCAGACCGGCCCCGCGGTATGAATCACATACGCAGCTTCAAGACTGCCACCAGAGGTAATTACTGCTTGGCCAGTTGGACAACCACCTCGTTCACGCCGAATCTGATCGCATTCCTCAGTAATAGTTGGCCCTCCGGCATTACGAATTGCACCATCTACACCGGCTCCACCAATCAGTTGACTGTTAGCAGCATTCACAATTGCCATCGTGTTTTGCTTTGTAATGTTTCCTTGTATAATACGAATTAGCGATTGATTGACTTGAGTTTCCATTGATTTGTATCCCATATTGATTACCAAGGCTACAATATTGGTAAGGCCACAACTCTTCCTGATTGAAGGCTTCTAGAAACAGCCTCTGTAAATTCCATATACTTAACACCAGTGTCGAATGTACTGTGACTAATTGTTTCTATTCCCCGAATTGCATTGATAAATTCTTCTTCAACTCTCCAGTAGCCAATTTTATCCTCAGAAATGGAAATTTCATTCAAAGAGGAATCGTCTCTGGTCCCACCGTATAGTTTTCCCGCTGAAAAACGGAGTGTTGCATCTGAACCAAAAAGGAAAACCTCTGCTACTCCAGAGAGTCCAGCGACACTCGAAATTTGCATATGGAGTTGAGCTCCGCAAGCCATATCGGCTAAAACATCAATGTGATCAGGAACATGAACAGCTTGACGAATACCATGTTCGTCAATTCGGTTTTTGACAAACGTTTTTCCCATTGCCGATATCCGTTTAGCAGTTCCAACCCAACGCATGACAGCTTCATACCAAATGCCCATACTCATAATATTCAAGCCACTCAAATCAACGTTGTCTCGCCAATGAAAGACTCCATTTGGATCTATGAAATTATTCCCAGCTCTTACTTCAATTGCTAGTACATCACCCAAGTATCCGTCACAAATGAGATGTTGAATACTACGATCAACAGCAAGTGTCATTGGGGAGGGAACGATTTGCGCTATCAATTCGGGATATTTTTGAGAGACCTGATACATTTGGCGAGCCTGTTGTACATCCATTGCCATTCGAGCTTCACACATTACATGTTTACCTGCTTCGAGCGAAGCAACTGTCAACTGACAATGCATATAAGGCCATGTACCAATGACGATAGCATCAGTATCATCTGCTTGAATTAAGTCCTTCCAATTTTCATAGATTGTGGGGATTCCAAATTCAGCAGCTACCCTTTCAGACGATTGCTGACTTCGATTACAAACACTATTGATTTCCACATTTTCGATGGCCTGGAGCCCAGGGATATGTTTGGACGTCGTATTTTGACCCGCACCAACGATACCAACACGGATTTTTTGATTGCTCATATTAGGAACCTTTATTAAAAACTTTGTTTATAGCTTATACTGAAAAACTAAAGATCATGAAAACTTAGACTCTATTTGATATAATTCCGATGTTATTTGGATGGTATAGGATACTGATGGCATGATAAGTATAGCACGAAGTAACCAGTTCTAAATATTTTTCCAAACCAACCACTAATTTATTCATCAAGAATTGAACCAACTATCTGGAGGGTACCAACGTGAATGACTTGCATAAGCAGAAGGTTGAAATAGGATTGATCGGCTTAGCTGTGATGGGTGAGAATCTAGCCTTGAATATAGAAAGTAAAGGCTTCAGCATTGCTGTTTTTAACCGAACTATTTCTAAAGTGGATGATTTTATTAACGGTAGAGCCGCTGGTAAAAATCTGATTGGTACGCATTCAGTTGAAGAGTTCATTGATGTACTACAAAAACCTCGCCGAATCATGTTAATGGTTAAAGCGGGAGAGGCTGTTGATCAGTTTATTGACTTATTGATACCGCACTTAGAACCAGGAGATCTAATCATCGATGGTGGAAATTCCAATTTTCTTGATACTGAACGCCGCACCAAATTTTTGAATAAAAAAGGGTTTGGTTTTATTGGTACTGGTGTTTCTGGCGGGGAAGAAGGGGCCTTGAAAGGTCCAGCCATGATGCCTGGTGGTACGGTGTCAGCTTACCAAATGGTTGAGCCTATCTTTACAAAAATATCCGCTCAGGTTGATGGGATCCCTTGTTGTTCTTATATCGGTGATGGTGGTGCCGGTCATTACGTCAAAATGGTTCATAATGGCATTGAGTACGGCGATATGCAGTTAATTTGTGAAGCTTATACTCTAATGTCAAATGTGTTGAAAATGAATGCTGACGAACTGCACCAAGTCTTCGACGAGTGGAATAATGGGGAATTGGGTTCTTACCTGATTGAAATAACGGCCGATATTTTCACCCAAAAAGAAGACGATGGAAGACCATTAGTTGACGCTATCCTAGATCAAGCAGGCCAAAAAGGAACTGGGAAATGGACCGGCATCTCCTCACTAGATTTGGGTGTTTCTGTACCAACAATCGTGGAAGCGGTTTTTGCCCGTTGTATTTCTGCCGTTAAATCTGAACGAAAAGAAGCCTCCAAGATTCTATCTGGTCCAACAGAGACATTTCAAGGAGATAAAGTTGAATTTGTTACTGCTATCCGAGATGCTTTATACGCAGCTAAAATATGCTCTTATGCCCAAGGATTTTCTTTAATGAAAGAAGCCGCATTGGAACATGGTTGGACATTGAACCTAGGGCAAATCAGCTTAGGCTGGCGAGGTGGCTGCATTATACGAGCCAAATTTCTTCACCGAATTGCAGAAGCATTTGAAAGAAACCCTCAGCTCTCCAATCTTCTGATAGATGATTACTTCCGTAACGTGATTGAGTCGACACAAAAAAATTGGCGACACGTGATTTCGACCGCTGTTGGGTTAGGTGTACCAACGCCGGCCTTCAGTTCGGCCCTAGCCTACTACGATAGTTATCGGAGTGATAGACTATCAGCTAATCTGATTCAGGCTCAACGCGATTATTTTGGAGCACATACATATCACAAAGTAGATATGAAAGGTGAGACTATTGTCGATGAAAATGGAAATGCAATCGTTTACCACACTGAGTGGATGCTAGAAAATCGGCCTGAGTTAATTGTTGAATAAAGATTCTATATGTCAGATCTCTGCTTTGCTACAGCTACTGAGTTGATTGAACTGATCCGTAGTAGGTCAGTCAGTGTGTATGAGGTAGTGCAAGCTCACATTGCACAAATTGAAACGCTTAATCCACTAGTTAATGCTGTCGTCACTTTTTTGCCAGAACAAGCACTTAGCAGGGCAAAAAAAGTAGATCAACTTTTGGCAAAGGGAAAACCTGTCGGTCGTTTATCTGGTTTGCCCATTGCCCATAAAGATTCGTTTGCAACGCTGGGTATTCGAACGACTCAAGGATCGGAAATTTTTCGTCATGACATTCCAGATCACGACTCTCTTATAATTGAACGACTCAAGAAAGCAGGTGTTATTACACTGGGAAAAACTAACTTGCCTGAGTTTGGTGCAGGGTCTCAAACATACAATGAAATCTTTGGAGAGACACTAAACCCTTACGATCTTACAAAAACTTGTGGTGGTAGTAGCGGCGGATCTGCCGTAGCGTTGGCTTGTGGAATGCAACCAATTGCTGATGGTAGTGATATGGGAGGCTCTTTGCGTAACCCGGCTAGCTACTGCAATGTAGTAGGGTTAAGGCCATCACCAGGACGTATTCCTTCTTGGCCATCCTCAACAGCTTGGTTCCCAATTTCGGTTGTTGGGCCTATGGCTCGAACCGTAGAAGATGTTGCGTTAATTATGTCTGCTATTTCCGGCCCGGATTATCGATCACCCATCTCCATTTCTGAATCAGCTGATATCTTTCAGCAACCGATAGAACGGGATTTCCGTAAAAGTCAGATCGCTTGGCTAGGAGACTTGGGAGAATTACCAGTTGATCCCAGAGTTAAGTCTGTTTTAGAATCAAATCGGTCAATATTCGAGGATCTAAGTGAGAATGTTGTTAATGCTTGTCCAGACTTTTCCGATGCTGACTTGATTTTTAAAACTTGGCGAGCTTGGAAGTTTTCCCTTGATCTAGGTCCATTATTGAAAAACCATCGCGACCAGATGAAGGAGACGATAATTTGGAATATCGAACAAGGTCAACGACTATCAGCAACTGATTTAGCTGAAGCTGAAATTAAGCGGACGGAACTTTACCATAGGGTAAGGGTCTTTATGCAGCAGTTCGATTTTATGATCTTGCCAGTTAGCCAACTTCCTCCATTCGATATTCAAATCCGAAGCCCAATCGAAATTAATGGTGAGCCTATGAAAACATACATTGACTGGATGAAGTCTTGTTATTATATAACGGTGACGGGGTTGCCTGCAATCTCGGTACCTTGTGGCTTCACTGAGGATGGATTGCCTGTTGGCGTTCAGATTGTTGGCCGTCATCAAAATGATTTCGGTTTGTTACAATTTGCATATGCCTTCCAACAAGCCACCGGTTTTGTAAAGCTTAGACCACCAGTAGTAAACCATTGATTTTGGTCTCATGCTAAAAGTTTTTGACATAGAATCTTAGATATTTTATGTAACTAGAGCAAATAATTTATATACCTAATATTAGGGTTTATTTCTACACGTAGCGTGTAAGAATTTAAGCTAGGAGAGTTGAATTTGAAGCCTAAAATTTTCATTTCTCGGCCGATTCCAGACACTGTTGTTAATCGGCTAGCCGAAGTATGTGAAGTTGATATGTGGCCGACTAGCCAAACTTTGCCGCCTATAGGAGAAAAAATTTTCAACCTCGACGGATTGATGACTTATGGGCATGAATCTGTAACTGCTGACATGATGGATCGTGCCCCGAATTTAAAAGTCATTACTGCTGTCGGTGTTGGTTATGACCACATTGATGCAATAGAAGCTAAAAAACGAAAGATTTCGGTTGGAAATACACCTGATGTTCTAAGCGACACGACGGCAGACATGACTTTTGCACTCTTACTCAGTGCAGCTCGTAATGTCATTCGTGGTAATACCTTTGTACAAAATGAGGAGTGGAGTTATTACGATCCAAATATACTATGGGGGCAAGAAGTCCACCATTCCACTATTGGTATCGTTGGCATGGGACGTATTGGTTACTCCGTAGCTAAACGCGCATTGGGTTTTGACATGCGGGTACTATACAACAAGCGAACCCGCCGACTAGATTGGGAAGCTGATCTCGGAATTGAACATGTAGAACTCGACGAATTGTTAAAAATGTCAGACTTTGTTACTTTACATCCACCGATGAGTAGTGAAACTTACCACTTGATTGGTGAGAGAGAGTTAGGATTAATGAAGTCAAACGCAATCCTCGTGAACATTGCCCGTGGTCCGATAGTAGACAGCCAAGCTCTTTATCGGGCTCTCAAAGATGGACAAATTGCGGGTGCTGCACTCGATGTCACTGAGCCTGAGCCAATCAATCCTGATCATCTTCTTTTAACACTTGATAATTTGATTATTTGCCCTCACTTAGGTAGTGCGACTCACCAAACAAGAATGAAAATGGCAAATATGGCTGCTGATAATATTTTGGCTGGACTAAAGGGTGAACCTCTTCCTTATGAAGTTATTGAAACCCGCTAAATTATTCGATCTGTTTATTGTCAACTTATGTGCTCAGCTCTTATGTTTACATTGGAATCGATTAATCAAAAATCACCTTTAAATTTCCTGCACCTAGCAAAGTAAATATTTTGCTTACTGTAAAGTGTAATTGAAACGAGAGATTATGCGCTCTAAACTTTTATTAAAAGCAAATTGGGAGAGGGAATTCCGATGTGGATTAAAAAAAAATCAAGAAGATGGTGTACTCGAATGATGATCTTTCGTGTACTAATAGGTACTTGGCTAATTTTTCTGATGAGTTGTAATAGTCTACAGGAATTACAAAAAGCAAATTTGAAGCGTCAACAGGATGCCCATGCTCGCATGAAGGATCAGTATGTCACTCTCGAGAAACCAAGTGATACAAACGTAAACGTTTCCGGAGATGGGCTAAAAATCGATAGTACCCATTACAGTTTATCGTTTAGTGAGGATCTGCAACAACATACTGAATATGATACTGTTTCAGAGCGTCAGCAGTCTGGGCATGGCTATTTGATCTTCATGGAAAGTTTGTATCAGTTCATATATCAAATTTTTGGTTTTGAGCCAGAACACAAAATTCATGTTGTTCTCCATGAAATCTATAGGGGAACTAAGTTAATGGCAACAACGACCGTCCATTCTCAAAATCGCCTTCAATCAAATGGAGAAGTTGTGAAAATCATTCGTGGAATTGAAATGAATTTCCCTATGAATATGTTCGCGCAACTGCCAGTAAGAGCTCATGAACTAACTCACGCTTTCACACAAATTTATCTCTTGCCTGCCTGGTTTGCTGAGGGGATTGCTGTTTGGGTGGAGGTTGAATATGCTAAAGGAAGAGATCATCGGAAAGTAGAAATCAACAAAATGAAGTTAACACTAGACGGTCTGAATGCGGCTCAAGAATGGGGTGGGGACTTGGATGCTGGAGCAGACGCACTTACTGAATGGAGGTATAATTACTGTTATACAGTTGTTGCGGAATTAAAGGATCGTTTTGGGGACGATTTTTATCCAAAATTCTTTAGTCTGATGGAAGCTGACAAGCTGTACCAACGTTTACCCGGACAGATGACAACTAGTTTTTTGGTTTATTACCTGAGCCAAGCAGCTGGTGAAGATTTAGTACCTTATTTTGAAAGCCTTAAATTCAAAATTAGAAGGTTGTCCAAAGATGAAATTCTTGATGCTGTCAGATCAGCTAATAAAACCCTAAGGAGGTAAAAAATTTGATGTCCAATTTGAGAACCAAAAGAAGAAATTTACCTGTCATCCACCGGATGACAGGTAAATTTCTTTCAGTTAGTCTTGCCCTTTTTTTTCCTGTCCTTCTTTGGTTTTCTCTAACTGGCTGCCAAGTACTGAAAATTCTTTCTACGAGTCAGCAATGGAGTGATAATTATGTTTTAACGAGTGGAACGACATCTAACGACCCAGCTATGATTGATGGAAATTTAGAAACAATCGGCGAAACGAAGTACATTGAGTCGACTTCTAAGCAGACAGTACGTGGTTTCATGGTTCCTTCAGAAGGAATAGTTATGTTACCAAAACCAAAGTCAATTAAAAAAATAATTATCCATTCTCAGAATCTTCAATCATTTGATCTATTTATTCTAGAAAGCAACGGTAATTGGAAGCATACACAAGAAGTAAAAAATATAACAAAACGTCCCTACAATTTAATTCTGAATGTACCAATCTATAGTGCTGGTTTAAAAATTCGAGTCAATAAAACTTCGGACGATGATGCTCTACGAAGGCAAAATGTACGAAAAATCCAAGGCGTTTCGATGTTTAGTGGACATACCAAGGCTCTAGCAAAAATCAATGAAATTGAGGTCTATGGATTTGTTGAATCGGTTGTACAGTAATTTCATTAATTCAAAAACCTTGATCGTTCATTTGATCCATGTTTTATTGGCTCATCATGTTGTTCTTTGGGCGGAGCAAGATAGACTATTAGACACCCATTTGAGTGTTGAACAACAACTACAAAAAGCTCGTGACTATTTTTACGAAAAAGATTACCAATTAGCTCTGGAGATGTATTCGGTAGTTTTTGATGGACACCAAGGGTTGGATGATCGAGATTTGGATGAGGTCCAATTCAACATTGGCCGTTGTTATACCGAATTAGGAAAAGATAATCAGGCATTGCAAAACTTCAGCAAAATCATTGGTCGCGATCCAACAAGTTCATACGCAACTCAATCTGTTTATCAAATTGGAAATTTATTCGTTTCACGATACCAATATGACTTGGCTGCTGGCGCTTGCCAAAAAATTGCAGAGCGTTATCCACAGACACGTAGCGGAGCTATCGCGAGTTATTTGGCAGGCCAGTATTGGCATTATGCTAATCAAGATAAAAAAGCGGTTCACGCATACCAAAAATTCTTAGTCGATTATCCAGAGTCGCCTTATCGTAGTAGTGGTTTACAGAGTTTGGTTCAGATTTGGATTCAGATGAAAGAATTTGAATCCGCGGAAAAATTACTGACAAATCTATTAGCTAGTCCAAAACTGTCTGTTCCAAACCAAACTGAATTATCTGAGTTGATCGCTGATCTTTATAAATCTCAAGGTCGATCAGATTTAGCACTAAAATTCTATGAATCTGCATTAGATAAATCTCCAACCGATACAAATTTATTAAAAAAAATGGGTGAAATGTATGCCGAAATAGGAGATCAACAACAAGCCTTACGTATATGGTCTCGGATTGTATCTTCAAACCCCAATCAGTATTACCGTTATCAACAAATGGCTGACATTTATGTTTCTAACCAGCTCTATGATCAAGCGATTTTAGCTTACCAATCTGCTCTGAAATTGAACCCAACGAGTTCTTATCTCTATGCTGAATTGGCCGGTGTACACAAAATCAAGGGACAAATAGATCAAATGGTTGATGTCCTTTTGCAAGCTCTATTGATGGTGGATTACAGTTTCAATAATCGCGATATCATACTACAAGAATTAAATAACATTTATGAAGGAAATCGTCAATACCAGCTACTACGTGAGGTCGTTGCAAAATTAGAGTTAAATGCCGTAAGATCGGCGAAACAATTACTTACTATTGCTGAAATTCACTTTTACGCTAAAAATTTCGATCAATCTCTGATTTATTTTCAGATGTTCGGTCAGCAGTATCCTGCTGATAAGGGAGAGCTTTTGAAAAAATACGCACAAATTTTAGATAGGAACGAAAGTGTTTCCGCCGATCAATTTTATCAGGCGTTGATTGATTTTTATCCTGATAGCTTAATAAAACGCCAAAGTCAACTCAGATTAGCTAATCGGTATCAGGAATCTAATGAATGGGAGCTTTCCTTGACAGTATTGCAGCGTATCGAGAACAAAGACACCCCAGTTCAGCTAAAAATCGCAGAACTATTACTTCATGACGCCTACCGATTTTTAGAAGCCGAGAGACTATACAAAGAATTGAGTCGGAAGCCTTTGCTTAGCCGTTATCAGACTCAGGTTAATCTTGGATTAGCCGAAACCTTTCTATTATCTGATCGACCGGTTGCAGCTCGAAGCATTTTGCAACCAATTGCAGACAACAAAAATTCGATATATCAAGCAAGAGCAATTAAGTTAGTTGCAGATAGCTACCTATTTGAATACAATTTTGAACAGGCTCAAGAAAATTATCAGCGTGTGGCTCAACTCTTAACCGACTATACGAACCTAGCTTTAGCTTGGTTGATCCGCATCAACACCAGTTCATCTTCAGACCAAAAGTCTTTAATCGTATATATTGAAGGTGAATATTTAAAACGGCAGGGTCAGATAGAAAAAGCCGTAAAACATCTTCAATTGGCAATTCAAAAACATCCACAATCTCTAATTTTTGATGACTTATTGTGGATGTTAGGTGATCTGTATCTCTATCAGAGGAAGTATAAAAGCGCCATTCAAACCTACCGCCAGATTATAGAATCAGAAAGTGGATTGTCAATCGAAGCTCAGGCGCGAGTCGCTGACATATACCAGTTCGATCTTAACAATAACCATAACGCTTTTGAGCTATATACTCAATTAGCAGACGAATATAGTGATAGTGTAGTTGCCGCCTACGCACAGCAGCAAGCAGACATGCTTCGACTGCAGCTTATACCCAAAAAACTTGAAAAATCCGGCGGGTTTAAGTAACAAAAATTAAAAAGGAATAACTCGGATGGAACAGCCAATAGTTGGTCATATCCACAAGCTACAAACACTAATTCCCATTATAGATCGTTGTCAAACAGACTATCATAATCTGAAAGTTGGCCATGATCACTTTTCAGCATCTTTATCGGGAAATGGAGAACAAATCACAAGTCAGTATAATGGTGTAAGACATTTATTTATCGTGTCCGGGCAAGGGGAAATTTTCCTGGATATTAGCTACCGTACGCAGGAAGGTGATGGCCAACCTTTACCTCCATTTTATGAACCAGATATTTGCGACAGCGAAAATCAACCCATCCTACAAACATTATCCGAAAATTTGGATACTATACACGACAAAATCCGACCCGCTGTTGATTCTCTATTAACTCGATTGAGTGGAAATGTTTTGGTTGGAGATATTTCTTATCCAGTTCGTCAAATGATGGAGATTGGGCTGCCGTTGCGCGAGTGGTCAACTCGACCCAAAGTTCGTAGAGCTTTTGAAATTTTGCAAGTTAACTATTCTCAACTCGGATGGTCAACCAAAAAAGTCGCTGGATTTGAGCCATTTGGCGTTGGAGACCAATTAACCATTACCGATGATGAACCAATCATTGTTAGAGGTGAGTTTGATTATTTTTGGATCGAAAATACGCAGCTATTTATGACTCATACTACTGCCACTCGGAGACTATCGTATTTGAGAAATAATAGTACGTCTTCAGAGAGTAATCATTTTCGCCGTCTACCTCTAACATGGTATCCTCACACAGAAAACGAAGATGAGCCAGATGGTGTAAACAGTATAAATAATCACGTAGTTTATTTAACGCCCCAAAGTAACTTCGCCCATTACCATCCTTCAAGTCCAGTTGGAGGCGGTTCAGCCGAAACCCAGATTTATTTGATTATGGACGCTACTCAAACTTTAGCTACCGAGGGTTGGGTAAAGCCCCAAAACAGATCTGGAAACTTAAGAATTTACCCTAAATTAGATGATCCTAGCTATTACCAAGATATGTCACTTGATCCCGGTAGTGTAGTCTACATTCCTCCAGATCTAGGACACTATGGTCTTGATCTGCTTGCCAATATCATTTCTTTTCCAGGTTTTAAACCAAATAATATGATTCCTATTCATTCTTCCTAAGTTACTCTTTACGTTCTGATTCCTATGTTAGTCGATATACCTGATTTCGCTATTATTGCCAATCCTGTCTCGGGTCGCCGAAGATCAGTCAAAATAGCAACGATGGCCTATCAGAAATTGCTAAGATACCAGCCAAAAGGTAAGTTATATTTTACTCAATCAAAAGGTGATGCTTATCGACTAGCCGAAATTGCTCTAGAGGAAGGTTATAGTTTCATCGTAGCTTGTGGTGGTGATGGTACAATACACGAGGTACTTAATGCTATTTGTCAGTCCGAAAAAGATTCGACCCTAGGTATTCTACCTAGTGGAAAAGGTAATGACTTAGCAAGAGAACTTAACATACCCAGTCAACCAACACGTGCCGTCAACATTCTGTTGTCGGGGCAAGCCAAATATATTGATGTAGGCGAGGTTTGTAGCTTAACGACTGAAAACAGTCAATCATCCAAAAAGTATTTTAGCACCATTTTTACTTGCGGTTTCGATGCAGAAGTTGGGCGACGAGTTACAGAAGACAAGGTTTCTTCCCATTTCTGGGGAAGTCTTGCATATGTGGTGACTGCAGTTACTACACTACCTATTTTTCAACCACCGACAGCTATTATTAAGGGTGATTTTGGCATTTACCAGGGACCAATCTTAATTTGCTCTACAGGTATTACAACTAGTTATGGTGGAGGAATGCGCATCTTACCCAATGCTGTGCTAGACGATGGACAACTTGACGTTTGTATTATTAAACCAGTGTCAAATTGGACCGTTTTATTTATGTTGGCAAAACTTTTTTGGGGCGGACACCAGAACCATCGGGCTGTCAATATTTTTCGAACTACTAACTTATCAATTTCGACTGATCCACCGATGAAAATATACGCTGACGGTGAATATATGGGTGACACACCGAAACATATTCAGATATTATCTAAGCGATTGAAAGTCATCGTTCCATAGTTATTAATCTGGGAAATTCAGGAAATTACTCAGTAATTTTTTCCCTTCTTTTGTTAAAATTGATTCTGGATGAAATTGCACTCCGAAAACAGGTAGATCCGTATGTTGAATACCCATGATTTCGTTGTCTTCAGTCCAAGCTGTAATAGTCAAACAATCAGGCTTCGACAAAGGATTAAGTATTAATGAATGGTATCGAGTAGCCTCAAATGGATTCGGCAAATTATTGAAAATTCCTTGGTTTTTATGCTGAATCATCGATGTTTTTCCATGCATTAGCTTATCTGCACGAACGATTTGTCCACCGAACACCTGACCTATACACTGATGCCCCAGACAAACTCCTAAAAGTGGTAATTGATCACAAAAATATTCGATGACTTGACAAGAAATACCAGCTTCATTTGGACTACAAGGACCAGGAGAAATGACGAGTTTTTCCGGCTGAAGTGCTTCGATTTCAGGAATCGTAATCTTATCATTTCGGAAAATCTGCAAATCAGCACCCAGTTCACCAAAATACTGTACCAAGTTGTAGGTAAAGGAATCGTAATTATCAATCATTAATATCATTAGTCTTTCCTGTCGATCTTTCCGTCGAACTCGTATGGGAAAGTGAACGTTTGTTTTCCCGTCTACTGATGTGCAATCTCGATGGCTCTTATAACGGCTTTAGCCTTATTGACAGTTTCTTCAAATTCCGCATCTGATATTGAATCAGCGACTATACCACCTCCAGCTTGTACGTGTGCTATTCCATCCTTTACTACGATTGTGCGTATGGTTATAGCGGTATCCGCATTACCACTAAAACTAAAATAGCCAACTGCTCCACCATAAGTGCCACGGCGAGTGGGTTCAACTTCATCAATAATTTCCATGGCTCGGATCTTGGGTGCACCAGACAAGGTTCCAGCTGGGAAACAAGCCCTGATCACATCGAATGCCGTCTTGCCAGAACGCAATTTTCCAGTTACACGTGACACGATGTGCATTACATGCGAATAGCGTTCTATTATCATCATTTCATTGACTTGGACACTCTTATATTCACAGACTCGACCTAGGTCATTCCGTCCTAAATCTACTAACATCACATGCTCAGCACGTTCTTTAGGATCAGAAATTAACTGATCGGCTAGAGCATCATCTTCAATTGGTGTTTTCCCTCGTGGTTTAGTTCCAGCAATTGGACATGTCTCTACTAACCCATCCTCAACTCTTACCATCATCTCTGGAGAAGCCCCCGCAATTTGTAATCCATTTCCCAGCTGTAAGTAGTACATATAGGGAGATGGGTTCACTGCTCGTAAGGCTCGATATACTGAAAATGTATCAGCGTTTATAGGCCGACTAAACCGCTGTGAAGGAACTACCTGAATAATATCACCAGCCGCAATGTACTCTTTGGCTTTTTCGATTACACACTCGTAGTCTGATCTGACAAAATTGGATACTATACTGTTATGACTGTTTAATACTTGTTGTTCTTCTAATTGTAGGGGCTGGTTCAGTTTGTGAATAATAGAATCAATTTGGGCTACAGCTTGTTCATATGCTGAGCATACATCATCTTCAATATGCGCATTGGCAACTACCATGATTTGGTGCTTCGCATGATCAAAAATCAGCAAAGTTTCCGTGATCATAAAACTGCAATCAGGAAGGTTTAGATCATCTAATGTACCATCAGGTAAGTCTTCAAAAAAACGAACTATATCATAACTAAGAAATCCAACTGCACCACCATGAAACCGAGGTAATCCTTCAACCAAAACTGGTTTATAGCCTTCCATCAAGCGTTCGAGGTCTCCAAAAGGGTCTTGACTATCGAAATTATCAACGCTATTGTCTTGAAAATTCCTTATCGTAACCGAGTTATCTTTGCTTTCAAATAATAGAGATGGATTACTCCCGAGAAAGGAATAACGAGCTACATTTTCTCCACCTTCTACACTTTCTAGTAAAAAAGCGTAACCATCAGAGCGAATTTTATAAAAAGCCGAAACGGGAGTTTCTAAATCCGCTAAAATGGTTTTATAGACAGGTATCAAATTTCCATTCCGGCTAAGTTGTCGAAATTGATCTAAATCTGGAAAATGTCGGCTGGAATCGATCATAAGGCTTCTTTATCCATTGACAAAATTTAAGTATAAACTTGATCAGGTTCAAAGACTTTCTGACCCACGATCTTAGTTTGTTCTCCTGCCATGGAAATTTCTCTGAAGAAACAGGAATTATATCCCATATGACAGGCTCCTCCCTTCTGCTCAACCTTTATCAATAAAGCGTCGCCGTCGCAATCCACCGAAACTGACTTGACTGTTTGCGTATGTCCAGAGGTCTGTCCCTTAATCCAGAATTCTTGTCGCGACCTGCTCCAGAAACAAGCGAGGTTCCCAACTATTGTTTTTTTTACGGCTTCTCGATTCATGTAGGCAACCATCAGAACTTGGTTAGTATTAATATCCTGAACGACTGCAGTAATTAAGCCTTTCTCATCGAATTTTAGTTGATCTAGAATCTCCATATTTTCCTTATGAAACTGAATGCAAACAAAAAGCCGCAGGCTGTTCCCACAACAATGGTGGGATTATACCTACGGCTTACTACTTACTCTGTATTAGTCAGGAATAGACTCAATCTCTACTCACACGCCAGCACAAGTTCAAAAATCTAACACCAATGATGGAATAGGCAAACAGCCGATTTTATGAATAGATCCGTCCGAAAGGTGTTCGCTTAGCAATACTTGACTTAGTTAGTTAAAAACTACTCACGATTAAAATTTAGATTATCATACGAAATTCTATCTGTCAATAGTGCGACATACATCCAAATCGCAAGCTAGACTTTAGGCAGTGGGTATTATACAATCTCTTTCCACTACTACCCCATATCAATATCAAAGTTGACAATCCTTGAAAACAAGGAGCAGAAGATTTATGAATCAGCCTAATTTTATTATTTTTCTTACTGATGATCAGGGTTATGGAGACCTATCTTGTATGGGAGCTACAGATTTTCGCACACCGAATTTGGACCGTATGGCAAATAGTGGTGTTCGGTTTACTGACTGGTATTCTAATTCACCTGTTTGCTCTCCTTCACGTGCTGCTTTATTGACCGGACGATATCCAGGTAACGCCGGCGTACGATCGATTTTGGCTGGTCACCGAACAGCCACTGGTTTACCATCCGAAGTACCTACTATCGCTTACGCATTGAAAAAGCTAGGATATTACACTGCAATGTCAGGTAAATGGCATCTTGGGTTGGCTGATGGATCTCGGCCAGAAAACCATAGCTTTGACGATTGGTTCGGTTTTATGGCGGGTTGTATCGATTTTTATTCACATATCTTTTACTGGCAGATGAATCGAGATGGAAGATCACAATTTCATGATTTATGGGAAAATGGAACTGAGATTTACCGAGACGGTGAATATTTCACTGAGTTGATCACGGAATACGCAGTCAAGTATATTCGCGAATCTATTAGACAAAACAAGCCTTTTTTCCTGTATATACCTTACAATGCTCCACATTACCCAATGCATGCACCTGCTAAATATGTAGAACGGTTTCCAAAATTAAGTTGGGATCGGCAAATTATGGCTGCTATGTTATCAGCCGTAGACGACAGTGTAGGCCAAATTCTTAACGAAGTGGAGCGACAAGGTTTGTTAGACAATACTTTTACTTATTTCCAGAGCGATAATGGTCCATCTCGTGAGACTCGAAATTGGTTAGATGGAACTCAAGACCCTTATTATGGCGGATCAGCTGGCCGGTTGAAAGGTCATAAATTTAGCTTATATGATGGAGGCATACGTTCGCCTGGAATTATGAGTTGGCCCGATAGAATCCCACCGCTTCAGGTCATTAGCGAACCAGGAGTAGCCATGGATGTATTTCCGACTTTCGTTTCAGCAGCTGGTGGTAATATGTCTGATTATCAACTAGATGGAAAAAATATTTTGCCAATGTTAACTGATGGGGAGCCTTCTCCACATGAAGCCATATTTTGGGAGATGGGAGCACAGACAGCAGTCCGGCGAGGGAAGTGGAAGTTAGTATTGAAAGGTCAGTTAGTCGAAGGGACATCAGCAGAAAATGAAGTTCACTTAGCTAACTTGGAAACTGATATGGAAGAACGAAACAATCTGAAAGACGAATACCCAGACCTGACGGCTGCATTGACCCAACTCGCTCAAACTTGGAGGGAAGAAATTGAGGATCGTTGGCAGAATGAGTGGTTGCCAAAATCTAATGGCACTACAGGACACGTTACCCAAAAATGAGAGAATGTAGTATGAGTAATAAAAATCAGATTTGGTACCGAAAACCAGCTAAAGAATGGTTTGAAGCTGTACCGATTGGTAATGGTCGGCTAGGAGCCATGGTGTTTGGTCAAGTAGGCTGTGAAAAAATCCAAATTAACGAAGATAGTTTGTGGAGTGGCCAACCCATTGAGCGCGAAAATCCAGTGGCACTCGAGAATCTACCAATAGCTAGAAAATTGCTGTTTTCCGGTAATTACATGGATGCAGAACATTTAGTTAAAGAAAAAATCATGGGCTTGAGAATTGAAAAAGGTATCCATACTTATCAAACTCTAGGAGATTTGACTCTCGATTTTCAAAATGATAACGCCCACTCTGATTCTTGTGTTCCTTCGATCTACCGACGTAGCCTAGATCTAGATACTGCTGTTGCTACTACCGAATACCAAATAAATCAAGTCAATTACAAGCGAGAAGTATTCTCTAGTTTCGTTGATCAGGCTATTATAGTTCATTTGACCTTAAGTCAAGGGGACTTATCAACATACGTAACCTTGTCTCGAGCAGACAATCCTGACATCTCAATTGAAGGTGAAACCATTACTATCTCAGGACAAGCGATTGGAGAGGGCGGAGAGGAACATGCTGTCGGTGTTAAATATGTTGCTCGGTTAGCAGTTGATATTGATAATGGCCAAATCACAGCTGATGGTGCCGGGGTGTTGGTATCAGGAGCCTCTGAAGTCACTATTACTATAACGGCAGCAACTAGTTATTGGGGAAAAGACCCGATGCTGATTACTAGACAGCAAATGGAATTGGCCCGTACAAGAACCTTTGAAGAACTAAAGGGTCGTCATGTAAAAGAACATCAACGTTTGTTCAGAAGGGTAAATTTAAGTATAAAGACAGATCCTAATGAAACTGATTATCTTCCGACAGACGAACGCTTACAAGCTTTTCAAACTGGGCCTGACGATCCAACCTTGTTGGCCCTGTATTTTCAATTTGGTCGTTATTTGCTAATATCCAGTTCTCGGACTGGTAGTTTACCTGCTAATCTTCAAGGAATATGGGAACCAGGATTGTCCCCTCCGTGGAATTCTGACTACCATATTAACATTAATATACAGATGAACTATTGGCCAGCGGAGGTCTGTAACTTATCTGAATGCCATCAACCATTTTTTGATTTTATCGACCGGTTACAAGAACGAGGAGAAATTACAGCAAAAAAAATGTATGGGTGTCGGGGTTTTGTTGCACATCATACTACCGATGCTCTTTTATTTACTAGTGCGATTGGCGATCCAATATACGGTATGTGGGCAATGGGTGCAGGTTGGTGTTGTCGCCATTTATGGGAACATTACTTATATGGGGGTAACGAAGAGTTTTTGGCTTGTACTGCTTATCCAATCATGAAACAAGCGGCATTGTTCTTCGTCGATTACCTTTCAGAACATCCTCAAACTGGATACTTAGTCTCTGGACCATCTAGTTCACCCGAGAATAGCTTCCTGACTAGAAACGGCCAAGTTGCGCATCTCACAATGGGTTCAACTATGGATCACCAAATCATTCGCGATTCATTTGATAGTTGTATTCAGGCTAGCCAAATTCTTGGGATTGATGACGATTTTCGTGAAAGGTTGAAAAGTGTGAAAGATCGATTGCCACCTAATTCCATCGGAAGTGATGGTCGACTGATGGAATGGACAGAAGAGTTCGAAGAACCGGAACCTGGGCATCGTCATATCTCTCATTTATTTGCTTTACACCCTGGGGAGCAAATTTCGCCTATTCGCACTCCTGATTTAGCCGAAGCTTGCAGAAAGACATTGGTACATAGATTACTTCACGGTGGCGGACACACTGGCTGGAGTAGAGCATGGATTATTAATTTTTATGCACGGTTGCTTGATGGAAACTCGGCGTACCAACACCTTCTGGCACTATTACGTCAATCAACACTTCCCAATTTATTTGACGATCACCCACCTTTTCAAATTGATGGAAATTTCGGTGGTTGTGCAGGTATAGCTGAAATGCTTCTGCAAAGTCAAAATAGTGAAATACATCTTTTGCCAGCATTACCAGATGTTTGGAAAGAAGGTACAGTTTCGGGGTTAAGGGCTAGAGGTGGGTTTGAAGTTGATATCAGCTGGAAAAATGGAAAAATCTTGTGTGCGATGATAAAATCTGATCTGGGTCGTTCATGTCAAGTCCGAGCCAGTAATCCATTGAAAGTTACCGTTTCAGATAAACCTGTTTCAGTCGAGATAATTAATGAAGCGACTATTCGGTTTTCAACTGAGAGCAATGTTACCTACAAGTTGCAGGTTTGATTATAAATTTCCGAAAACATTATTACGCAACGTACTGACTTAATTTTTTAAGATATAGTAATTTCTTTTATGAAGTTCAGGAAGACTTCTGTGAGGTAATTTTTACCAGACGTTGAAACGATTGTTTTTATCTTGGTTACGAATTAGTTGGGCAGAGGCGAGATGTATTTAAGTTTCGTGGTCAGAAAAAAACGGTATAGGGTTCTAGGCACGGTAAGTATTGCGAAAAGAGCTCGTTAAAATTTAATCTGCAGCCACAAAACAAACGGAAAGGACTTGTATTCCAACACAAAAATTAACAATAGTATTACCGCTTGGTTAGAGCGGTTTTATATATAAAATTATAGTGTGGAAATAGAATATTCTTGGTTAACATAATTTTAGTTAGATGAAATCGCCCCAGCTACTTATTTTGGTGAGTTTTACTCGGAAATCAAAATCGTGGAAAAAAGTAGTTGATTGACCTTATATTGAGTCAAATATAGCTCGTTTTATATTCATATACCGTTATAAAAAGCATTCAGCTTAGGAAAATTAGCGGATTGGCGTGGCTTTCAAGAAATGCATTTTTTTTCCAAGTCTTTATAAGCATACTAGAAGGACTTATCAGACAAAAGACGGATTAGTCATAATTTATGAGTCGATCTTCTTCATTTTTAGGTTACTATCGTCGTCTGTTCGTTTTTGTATGTACGTGTGTGTTGCTAGTCGCACTTTTGTGTGGAGTTACCTACCGTCAGCTAGGCGGTCATAACGGTGCTAGATATTGGATGGCAGGGAGAGCACTAGATGCTTTAGAAGTAAAAGTTCTACGCAACCGGCCCGACGACATATCAGTTGAGCAAGTCACTACAAACTTTCAAATCATCCGTGATGCCAATCGGGAACAAACAATTGATCTTGACAAACTATACTCTGCACTTCGAGGCTACCAAACCAAATTTTGGCGTAATAAGCCTTCAAATGATCAAGTTCGACAGTTTCTTTCAGATCTAACTAATGCTACCCGTGAATAGATAGGCCTACGAGCTTTACATTTTTACTACTAACATGTCGACTTTTGTTCATTTTTCTTGCGTTTTAGTAATGCTATAACGAGGGAAAAACTGAGGAGTGCAAGTATGATCGGTAACGTGCGTTCCAATTTTTTCCCTTTTTCATATTCGTTGATTTCCCTCAAATAGTCTTGAGCATCTGAATGATTTGGGTTTAATTCTAGTGTATGATCGAAAGCCTTGTTAGCCGATTTTATTTGTCCTTGCGAGTACAAACTAATACCTAGATTATAGTAGGCAGATGCGTTTTTAGAATCATGTTCGATAACTTCAGAAAATGTTTTCGTTGCCTTTGAATAGTCTTCTTGCTTAAGATATTTCCATCCCTTAAGCAAAAGAGTTTCAACCAAATTATGTTGAGCTTCCCAACAATTAACATCATAATCTAACGATTTCCGATAATAGTCCATTGCTTTCTCCCATTTTTGCTGCCCAGCGACTTCTACCCCCAAATTATTGAGTGTAGCAGCTATACTAATCAATGCATCAATATGGTTTGGTTTAATCTGAAGTATGTCTTCATAAACTTGAAATGCTCGGTTATATAATTTCATCATTCCATATGTAGAACCAAGGTCATACAAGAGAATAGACGAATTGGGGAAATCTTTTAATCCTTCGTTTAGAGTCTGAACTGCAGCATCTTTTTCACCTTTTTGTCGCTGATCCAGCGCTTTGTGATGATAAGCTGCGACCATATTTCTCCTCAGTAATTCTGATTCAGGATCGGCACGTAAGGCTTGACCTAGGTAAGTAAGTGCTAAATCATAATTTCCTTGTAAAATATAGGTGGTTCCGATTGCTCCGAGTTTTTTAGCCGTTGGTTGACCATCTACTGACCGAAAATAATCTTTCAGTGCTAATTCGTAATCAGAATCTTGTTGGCGGATCTGCGCCATTTGCCAAGCTACCTTTTTGGCCAGTGGGTTAATTGTAATAGCTTTTTGAAAAACAGACATTGCCAATTCATAATCTCCTAAGTCCATGTGTATTAAACCAATAGCGTAAAGATGTTCAGCTATGTTAGCTTGTTTTGTAAGAGCTGTTTTTAAGGCTTTTAGTGAGGATTGGTGAAGTGAAGAACCGACCGGCTCCTTTAGTAATTGATTAACAGTTGCGACATCTCGTGCAGATAATTTTTTAACTACCGGTTGATAATACATGATATCGCTAGATTTGCTACTATGTCCCCATAAGCCTATGGCATGTCCAATTTCGTGGAGTAGAATGGTACGGAGGTCTTCAGGTTGTAAAAAGTCAATTTGTTTAGCCTGTCGGACAAAAATCTCGATTTCTACTTGGATTTCTGTTCTGTGTCCATTTGGGTCTGGCCGAATCAAAACTGATTCTCCACCATGTGGATGTAAACCTCCGATCTGACGATGATGGTTCCACAATATATGGATATTGGCAGATTTTTTATCTGAGATAAAGGAAAATTCCAGTCCTGTTGCTATTTCCCATTGTTGAAAAGACTCAATGAGAATTTGTCTGTAAACATCTGTCAGATTTCGACTTACTGAAATTGGTGCGATAAAGACTGAAATTGTGGATTTGTTGAAGTGTGTTAATCTGCCATTAGTAAACATACCACACCGCCCTAAATAATCATTATCAGCTATTTTAGAAATAGGGAATCTCTGTGCGAATGAATTAGGTATACAAAGGTAATAAACGAAAAGTCCAATTAAGATAGACTGCTTCAATCGGAGAGGAAGTACATTCATTTTCAAACTATACCAGCTTTTATATCTCAACAGTTCAAAGGCGCTGGATGGTAGTATTACTAAATTAAACACGAAGGTATTATAATGAATGATTTCACCTTACAAAATTTTATTCGAAACGGTTATGTGGTCCTAAAACCTGATTTTCCTGATGAATTACATCAAATAATTCACAGGAAAACCCAGTTGGCTGTCAAAAATGGAAACCCCGGCAACAAAATTTTTGAGCAAATACCGGAATTACATAAAATATTTGATCATGTAGAAATTCGACAGACACTGAGTCAAATAGTGGGAGATAACTACATTATGCACCCACATCGGCACTGTCATGTCAATCCACCGAACAGTAATGGACAAGAATTGCATCAAGATGGAACGCCTCGCCAATTCTCTGGTTGGAATCATCCTTGGCGACGTCATCATCATCTACGTTTAGCAATGGCTTTTTACTATCCTCATGATGTCTCAGAAACGATGGGGGAACTAGTGTTATTCCGTCTAGCCAGTACTACAACAATCGTCATCCAAAAGATGATCGAGTAGAGTTTAAGATTGTAGGTAGTCCTGGAACGATAGCAATCGTTCACTATGACATTTGGCATCGAGCCACTATCAATTCAACTAATTCACCTCGTTATATGATGAAATTTCTATTTCAGAGGTGTACTGAACCTTCATTAAAAAAATAAATGATAGTCAGAAACCACCATTGTTTGACCGCTCTGTTGATGAGTATCATTGGCATTGGTTTCATCGTCGACAAAAAAACTTCTGTAATGAAACAAACCTCTCACTTAATCACTCTACTAAAAGCCTAATTGAGAAATTGAGTGAGGATTCTCGAAGCATTGTCCAAACAAAGTCGATTTACCACTTGGCTCAAATCGGTGGTGAGGCTGTAGGTCAATTGATGGACGCATTACAAAATGGCCACTCAGAGATACACCGATTGAATATTGCGACCGCTTTGAGTTCTATCGGTAAATCTAGTGTCTCTGGGCTCAAAGATGTTGTGAGATTTTCTGGCGATTGGTGGCTCAGAGCAACCGCAATAGACACTTTGGGGGATATCGGAGAATTGGAAAATGATAGCATACTTTTGTTGGTCGAATCTTTATCAGATGACTCTGCATGGGTACGTCGAAACGCAGCATATGCACTCGGCACCGTTGCGCCCAAAGATTCTGAAGCCTTACCTGAATTGATTCTATCGACGAAAGATAAACATTCGTTTGTTCGAATTAATGCTTTAAAATCGTTGATTCGCATCTATCGATCGACAAAACAGAGTGGTCGAGACTATTCAGAGATAATCACTGCCTATCAAGATGCCCTGAAGGATCAAAATAATCGAGTAGTTGAATATGCACGACAATACCTTAAGTTGATCGAGCAACAATTTTAGATCGTGTCAAAAATATTGTCAATTCATTCTCAATTCTGACCAGGTAGTAGTTAGGCAATTTTTACGTTCTATTGCTAGATCAGGTATTTCAACAGTATTGAAAATTTCTAAATGATCCCAGTACGCATCGGTAGTTCCTCCCCGATCTTCCCTACCGAAAACTCCCAAACCTATGCTTCCGACGGTTTCCCATTTTTCTACTAGTATTGTCTCAACCAAATCGTCAATTTTTATCATTGCTTTTCCATCATCATCAATCACAAAGTCAAATTTGACCCACCGTTCTCGATCTGAGATAGATTTGCTTTTACGCACACTAAGGCCGTCAAATATAACATAAAACCCTTCGTAATCTTTGTGTCCTGATTGTCCAATTTGACATTTCCTTTTAGAACCGTCGAAAGTTTTGTCATCCCCAATGAACAAGTACTGCTGGTCGACCTTAACGCGGTTTTTCCAACCGCGTTCGTAAAACCAAACCCTCAAATGAAAAGGCTTTGAATAATTCACTGTTTGCCACATTTGCTGCCAGATACCTAATTGCGTTGGGGCTAGACGCAAGCTATTGTACCCATTAGGACCTTTATTGTACTTTGAGCTAAGTTTCCAATTGACACCTTGAACTTCCCAATTACTCTCTATTTGTCCAATATTTTCAAAATCCTCTTTGAACACTAACTCAGCTGATATTGGTAAGATCATCTCACAAAACAGGAAAAGAAATAGCAACTTAGTACAATGATAATCTCGGAAACTAAAATAAATGAAGAATAACATCAGGTAAAAAAGTTTTGAGTTGACTTGGCAAATGACCGAACTATAGTATGTGTGGCTGGATAGTGTAGCATAAATTTATCTTATGATAAGCAAAAAAGGTTATTCCCTAAACTAAGTGATTTGAAAAAAATCAAGGAAGCAAAATTATAAAACTATGAAAGACTATATGACACGTGCCACTCACTGTAATTATCAGGCAACTGAAGAAGAAATTTACCAAACTCTTCGTAAAATCACTGATCCACTAACCCGATCTTGGTCAAAGATTGAAAAGGCCCAAAAAGTGGTTGTTAAATTCAACATGATGAAATTACCAGATCGGATTGAGTACTTCCGGGGTCGTCGGAGAGAATTAGTTGACGACGCAGTTTGTCGAGCAATCTTACGCCTTATTAAAGAGCATACTACGGCTCAACTAATTGCAACTGACACCAACCCTTACAACAATGGTAACCTTATGCCAGAGCAATTTAATTATCTGCACTTATTAAAGGAATTTGATGTTCAATTCGTTGATTCTAGCCGGCCCCCTTTTGCTGATTATGTTGTTCCAGATGGTGGTTTGATGTTTAACCGTTATACTTTAAATGCTTGCTTTGAAGAAGCTGATGCCACAGTATCAGTTGCCAAAATGAAAAATCATGCTTTCATGGGTATTACTCTCTGTACAAAGAACCTATTTGGTTTACCTCCGATTATTCCGCCCATGGGGAGGACCCGAAGCTACTACCACCACTTAATCCGGTTATCTTATGTGTTACCTGATTTGGCCATGATTACCCAACCTTGCTTGAATATAATTGATGGATTGACTGGGCAATGGGGACGAGAATGGGGTGGAGAAGGTCGAGTCTGCAATACACTAATCGCAGGGGACCACCCTATTGCTACCGATACTTGTGGAATGTATTTAATGGGACATGACCCTAAATCTGATTGGCCCACTGCCCCGTTTAAGCGTGATCGAAATCATCTTCTTGTCGCTGCGCAACACGGTTATGGAACCGTAGATTTGGAAGATATAGATTTTGAATCCGATGTTACGGTGCCACTTGCAGAATTTGATTCTGTTGAAACAGATTCTATGGAGACAGTTGCTAAATGGCGAAGAACAACCTGTGAACAAGGACTGATTTACGAGGAAAAGCAAAGAGAGCTAATCGACAAATACCGGAATAGTTTCATATATTTACAGGATGGTGAAGTCGTTTGGTCTGGTACGGATCCATCTAATTTAGGTAGTCGAAGGCAGTTAAGTGGTGAACGAAAGGATAGTGCCTTATGGTTAAAACTAGTCGATCCAGAAGAGTATGAAGGCGAGAGATTTCAGGTTTATAGAGATTGTTTAACCGAATTTGTTGCATGAAAAAAATCAAAAAAATATAAGGAAAAAATCGAATGAAACTAGGTGTTTCAACCTATTCCTATTGGCATTTCACACCAGAGAAAGTACCAATCGAGACAGTAATTCATAAAGCAGCCGAACTAGACCTCGACGGAGTTGAAATTTTACATAGACAAATGGCGAGTGAAGGTAACCGCTATTTACAAAATTTAAAAAGGGAAGCCTTTTTATGTGGATTAGATTTGTATGCTTTGTCAATTCATCAAGGCTTTGTCTCTCCCGACGCTGAACACCGGCGAACCAATATCGACCATACCAAACATTGTATTGAACTCGCTTATAAATTGGGCATTCCTGCCATCCGGCTTAATTCAGGCAGATGGGGAACAATTCCTGATTTTGATGTGTTAATGGAAAATGGCGGAGATGAACCACCTATTTCGGGTTATACTGAAAATGATGCGTTCGATTGGATAATTTCAGCAATTGAAGAGTGTTTGCCGACAGCCGAAAAAAACGGTGTGGTTTTAGGTTTAGAAAATCATTGGGGTTTAACTAACACACCTGAGGGGGTTAACCGGATAGTTTCAGCTGTTGACTCAGCTTGGCTTAAAATCACGATGGATTGTGGTAATTTCTTAGAAAACCCGTACCAAAAGCTGGAAGAAATTGCTCCCGAAACCGTTTTGGTACATGCTAAAACGTACTATGGCGGTGGCGAGTGGTATACGCTTGAACTAGATTATAAAAAAGTTGCCGAAATTTTGAATTCCAACGACTTCAGCGGCTATGTATCAATTGAGTTTGAGGGGCGCGACCCGGCCGATTTAGGAGTTCCAAAAAGTGTGGATCTTGTTCGAAAAGCATTCCGAATGTGAAAAATTTCTTTCTGGCTATTTTCGTGTGTAGAGTATTGAGTTTCCACTTTTACTGACGGGAAAAATTTCTCCCAACTGACGCAGGCAGTAGCAAATGCGTTGGGCTAAACGGCGGGGAATTTTGAGTTCCTCAGACAAGTCAGCTGTCGAAAAAGAAATGGCCAATGTTTCCTGAAATGTTAATTTAGCTAGTTGAGGTGGGTCATTAATCGTCATAGTTTCTTGTACTGATAGGAGATTTCGCTTTGAAACTTTCCATCCTTTTCGATACGATCGGCTTTCTATGCGAAACTCTTCTATTTCAACCAAAATTATCTCTATGGAAAAATTATCTGATGCTAATACTTGAGGAATAGAAACTAACTCATCAAATAACTGTAACCACCTACCTCTTTTTGGAGATTTTCGACGACTACCATTTTTACACAACCATTTTGTCTGAGCGACTGGATAGACTAACTTGAGGGGGTGAAGATTTGTCAAACGAACTATTTTTCTGCTGATTTGGGAAAAGTTAGCCGTTTGTATTTCGATTAGCTGATCACCACGAACTAGATCAATGATGTACCCATCAACTTCGACCTCTTGTTTGTCTCCAGCCTTTTTATACCACTTTTTAATGCTGGCATGTAGAGGACCTTCGTTAAGTGTACCTATTTTTTGTGTCAAAAGTATTTAATATTTATCGTTATATTTGCTTAAGTTATTTTAGTATTGCACAAAAAACAAATCTTTAGTTTTATTGAGAGTGTCAGTTACTATTTTTCTATACCCGACAATAGCACTATCAAATTTCATTTTGTCCGAACCGGCGGGAATAATTGAAAAAAGTATACGGATTCAAATTATCTACCTGTTTTTTCGTTGATTCGAAAGCTATTATCAAAAAAAGGACTAGTGATTGAAGGCTTATATAGATAAAGCTGTGTTGCTCAAAGTACTTCATGACAACTTAGATAACAAAAAAATTTAGTATGTACTCTAGTTGGTACCATTATTTATCTTTCGTAATAGCTAATTTCTCAGATACACCTAGACAATCGAGAACTTGAACGATCGGTCTGAGGTAGTCCAACTGACCTATCAATATATCGGCTTGAGTTTCGCTTGCTTCTTCGCCATAGTTTTCTTCAACATCAATTGTGATTGATAGTATATAGCGACGACTAAATAACAAAAAGAAAATACTAATCAAAATTAGACTAGTACCGAATACTTTTCCTAGAATACCACCTCCAAAAAATAGTGCACTAATCGGGATCAGAAAGAAACCAGAACAACCAGTCAGCGCTAAATCGGGTTTCAGAGTGTAATTCTTGATTTGTGAAAGTCTATATGTTTGATCGTTGACGATTAGCTGCTGATTGTCTATAACGATATGTTCATCTTGGTAGGTCATATTCAAATGGCACTACCTCACTGATAAGTGCTCACTCAATTGATCTTACTTGATCGATTATAAGTCGAATGACAAAGCATTTTTGTCAGTTTTTTCATATGGCGATTGGGAAGTCGCGCATCAACTGTAATCGACTGTGGCTGATAGTTAGCATCGAAAACCTGACCATTTTTGTATACGAAATCCAGAGCCTTCTGGTCTTGATAAGAGAGGTCAATTTGCAATCGAACATCTTGCTTCGCTAAGTGATTTGAAAAACTATTTAATAGCTTGTTAAATCCTTGACCATTTAGTGCCGAAGCTAATATGCTGTGTGGGTACTCAGTGTTGAGAAAACGACGACGGCTATTGTCGATTAAATCACACTTGTTGAACAAAAGAATCGTCGGAACATCATTGGCTTCTAATTCAGTTAAAACCTCATTGACAACCTGAATATGTTTGTCCAGGTTAGGATGACCGGCGTCAGCAACATGCAATAGAAGGTCGGCTTCTGCCACCTCAACCAAAGTTGCTTTAAAAGATGCTACGAGTTCGTGAGGTAGTTTATTAATGAAGCCGACTGTATCGGATAATAACAATTTGTGATTACTGGGTAGTTTGAATATTCGAGTTGTTGGATCCAAAGTCGCAAATAATTTGTCTTCTGCTAACACACCAGACTTAGTCAATCTATTGAAAAGAGTGGACTTTCCAGCGTTCGTATACCCAACTAACGAAACATTGAGCATTTCAGATCGGTGTTTCCTTTGTTGTTGCCTGTGTTTTTCGATAGAATTCAGAGCTCGATTTTTTTTAGAAATTCTCTGGCGAAGTAACTTGCGATCCATTTGTAACTGTGTCTCACCTGCCCCTCGAACTGGGCCGCCGCCCCCCTTACCTGCTCCAACAGAACCACCGGTGGCTTGACGAGACAGATGAGTCCACATTCTCGTTAATCTTGGCATCGCATACTGATGTCGGGCAATATCAACTTGCAGTTTTGCTTCAGTGGTTTTTGCCCTTTGGGCAAAAATCTCCAAAATCAATCCCGTTCGGTCTATAACGATGACATCTAGTTCTTTTTCTAGGTTTCGTGTTTGTGCGGGTGATAAATTCACATCAAAGATTATCGAGTCAGCATCCATTTCTCCAATCAAATTCTTTAATTCTTCTACTTTCCCTTGGCCAATAAAAAAAGTTGGGTTTGGCTTTGTCAGTGCTTGGATACTATCACAAAGAATCAAAAGGCTTGCCGTTTCCGCTAACTGGCGCAACTCCTCCACGGATTCCTTGACTTCTATCATGATGTCGTTTTTAAGTTTAACACCAACCAGAACTGCTTGGTGTCCGGATAATGAATTTCCGTATACATCATCTATCATTTTAAATCCTAACAGAGAAAGAAAAAAAGTTGCTATGTATCAGTGAGTCTTTGTCTTCAGCAGTATAGGATAAAAGCATAAAGCTTGTCAAAAAAAACCCTTAGAATTGAAGTTATACTTAGTCAAAATATAGCTTGCAAAAAAAAAAACCCTGTGCTAATCTATGCTCAATTCGCCTTAGGGTAGATTGTCTCTTCTAGGAAGTTTTGGCTTGTTTAACTCGCAACGCGCATTCGTCCGTGTATTTGTGTGCTCATTTTTTGTGTGTACTTTATTATTCGTATCCTTCCTGTGTCCGTTCACATTTGCTCAATCGGAGGATCTCAGTCTTCCTTTCAGTAAAAGGCAAAGTGAAATCCTAAAAGAACAACTGATGGAAACTGATCGAGAGTTCGTCCGGTTATTAACCAAATGGTTGTCGCATAGAGTCTACTTGAATGATAAAGAGGGGAAGAGTCTTTCTCCTTATCTTCCTCCTGCAGAATTAGGATCCAGCAGTTTCCCCCAAAAGCTAGAAGATGCTGACGCCTCTTACCTTCAGATCTACTACGCTCCAAAGGATTTAGCTGCTCCGCAGACTATAATGTACGATGAAACTCGTGCTAGCTTACAAGAATATCGAATTCTTTTGGATGAAGCTGCTCCGATGGAGATTCTAGAGATACCTGAATTCATCCGTGTCGTTCAACCCGATAACCGTCCTACTTACAGTGAGATTTGGAAGACCGTTCGCTCTTACAACATCGACCAAATCAAATCGTATCTGTTTTTGGCACAGAATGTGTTTCGTGAGATGCCAACCTTCCAATCGGCTTATGAGAACAATCAAGACAACCTTGTGAATCTAACGGATTCAATAAAAAAGTATCAGAAAGAGTCTTTGCTGAAAAATGCTGACCGTGAAGTTGTTATTCAGTTCATCGAGAACCGCCTTCGTCAAGTCTTGTTAAAGAAAATTGAGGAATATCGAGGGCGCAGGACTCAACTAGGTAAAAGCAGGTTAGAAGAAGAACTGGTCTCGGACCTGACGGCTTTACAACGAGCTTTGGAGCTTAATGGGTTTGTCAGAAGTGATTACCGAAAGATTACACGCCCACTGGATGCCTTGTTTGATGAAGAGATTGCTAAGCAGCGGAAGCGTATACGTAAGAGAGTTCGCGAGATTGTGAAAGAACAAGAGCGAGCAGGAATGCGCCAAAGGGAAGCTGTATTTGACGCTATTACGCAGCGCATGAGAAGTGAATTCGCCAGAGAGCTAAGTAATTACGAAGGTCGTGGCCAACTTTCAAAAGAATTAAGTATTCGCATTTCTTATCTTCAGAATGTTATGGAGAGTGAGTTCCGGCGGCAGTTACGAAATGTGGAGAATCTTAGTTATAAAGAGCGCAGAGCTGTAATCAAGGAGGAAGTCGTTGACATTATCGAGCAAGATTTGTTGCGGTATCTCGACATTCAGACTTGGAGGCAGGAAGGCGCAAAAGCAGCTAGAGCAGAGGAAGAAAAAAGAGAAAGGAAATCAGCACCTTTTTCTGAGAAAGTGAAGTCGTTAAATCCATTTTCTAAAAAAACCCAGCAACAAGAGATTATTGAGCGATTTTTAGAGAAGTTTGATGAAGTCGAGCGGGCTGCTGGAACAGCTAAAGAGAGAGGACTGGCAATTGATTTTTTCCGTGGCCAACTTCTCAACTTGTTCAAGCAAGATGCGTTATCGACAGTTCGTGAGTTTCGGGATCTAGATGACAAAGAATTACGAGAGTTAATTTCAGTTCGTTATGTAAATGACCAATTAAGATCTGATTTGGTAAAGATTGACCAGCCACTTTCTGAGGCTGGCGAGGACTTCGAGGTCATAACTGAAGAGCTTTTGCAAAGCTTAACACAACAGCTTGTAGACGGAATCATGGCTGCTCGAAATTTGAGGAACCAAAGCGATGGTGATTTGACCAAAGAATTCAAGATACTGCTCCTTTCTAAAATGACTTCTTTGGAAGGATTAGAAGGCTATGTGGTGGATTACAATTCAGTCCTTAGATCTGACTACGAGAACAATCCGAATGACCTTAGCCTGTTAAGGTCGGAACTCAAAGGGTATTTAGATTTTTCACAATTTGATAGCTATCGGATTAACTTTGAAGCTCTGCGTCGTTTCGCATTTGAAGGCGATCTAGCTTTGCAGTTGGGTGTTTATTTTAAGCGCCAAACTGACAAAAAGTCTTCTAGTGTGCAGTCAAAAGAACAGGACGAAATGAGAAAAAAACGAGACACGTCTTATTCCGAATTTCAGAGACGAAAAGCTACTGAATGGTTGATGCGAGAGAGTGTATTATCTGAGCTAGGGCCTTCAGATCGAAGATTCATTGAACGAATCCGGTCTCGCATTCCTAGTTTCGAACTAGAACGTATGGTCAGTGAAGAATATCATATTGCGGAACGTGCTTTTCAAGAAGCTGTGTCCCAGAAGGACCCAATTAAGTTAGAAGTTGAGGCTTTAGCCCTTTTTAGACAAGCTCTAGATGACCAACCGCGTAGCAGTTTTCAATACCACGCACGCTTTCGCATCGGGGATATAAAAGTTGAGCAAGCTTATTTATTGTTAGAACAAGGAAGAGTGTTTGCTAAACAAGGAATGAAAGAAATGGCTGATAGAAGGAAAAAATCAGCTCAACAAAAATTATCTGAAGCAAGGGATGTATACCAGAACGAGGCCCTCTTTAACCCGGCTCCAATAGGGTTTCCTCGGACTGAATTTACGCGTTTTTGGCTGGCTCAGTTGTTGTACGATCAAGGTAATGTAAAGGCGGCTCAGGTAGAATTGGACCTGTTCTTGAGCGAATTTTCCAATAATCGAGGAGACTTGAAACTCGGTGACAATGCGCTATTTATTCAAGGAGTTTGCCAATCAGATCAAGGTGATTACGATATAGCAAAAGAGACCTTTTATCAGGTTTTTACTTTGAAATCCACCGGGCGACTCATGGCTGATATGGCTCGATTGCAACGATCTTCCTTGACATCTCCAATAGATCAAGGAAGTGGTAATTTGATAGAAAGTGAGTATAGTGATGAGTTTGCCAATATTAAGCGTGATCTACACCCTCACTATTTCTTATCTTACAAAGTTATGGGAGATATTGAATTAGAAGATCAGAGATATGATAATGCTATTGAAAGATACCGAGATGCTGTTAGCCTATTTGAGAGATCTTTTCAACGAAGAACTTATGGGGATGCCGAAAATCATTATGTTTCATATGCAGATACTCAACGTCAGTATAACGAAAGTTTAATTGGCTTATCTTTAGCTTATATTGCACGTTATAGAGAGTCTGGGGTGGATGCTGTTACTGATTTGAATTTGTGTATTGAGACTGTTTATAAATTGTTAGGTGAGCCTGAATTGTCGCCTCGTGTCATTAGGGAGGCTCATTTAGTTCTGGGTGATGCTCATTATATTCGAGCTAATTATTATATTACAGACCAACGACTCCAAAACCAGTCTGTTGCTGATTTCGAGGAAGTAATTCGCACATATCGTATAATTGAGACTGAATATCCCAAATTAGATATAGCCAGGACGAACAATTTGGCTCAAACTTATCTAGCTTTAAATATGCCGTACGAATCAATTAAAATTCTCGAAAAGCAAAAAGCTGATATCCTGATTAGTCAAATTAGTCGACCTGGATTACATCAATATGAATTAGATTTAACGAATCGAATGCTAGGGAGTATCCATAGAAGTTTGAAGAACTACACAGAAGCCATAGCAAGTTATCAGTCAATTCAGATTCCTGAATTCAAGTCTGAGCTTCAATCGTCAATAAAGAATTTACAAAAACTGGAAGCTCTCGGCAATTGACATATGGTAAGTGTTGTATTGGAACAAATGCAAAACCAATTGGACTTAGCGAAAGAGTTATTGAAACTAGTAGTCAAGCAACAGAAATTTTTAGTCCAAGAACAGTTTGATGAGTTCTTGATGCTTAGTAAAAAAAAAATATGCTATTAACTGAGTATCAAAACACTGAGTCATTTGCTCTCTTAAATCAAATTGTGGAAGACGAGTATGATTCTTATTCGGAAAAAAATCAACAGGAAATTGAAGCGTTGTTAGGGAATCTGGCAGAAATAATTGGTGAAGTAGTAGAAGCAGACCAGTCTAACCAGAACTATATTAAAGAAACACTTAATCATCCTGTACTTTCTGCTCCGGAAGCTAGTGCAGAGGATATAAAAGCAACTTACGATGTGTCAAACCATCAGGAATCAGTATTAGGTCGTCAGTACGTCGATCGGAAAAACTAACGTTCTATATCGGGGGCTAAACTGTGAGTTTATTAGGTGGGATTACACCGCTTACTTTGAAAAAATCATTAGATGGTGCAATGTTACGCCATGAGATACTGGCCAACAATGTTGCAAACGTTAATACTCCTCGTTTTAAGCGGTCGGATGTGAAGTTTAGAACACAACTGAAGTCAGCTATTGACAGTATGACAGAGAATTCTCAGTTGAGAATGCGAGGTAAAATAACAAATCTTGGGCATATGCCAATTGGCCCACCAATTCATTTGGATCAAGTATCCGCGAGTATTCATAGGGACACAGCAACCTCGGTAAGGGTGGATGAAAACAATGTCAGCTTAGATATGGAGCTTGCAACCTTGTCTGGTAATGCAGCTTATTATAGCACTATTGTTCGTTTACTCAACGACTACTATGGTAGTATTCAGACTGTTATACAAGGACGAACTTAGTCCTATTTAAGTGAATAATTTTATCTAATAGGAAACATGTAATGCAGGTTCATCCCATACACTTTCTCATTCCTTCTTTGGAGACGGCTAGCATCAAGGCTACGTCAAGTGTGTCTGACGGCGGGGCAACCCAAACGATGTCTATCCAGCCTAGTTTCAGGAAACTGATGCAAAGTACCTTATCAAATGTTAATGAATTACAATTGGTCGCGCAAGAAGCCAGTCGCAAATTTGCTACAGGTGAATCAGAAAATTTACATGAGTTGATGATCATGTTGGAGGAAGCAAAATTAGCTCTTGATTTGACTGTCGAAGTACGCAATAAAGCTATAGAGGCATATCAAGAGTTGACACGAATGCAAGTGTAGTCATCACTAATGGAAGATTGAGGGGTAGACACTAGTGTTCAAAATGTGGGGAGCAGGTTAATGCGAGAGTTTTTTCAAGGAATAGTTGATCAAGTTGGCGGTCGGTGGCAAGGCCTAGCCCGCCCCGTTCAGCTAGTTGTCATGTTAGGAATCATTGCTGGCATAATTGCTCTAGTTGTTGTTGGCTTTTTCTGGATGGGTAGCGATTATGTTCTTCTTTATAGTGGCCTGAATACGAGCGATACGACATTTCTGGCTTATTCTTTCAAAGAAGAAGGTATCCGTTACAAGATGCCAAATTCAGACGAGATTGAAGTTAGAGTTCAGGATGTTGATCATGCACGTCGAATAGCAGCAGGTGCTCAGTTGGGTGGACAAGTAAGCATGTATCGTACGACTGACAGAAAAGGACAAAAAGGCTATGAGCTTTTGGAAAGTGGTAACTTGCGGATGCTGTCCCAGGATGAGTTTCGTGAGTTGAAGCGCCAAGCTTTTGAAGGTGAGCTCGCACGCACAATCAGCACTTTTTCTGGCGTTGAATTCGCGACCGTTAAGCTTAGCTTGCCAGAACATCAACCATTTGTCAGAGACCAAGAACCACCAAAAGCTTCTGTGACCTTAACACTGTTGCCTGAAAGTATACAGGGCGAATTCACAGTTGATACATTAAAAGCAATTCAGCGCGTTGTCACTTATAGCATTCCTGGTCTTAAAAATGAAAATGTTCATATCGTAGATAATAATGGCGTTTTTGATTCTCAGGAACTGATCAAAAACAAAAAAACACCGGTTGATCAAAGTAGTGAAATCCTAAGTATTAAAAACGAGTATGAAGATCACTATATGAAAAAACTAAAAAATGCTTTGAAGATTTACGAAGATAAAGTCCACGTGGCAAGTGTTGAGGTTTCCGCAGATTTGACTGATATAAAGACTACAAAAGAGCAATTTCAACCATCCCTAACTGAGGAAGGGACTGGTGTTGTTAGAAGTAAATACAAAGAAACAGAGTCTTTCGAAGGACAAGGCTCAATTCCTGGTGGAGAACCAGGAGTCGAGAGTAATCTTTTCCCTCCAGAGTATCAGTATTCGATGGGAGGTTCTGGCCCATCCACTTACGATAAAGGTAGAGAAATTCAGAACTATGAAATGGACAAAATTATCACAGAGGAGAAGTCAACACCACAGATCACGGTGCTATCTGCAGCAGTTATGGTTGACTTTTCACTTGAAGGTGAGGTGGACAACATCAAAGATATTGTTGCTAAAACACTCGGATTTGCTACAGATCCAGGGTTACTAGATCAGAAAATTGCAGTTTCTTTATCTCAATTCCAAGTTACGAAGGCTATTCAGTCAGCTTTAGAGAGCACCCCTCCGCCGGTTTGGACAAAGTTAGGTGAAATGATCGTCGTTGCCCTGGTTGTCATTGCAATTTTGGTGTTTTTGCGATCGTTAATTGACAAACCAATTGCGACGACTGCGGTAGAATCTGAGCGGCCGATACAACTTGGAGAAGAACATTTACCGAAAGGGTTAACCGTCGAAGATTATGTCAATCAATGGCTTGAAGTCCGATTTTCGGATTTAAAAAAGGAATTTGAAGCTGAAGCTGAACAAGAAACTGTTGAATCTAAGGTCGCAGCTGTAGTAGATAGTTCAGAAAGAAAGCAGGCTGAAGAAGAACAAGCAAAAATCGAAGCAATAGAGGCTGAAAAACGCGCTCAGGAAGAGGAAGTACTTCGACAGGAAGCAGAAATACAAAGACGAAAAGACACGTTCGATCAAATTCGCCAATTTGCTGAAGATGAACCTGGAGCTACTGCTGACATTCTGCGTAGTTGGGTGACTGAATCTGGAATGGAAGTTTCAGTAGAAAGTACGGGAGATTCAGAAGTTGATGCCGATGCATAAATGAGGATCAGAGTAGATTGCTTTTAGTTACCTGAATAGAAAAATTGGAGATTAGATGATGGATGGGATTCGAAAAACTGCGGTTTTCCTTCTAACCCTGAAAGGAAAGATTAGTGGGGAAATCTTTAAACGGTTAAGTGAAGCTGATCAAGAGAAAGTTTTAGTTGAAATCGCTTCTCCAGCTTCAATTTCTCCAGATGAGAGAGCGACAGTGATGGATGATTTTCTAGGCGTTATGGAGTCTGAAGGTATTTATGCTTCTGGTGGATTGGCGGAAGCTGAAGCTTTGCTGGAGCAGGCGTTCGGGAGTAAGCGAGCGGCAAGAGATATGACTGATCGGTTGCAGACTGTAATTGACCAGACGCCTTTCAGTATGTTTAATGATGCTGAAGGTGAGGAAATTTACAGTTTCCTATCGACAGAAAACCCACAAACTATTGCTTTGGTCCTGTCGTTTTTGCCGGCCGATAAAGGAGCACAAGTTATTGAATTGTTTCCTTCCCGAAAACAAAACCAGATTGCAGCACGAATCGCTTCCATGTCTACAATCACACCTGAGGCTGTTGAAGAAGTAGAAGCAACTTTGAGAGAAAAATTTCAAGGCGCGAGTCAGAGTGGCCAAAACCAGACAGATGGGCCTGTGATTTTGGCTAAAATTATGACTAAGGTATCTCGTGAGCGAGCAGATAGTGTTCTTGAAAGCTTAGAGCAACGAAACCCTGAAGCTGTTGAAAAGATCAGAGAAAATATGTTTACTTTTGAGGATGTTACTTTGATTGATGATATGGCTTTCAGAGGTGAAATCGTATCACTTCCCTGCATGCAAACTGATTTACCTTTAGCTTTAAAGGGTGCTAGCGATGGTGTGAAGGAAAAGTTCTTATCTAATATGACGGACAAGCTAAGAGCTAGAATTGAAGGGACGATGAACGATCTGCCCCCGCAACGTGCTAGTGATGTTTCGGGCGCCCAAAGAGTAATTTTAGATGAAATACGTAAGCTTGAAGAGGCTGACAAAATTAAAATCTCCTTAGAGCAAGAGGAGATGTATGGGTAGAAGAATCACTGGGCCTTTAGAAATGATTGGTGGTAGTGGTGAGAGTGAGGCGGTAAGTGCTCATGAGTTGCGTGCTGTAGAACAAGAACGAATGGGTAAATTCTTGATGCTCGCGAGGGAGCCAGAAGTTGATGACCTTCCTTTGCCTGTTAATATCCAAGGTATTTATGATCATACTGTTCAAGTCGCAGAGAACCGATCTGCAGAAATTGTGCAGTCCGCGGAGGATAACGCCGCCCAGTTGATTAAAAATGCAAACGAAGATGGTCGAAGTATAGTAGAAAGTGCTAGGGAAGATGCAGAACAGGTCGGCTCCGACATCCGGAAAAAAGCCACAGAAGATGCATGCGAAATTCGAGATGAAGCCGAAAAAACTGCGAGAGAAATTGGGCACCAACAAGGGGTTGAGGCAGGGAAAATAGAGGGGGCTGAATTAGGCCACCAAGAAGGTTGGGAACAAGGCTACAAGGAAGGTTGGGAACAAGGTCATCGTGAATACGTTGAGGTAACGGAACAAGTCAGGGATTTTCTCCAATCGATAAAGGTACAAAAGGATGAAATTTTCGAAACAGCTGAAACGGATTTAATTGGATTGGTGTTTGATATTGCAGAAAAAGTTATCCATCATCAGATTTCGAACGATCAAGTAACCTATTATGCTGTAAAATCGGCTCTTGACTTTGCGGTCGGTAGCCAGAAGCTGGAAATTCGCGTTAATCCTAAAGACATAAAATCACTTGAACCACATCATGATGAATTTCACCAATTAGTGAGTCAAGTTGAGCAGCTTGAGATTGTTGAAGATGAAGAAGTTGATTTGGGGGGATGTCTTCTGATTTCCGATTTTGGCCAACTTGATTCCCGACTTGAGACTAAGTTAAGCCAAGTTGACCAAATCGTGCGGCCGGAAAACTAGAATAAAGAGTGATAGTGGATCGGTTAGATATTAAACGTTATAGGAACCGATTGCGCCAGATCCGGCTGGCTCCAATTGTGGGGAGAGTCGTAGAAACAGTTGGCCTGCTGGTGAAAGCGCAAGGTCTAAAGTTACCCGTGGGTGAGTCGTGTTTGATCCAGAGTAGAAAAGGGATTGTTCCTGCAGAGGTAATTGGATTTCATAGTAGCCAGCAATGTTTGCTTATGGTTTTGGGTGAGATGGAAGGGCTTGCTCCAGGCGATGAAATCTTAGCTACTGGCCGTTTGCCATCTGTTCCTGTAAGCCCATCATTGTTGGGTCGTGTGATTGATAGTATGGGAGTCCCGATTGATGGTAAAGGTCAATTGTCTTGCCAGGATGAGTACCCAATTTATCAATCTCCCCCGCCTCCACTTACACGCAGTTCGATAAGGGAAGTAATACCAACGGGGGTTTGTGCTATTGACTCCCTTTTGACGTTGGCAAAGGGGCAAAGGGTTGGTATATTCGGTGGTAGTGGTGTAGGAAAGAGTATTTTGATGGGGATGATTGCGCGTAAGACAATGGCAGATGTCAATGTCGTGGCCCTGATAGGAGAACGAGGGAGAGAAGTAGAATACTTTGCCAACCAGGTTTTGGGCGAAGAAGGTTTAGCTAAGAGTGTTGTCGTAGTTGCAACATCTGATCAGCCTGCGCTTATGCGCATCCGTGGAGCTTTTGCTGCCACGGCGATTGCTGAGTATTTTAGAGACCAAGGTAAAGATGTATTATTAATGATGGATTCGGTAACACGATTTGCAATGGCACAGCGAGAGGTTGGTATGACGGTGGGCGAGCCTCCTACTACTCGCGGCTACACACCGTCAGTGTTTTCTATCTTACCGAAATTAGTAGAACGTTCCGGAACCTCAGAAGGAGAAGGGAGTATTACAGGAGTATACACAGTGTTGGTCGAAGGTGACGATATGATGGAGCCAATCGCAGATGCGACTCGTTCGATTTTGGATGGTCATATTGTGTTATCTCGTGAATTGGCTTCTCAGGGACATTATCCGGCCATTGATGTATTGGAGAGTGTTAGTCGGCTAATGGTGGACATTGTTCCACAAGAGCATTTGCAAGCATCAGACCAACTACGAAATCTACTAGCAACATATCGAACGAACCAGACTTTGATTAATATTGGACTGTATAGGACTGGTAGCGACCCTCAAATTGACATGGCTGTCAATTATCGTGAGTCTATTAGTGAATTTTTAAAGCAAAAAATACAAGATGAGCGTCCTTATGGTCAAAGCATTTCAACCCTTTGTGGCATGTTCGCTTAAGGTATAGGGAATATTGATGAGAAAATTTCGATTTCCTTTGCAACAAGTCCTCGAAATCCGAGATAGTATCGAAAAGCAGAGACAAGGTGAGTTCGTCGCAGCAAGACAAAATGTATCCGATGCAGAACAGACGTTTGAAAGCATGTTACGTTTACAAAAGGGTGCTGTTGATGCATACCGTGAGCAGCAAGTGCTGAATATAAGCCCACACGAGAGTCGTTATTATTTCGACTATTTCTGTAATCTAGAACTACAAATGATTAATCAATTGCAATCAATTACTGAACTTAAACAAGTTGCGGAAGAAAAGCGCGACCAATTACTGGAAGCTTCACAAGATAAGTTAGCAATTGAAGAGTTAGAAAAACAGGAAAGTAATCGTTATCATCAACTTATGGAAAAAAGAGAGCAAATCAACGTTGACGATATTTCCGCAATTACTTACAATTATAAACGAAGCCTCGAGCGTTAAATATCGGATGGGAAACAAATAATGCCTAAAAAACTGCTCTTTATTGGTGGTCCTATTTTTGTACTTATAGTTTTGGTAGCTATAACTTTTGTTTTCGATATCTTTGGTGCTCGATCGGCCATCTTTGGTAGTGACCAAGTATCTGGAGAGATGGCAGCCTTAAATCCGGAAGCAAAAAATGAAGAAAAGTCTTTGAGTCAATATGATAAATTCCTACAAGAAACAATTAGACTAGAGCGCCAAGCGTTGCAATCAGAGCGAGTGTTACTCGATGAACAGTTAGTTTTGCTGGAGCAGAGGACACAAACAATAAAGAAACGTGAACAGGAACTTCAAGCTCTGGATGTGAAACTAGCTGAAAGCCAATCTAATTTAGTTGACCAAGAAAAAGAACTATCAGATAAGCGTCGAGCTCTAGAAGTACGTGAAGAGCAAGTAAAGGAACTGGAGAAACAAAAAGAAGAAAATAAACCTATCCCGTTACCTGCTGTTTCTTTTAGTCAAGAAGCGAAAGATAGAGAGCATAAAAAAATGGCCAAAGGTTTTAGTACTATGCGTGCCAAGGAAGTTGCAAATATTTTGGACGAAATGTTGAAGCGTGGCGATGAAGGTCGTTCAGATGTGTTGAGCTTGCTTAGGAAAACAGATAATAGTACGCGGATGAGAATTCTTTCAGTGATTGCAAAAGACGATATAAAAACTGCGACTGAATTGACTCAGACCCTTATGCTTCCGGCTGGCAATTAACCAGTGTTCGTACGCACGCAGTAGTGGAATGATCACCTTAACTAAAACTGATGGAAGTCCACTTGTCCTGAATGCGGAATTAATCAAGTGGTTGGATGGGACGGCCAATCAGACCACGACTGTTACATTGGTTACGGAAAACAAATTGATGGTCAAAGAGAACGTTGAGACAATTGTACAAGGTGTTATAGATTACAAACGATTAATTAATATTTATGAGTTAGATCCAGATGCTACGCATCTGGATCTAACAAGTAAGAATAGATAGGAGAAAGTTACAGAAATGCCAAATACTCCGATAGGATTTGCAATTACCCTAGGTGCCGTAGTCTTGACTATGATCCTAGCTTCTGGTGGGAACTTCGGAATGTTTATTGACGTCCCTTCACTGTTAATCTGTATCCCAGGACCAATTGGGATGGGGCTAGCCAGTGGTACTATGCGTCAGTTCTCCAACGCGATGGCTGCGGCGGGTAGTATATGGGGAGCTTCTTCTTTTCCTTATGCTGAAACCATTCAACAATTCAAAGAGATGGCAAGCGTTTTGCGCCGTGAAGGACCAATGGGGCTGCAGGCTGTTGATATATCGGATGATTTAATGCAATTTGGAACTGAACTTATTTTAGGTGGTGTGGCTGATTCTGAAACATTGTCATCTCAGATGATGCCTCGCCTAGATGCGATTAAAGCTGATGCAAATTCTAATCAGGTGGTTTGGGTAACCTTAGGGACATTCGCTCCTGCTTATGGTATGATTGGGACATTAGTTGGTTTAGTAGCCATGCTTGCAGCATTGGATGATCCCAGTGCTATTGGACCTAAAATGTCAGTAGCTTTGATTACAACTCTGTACGGGGCGTTAATCGCCAATGCCGCAACTGCACCTATAGCCAATAAGATAGGTGTTAACACTGAAGAAGAGCTAGTTTACAAAGATATGGTTGTTGCAGGAATGGTTGAATTATTAAATGCGCCAGATCCCGATGGTATGGTTGATATGATGCTATCACGGGTACCCTTGGGCCTACTGGAAGAAGTTACTCCTCAAGTTCGAGAGGCTGAAGCAGGTTAATTAGACAAGTGTAATTAGAATAATAATTTGATCTAGATTTAAGAATTTATAGCTAGTCCTTTAGGAGGTTTAAGATGGGCGAACTTGAAGATGCTCAAGCTGCATTAGCGGCCTCAGAACTTGAGAAAGCGACCATGTGTGAAGGTTGGATGGCAACCTACGGCGATTTGGTGACACTGCTTTTTGCCTTTTTTGTATTGTTGTTTGCTTTCGCAACTATTGATTCTCAGAAATTTAAGGAGCTCGTGATCTCTCTGAAAGGTACAATGGGAGTATTATCAGGAGGTGAGCGTTTGTTTCAACCGGGCGATATCCCAAAACCTGACCCCGCAGGATCAGGTAGCCCCGTTGCTGCTCAGAGTTTGGCTCAACCAGTTCCTACTAAGGCTGATAACGCAGTTGGTGAAAAAGGTGAAGTTGATGAAGGATCTCAGAAAGGTGAAGAGTCAGAACCCGAAACATATCAGGCAGGCGAAGGAAAGCCTGTTATTATCCTAAAGAATATGGCTAGTTTTGAAGAAGGATCGGACCAGTTAAGTTCAGAGGATAAAAGCCAATTAGATAAGGTTGTACCTTTAATTGTTCAAAACAGAGGACGAACGATTGCTATTGTAGGGCACGCTGATCCGAAGCAACTTAGAGACCCAGTTAATAAGTTGGCTAACTGGGACTTGGCGGCAAGACGATCACGGCAAGTGATTCAGTATTTTGTTCAAGAAAAAGGAATAGATCAAGCGCGCTTTGAGTTACTCGCTTATTCTAGTGTTAAGGAACCTGTCCGAACAACTGATAACCCAAGAAGGGTTGACATTGTTATTCGTCAGAAGTTCAGGCCAGCCAAAGAAGTTAAGCTGGAAGAGATTATAAAACAGTTCAATTAGTCAATTCTCTCAGGAGGCAAAAATGATACGTTGCATATGTATTCTCACTATGGCTTTGGTGGGGCCATTACTACTTTTCGGTTGTGGTGGCGGGGACGCTGAAGAACCTGAAATTTTTTATGGTTACAGTTTTCCTGACCCAATTATTACCAATTTCGATACAGAGTCAGGTAAGGGCTATCTGAGTATGAGTATCGTTTTGCAAGTTGGAAGTGATCAAGAAATCAATGACTATGGTTCCAAGGCTCCGCGTCTGAAGCACGCGGTTGTAACTTTTTTAGCAAAAAAAGAAACGCAAGAAATTTTGCCTGACTTAGTTCAAGATCCAATCAAGATGGGTGAATACATTCAGGAAGCGATTAAAGAGGAAGTTGGAGTCGAACCTAAAAAAGTTATGTTCGAGAGCTTTATTAGGCAGTAGCCTCGATTTTATTTCAATTATTCGAGATACTAAAAGGTGGCATGGATGTCCGAAGAAAACATCAGTGACGATGAGTTAACTGCTTTATTTGGTGATGATGAAGAGAGCGATGGGGGCGATAGTCCTCCAGTCGAAGATAGTGGAGGTGGGTCTAGTCCTAGCGAAGGCCAACTGATCAAGACCCATGACTGGGGTGAGAAGCGTAGATTGAGTACCGACCAGATGAGGACTTTAAATGATCTTCACGATCAATTTGCTAAATCATATGGGCCGGCACTTTCAATTTCTATGAAACGACAAGTAGATATTCGCTTGTCAGAAGAGCCTAGGCAAACGACTTATGGTGAATTTGTTGCAGCATTGCCAAACCCAACCAGTTTGAATCGGTTTGTATTGCCACCTTTGGAAGGACCCGCCGCTATTAATATGGACTTGGCTCTTGCTTTGCCTATTATCGATCGAATGCTAGGTGGAACAGGTGATGCGATAGAAGAAGATGAAATTAGGTCGCCAACACAAATTGAAGAGCGAGTGTTGCAAAGAGTTTTGAAAAGTTTGCTCGAAGCGTTGCAAACTTCATGGAGTAAGGTCATTGATGTCGAGCCGGCTTTTACTTCAGCAGAATCCATCCCCTATTACTTACAACTGACCCAATTAGCTGATGATGTTGTTGTCGTTGCCGAGTTTGATGTTGCCATTCGAGATGAATTTGGCCCTATACTAGAAGGTGCTAAACTTTCAATTTGTTATCCATATATTCTTTTACAGCCCATTACTGCTAAACTGAGAAGTGGTTCGTTTGCTTCTGCTGGTGGTATGGCGATTAATAAGGATCTTAGGGATAGTTTGGAGAAAGTTAAAGTCCCACTATATGGAATTCTGGTTCGGGATCGACTCCGCATGCATGATATGTTAGAAATGGAAGTTGGAGATGTTCTAACGTTCCGTACTAACCTTGATGAGGCTAGTGAGGTGGTAATTGGGAAAAACAGAGTCTTTTGGGCAAGGCCTGGAGTGATAGGTCGAAGGCATGCATTGAGGGTAGAAGCATTCATTAATCCTGAGCAAAGCTCACCTTTGGAATTGACCGCGGATACAAATACCGATGAGGTGTCACCAACAGACGTGTCAGATGAAGTAGAACAAGTGAGTTCTGGTGGTTCATTCGACGTAAGGATGCAGTAAAATTTACTAAAGGATAGTAATGAGCGAAGAAAATAAAACAGAAGAAACCCAGAAAGCAGTACGGTACAGCCGCGTACCATTTCCTCAATTTACAGACCGAAAAGTGACTTCTAAGGAAGACAATATTTGGAAGTTGCAACGTGTGAAAACAGACATTACTGTTGAACTAGGAAGATCGAGAATGTCAGTCGCTGACATGCTCAACCTTCGTCCATCTGATGGTGTCGACTTGAACAATTCCAATATGGCTCCTGATGATCTGAAACAATATGTGTTACGTTTAGAGAGACAGATTGGGGAACCCGTGGATTTATTAATTAATGGTCGGGTCTTTGCCAAGGGAGAGGTTGTTTCTACCGATTCGGGTGAAAATTATGCTGTGAGGGTGATTTCTATCCTCACAGAAGAACAACGTATAGACGAGCAGTTGAGAAGACTTCCACATTAGCAAGGAGTTGAACCCATGAACGAATCTAACGTAACCGAAACTAATTCAGTACAAGCGACTAATTTAGCCCATCTCACCCGAGTCCCGGTAGAGGTAACTGTCGAGCTAGGGAGGGCAGAAAGATCAATCAAGGATATTTTAGATCTTGGTGCAGGTTCTCTGATAGAGTTGGAATCTATTGTTGGAGAACCTGTTGATTTGTTGGTCAACGGCCAATTTTTTGCCAAGGGTGAGGTTATTGCTATTGAAGAAGAAACTTATGGTATTCGTATTACACATATTATCTCTGAGGACGAAAAAATGAATCGACTCAGTGAAATGCTTTAAAAGATATATAAGTTATTAAGGCAATTAGGCCGAGTCAGATTGGTTTAATTAGTCACAGAGTATCATGCCAGTTAGCAGGTTACAAATCGGTTGTTGTATTCTGGCTCTCTTTATGTTTTCTGCGCTGGTTGTTTCTCAGGATTCAGGAGGTTCGGCCCCCTTCATAGCACCTCAGGAAGAACTGAGTCTTCCTGTTCCTCCATCCAGCAATCCACTTTCATCTCTCATCAGCTGGGTTTTGGCCTTGCTTTTAGTCATTGTTGTTATCTACGTACTGGCTTTTTTCCTTAAAAAAGGACTAATGCGTATACGCCAACCCCTTGGGCCGCAGGGAAGTTTTCGCTTGATTGGTCATTTGACCCTAAGCCCAAAGTTGATTTTGTACTTAGTTGAGGTTGCAGATCGGGTTTTAGTGATGGCTGTCACTGATGATTCTGCAACGACTCTATCAGAGATTACAGATCCTGAGGTGGTAGACAGACTGGGACAAGAAGCAACCATATATGAGCCACAAACACCTGATTTTATCTCTTACTTTAAGCAGGCTGCAGACCGCCTGAAACAGACAAAACGAGCATAAGTTTGTCAACACAAAAACATTATCTGGCAGGATTAATCATCGCTTTTGTGCTGTTCACGTGTATAGGTAATGAATCTGCGGCCCAGTCTCCATTAATTGAGATCCCTCGTATTCCATTTTTAAGCCAAGATGGACTAGAAGATAGAGGAGGGGTTGCGTCCTCTTTAGAGATCTTATTCTTTCTCACTGTTCTGACGTTGGCCCCTGCTATCGTTTTATTGACGACTTCTTTTACTCGAATGGTAATTGTTCTCGGTTTTTTGAGACAAGCGATAGGTCTTCAGCAAATCCCAGCCAACCAAATCATCGTTGGGCTGGCTTTGTTTATGACAGTATTTTTGATGAGACCTGTTGGCACACAAATCTACCAAGAAGCCCTTCGTCCGTACATGGATGAAACTATTAGTGCGCAGGAGGCATTCCCAATTGTAGTTTCTTCGATGCGATCTTTCATGCTTCGTCACACACGTAAAAAAGATTTAGCCCTATTTCATCATATTGCAACTGGAGGTCAAGCGGCAGAAACTGTAGATGAAGTTGGCACACTAACATTGATCCCTGCTTTTGTAATCAGTGAACTTAGTACGGCATTTCAAATGGCATTTTTGATTTATCTGCCATTTTTAGTCGTCGATTTAGTTATTGCGAGTGTGCTTATGTCAATGGGTATGCTATTATTGCCTCCGGTATTAATTTCTTTGCCCTTCAAAATTCTGCTTTTTGTAGCAGTTGATGGGTGGAATATGATTGTGACTTCTTTGTTGCAAAGCTTCTCCATGTAAGGAGATTATTATGACCCCAGAAGAAATTGTTGGAATCGGACGTGAGGCTCTTTATGTTGCAATTCAGGTAGCCTCGCCTATTTTGATAGTTGGGTTAATTATTGGATTACTCATTGGGATTTTCCAAGCTACGACACAAATTCAAGAAATGACATTAACTTTTGTACCGAAACTAGTTGTGATGGTACTTCTGTTGCTCTTCTTGGGGAAATGGATCGCTGTCAACATGATTTCCTACACTGCTACAATATTTGAGCGTGTAGCGACAATTGCAGGATAGCAGAAATTGGATATCCTGCAAGTTTTTGAATCTCAGATAACCATTGTCTTGTTATTACTAGTCAGAACAGGGGCGATTATTTTTTCAGCTCCTGTTTTTGGTAGCACTAGCATTCCACCTCTATTGAAAGTAGGAGCGACTGTGTTGTTGGTGTTAGCGTTATTACCAGTGATTCAGCAACCTGCATTGACTGCGGTTGACTCTTTTTTGGGTTACTCACTGCATGTAGTTCGGGAAATATTCATCGGATTGATAATTGGTTTTGTCACGTCGTTGTTGATGAACAGTTTTTTTATTGCGGGGCAAGCTGTAGATACTCAAATGGGACTAGGAGTAATGAATGTAATTGACCCTCTCTCAAAAGTACATACTCCGATCATTGGCCAAATCAAATTTTTGATCGCGGTGATGATTTTTTTGTCTTTGGATGGCCCATATAAAGTTATTCAGGCATTGCTGTGGAGTTACGAAATGTTACCCATATCTGAATTGACACTTCCTAGTTTCGGTCGTGGGATTCTCCGCTTATCAGTTGACATGTGGCTAATTGCGATCAAAATTGCAGCTCCAGTCATGGCTGCAGTTCTGTTGACACATATAGGGTTGGGTATGGTTGCAAAAACCGTACCTCAAATGAACGTGTTTTTGGTTGGATTTACTTTGACAATTAGTGTAGGACTGATTACTGTATACGCTTCTCTGACTTGGTTTCGGCCACTGACTGAAGATTTATTTGATCAACTGTTTGAGCAAATTGGCTTTTTACTTCAATCAGATAATCAATAGATAAAGAATATATGGCTGATCCAGAAAAGATATACCCTGCAACTCCTCATAAACGGAATGAATCTCGAAAGAGAGGTCAAGTCGCGAAAAGCCAAGACCTAAGTGCTGTTTTCAACTTGATCGGTGTGTTGATGTTTTTTTATTTAACAAAATACACCGTATGGGACCAAATGGCATCTGTTTATTCGGTTGCCTTTAAGGCCATTCCTCTTGTTGATCAGAACCCGATCATATCTTTCCTTTCTGTAATGAGAATTTTAGGTAGTATTATTACTCCGATATTGTTGTTAGGTATGATTTTTGGTGTACTTGGGAATATATTGCAGATTGGTGTAATGTTTTCAGCTGAAGCCCTTATTCCAAAATTTGACAAATTAAACCCTATCAATGGGCTTAAGCGCTTAGTTTCGATAAGAGGCTTAGTTGAGTTGGCCAAGTCAGTATTCAAATTGTCAGTAATCACCTATGTTGTAGCTTCGGTTTTAATTGATGATTACCCAACGTTATTAGCTCTTGGTAAGGCGGGTATGACACATACTAAAGCCGTCAGCTTAGTTGTTGCGACTGCTGGTGGTATAGCCTTCGAAATAATGCTAAAAGTTGCTCTAATTTTGTTAATTTTGGCTATACTTGACTATCTCTATCAAAAATGGCAACATGAACAAGACATTCGAATGACAAAAGAAGAAATGAGAGAAGAAATGAAAAGAACGGAAGGTGATCCTGAAATTCGTCGTCGAATCCGTTCGGTTCAGCGAGAATTGTCGATGGCTCGAATGATGAAAGAAGTTCCTGAGGCTGACGCAGTCATCACAAACCCTACTCATATTGCCATTGCCATTAAATATGAGTATGAAACAATGGAAGCTCCTTATGTGGTTGCAAAAGGAGAGCGTCAAGTAGCCCTCAAGATTCGGGAAATTGCGATAGAGAATAACATCCCGACAATTGAAAATCCACCATTGGCAAGGGCTTTATACAAAAATGCCGAAGTTGGTGAAGTTATACCAATGGAATTCTATCAAGCAGTGGCTGAAGTTCTAGCTTACGTGGATGAGTTGACACAACGATTTAGCGATTTATCTGCTGCCTGAAAAATAAGTACAAAAAATAATTATGGAAGCTACTCGAGCAAATGCACCATCAGCCTTGAATCAATATAGCGGGAGTATTTTCATCGCTATTAGTATCATCTCTATTCTGCTGGTGATGATACTACCAATGCCATCTTGGTTTTTGGATTTTCTGCTAACGTTCAATATTACTTTTGCAATTCTAATTTTGATGTTAGCTGTATACGTGGCGTCTCCTCTCGAGCTAGCTGTTTTCCCTTCGTTGCTTTTGGTTACGACTCTTTACCGATTAGCGTTGAACTTAGCGTCAACTAAGTTGATTCTGCTTAATGCAGTTGATGCAGAGGGGAACCCTTATTTAGGTGCGGCAGGTGATGTAATCCGAGTCTTTGGCGATTTAGTGGCGGGTCAGAACCCTGTAGTTGGGTTCATTGTGTTTGTCATTTTGATTGCAATCCAATATATTGTCATCACAAACGGTGCACAGCGGGTGGCAGAAGTACGTGCTCGTTTTACTTTAGATGCAATGCCTGGGAAGCAGATGTCGATAGATGCTGATCTGAATGCTGGACTTATTGACGAAAATCAGGCTCGACAAAGACGGGAAGATATCGGACGAGAGCAAGACTTTTACGGTTCTATGGACGGTGCCAGTAAATTTGTAAAAGGCGATGCTATTGCCGCTATTATCATTGTGATCGTCAATATTGTTGGTGGTATTGTGATTGGTATTTTACAGAAAGGTCTGACCTTTGGTCAGGCGGCTCAGACTTACACTTTGCTGACTATTGGTGATGGATTAGTTTCTCAGATTCCCGCGCTGATTATTTCGACCGCGACAGGCTTAGTAATTACACGATCAGCTTCAGAAGAAGACCTTGGTCAAGATGTAGCACGCCAGCTCTTGGCCCATCCGCGAGCTTTGATTGTGGGAGCTATTGCTTTATTTTTGCTAGCTTTCACAGGCTTACCTTTCCTTCCATTTCTAACTTTTTCAATAATACTTATTGCTCTTGCCATTTATTTAGGCCAACGTCAGCAGGCTATACAACTTGAAATGGAAACAAGTGACATAATGGCTCCCGCAGAAGAAGATGATGATACACTTCAAACACCAGACATTGATGCTGTTCTAGTGAAGGTCGGTTATGGTCTGGTTCCTTTCGTTGATGAAGCTCAAGGTGGTGACTTGCTCGATAGAATTCCGAAGCTAAGAAGTCGTTTAGTTAATGATCTTGGTTTCCCTGTACCTTTGATTAGGGTTCGGGATGATCTTCTGTTGGGTTCCAATAAATACAGTATTGAGCTTTGGGGGGTTTCAATTGCTGAAGGTGAATTGATGCCTGGACATATGATGGCCCTTAGCCCAAGCGGTATCACACAACAAACAGTGGATGGAATTGATACTGTTGAACCTATTTACGGTCATCCTGCCCTTTGGATACTGGAAGCCAACCAACAGCAGGCAAGGGATGCAGGCTACACAACAATTGTTAGTCCTGATGACGTTCTAATTACTCATTTAGAAGATGTTATTAAACGGCATGGGGCCGAACTGTTATCCTTACAGGTAACACAGGATTTGATTGACGCTCAGAGAGATTTGAACCCCATACTGGTTGAATCCGTCATTACAGAACAAGCACTTACCATCGTTGATGTTCAGAAGGTTCTCAAGTTTTTGTTAGAGGAACAAGTTCCTATTCGTAACCTACAGTTGATTTTGGAAACCCTGGCCGACCATGGTCGTGATAGTAAGGACGCTACTGAGTTGACAATTGCAGTCAGGCAAACCTTGCGTCGTGAAATTATTAACAGTTACGTAACCGAAAGTGGAAGCCTTGCAGTAGTCATGTTGTCCCCATCGCTACAACAAACTTTGAATCAATCCATCCAGACTGGTGAAGGTGTAAATCCTTCAATTATTCGACAAATGTTAGAGAGTTTATCCCAACATATTCAGGGCGCTTCTAATCGTGGAATTCGACCAGTAGTTTTGGTGTGTCCGGCTGTTATCCGTTACCAAGTACGTAACTGGATTGCAGCTTCTTTACCTAGTTTGCCAGTTATTGCTTATGAAGAAATGACAACTAACGTTAACTGGGAAACCATTGGTATAGTG
>JAYZAL010000080.1:0-27084 GCA_036339735.1 Candidatus Poribacteria bacterium
TATTTGTTTTGCGAAACTTGCGTCCCCCAATTAACAAAAATCGTAAATAAGCAACTATTGGAAAATGTTTGACTTATATGAGATTTAAAACGGCATAGATACAATCTGACATTACTGTTTTATTGACCGTTATCTTTTCCGCATTAATTAATATTATCAGTTTTTTGTACAACGTGTAATTTTAATTTTTTACGTAGTCATGCAAATTGTAAAACAGGACAAATTAGAACTAATTACCAACTAGTAAGATGTTATTAAGTCGTACAGTATTCTAGTTATATTATTGCATGCGATTCAAAAGTTTAAATGTTTGACAAAATTATTAAGCATCTTTAGTCTAGGAGAAGAATAAGATTGGAAAGAAGATAAAAAGCTGAAAATAGGAACCAATTTTTGAAATTTAGGTTAAAGCTTAATCAGTCGAATTAGCGACGACCAATAATACGAGATAGAGAGTTAAATCGATGTCAGAGAAGCAATTAACAGACGAAAGTGTGTTCACCGAATTATGTGAAAAAGGCTTTTGTGTCTTATCTATGTACTTACCTCAGAACAGGTTACAGGTTCTTAGAAATGCAATTCGCCGTATTCATCCAACTTGGTCAGATTTATCCCCCCCAATAAAATCCCACCTCTAGGTCAACTACCAACCGAAAATACTTTTCCCTCTCGAAGGATTAAATTTTCCTTTCCAAGAATCTTGCTTTAATGAAGACGTCATAAATCCAGATATTATTACTCCTTCATGACGCTGGTTAGGAACAGAAAAAATCTGTATGAAAGGTAGTAGTTGCTCTGTTCGATACCCTGATTTCATTGGTGGAAAAGGTCGGCATTTGGACGGCTTCTCACTATTGCCTAACCGGACTGCAGAGTGAGGCCACCATCAACTCAAGTTTTGGTATTATTTGTTTGATATTGATATTGATATTGATATTGATATTGCAATGGCTCCAATCTCTTTCTGGCCAACCCGATGGACTGAAGAAGGCCCCCAGATATTCGGAGATGAACAAAAGTTATAAGGACAGCAGGTGCACTAATCGTGTTTTGCATCTCGACTTCCCATTCCAGAAACCATTTCACCAAAACTAATGGTGTGAGATATGTCTTTTCTGTATGTTGGGGGAGAAGTGATCATCATTGGGAAGGCCAATCAGACTATGTTATGGCTGGTAATGCTCCCACTTTTAACAACTTTATTGGCAACTTATCTCCAAAACATCGTGAACTTTTCCACTTCCCACTAGTCGGGCACCCGTATTATACTGAGCAAACGTAAAAGGACTTGGATAGAAAATACTTCGGTTGGGATAAGACTGGCGAATACAGTCGTAGTCTAGATCGGCATTAAGGTTTATATACTGAAATGTCAAACCGCTGTAGAATACAAGGCACAGATGGTAGACAATTGCTTCGTTTGTAGCTCATCATTTTTACTATGGAGTACTAAGATGATTTGCCTACCGTGAATTAAAACCGAGTCTCAAGAGTGAAGAGGTAATCTCTTGAGACTCGTTCACGCCCATTATGCAAGCATATGCAAATGGTTAGCGTAGGAAACCGACTCCTACGCTGGTAATTTTCTCTTCTGCCTGTTGTTTTGGCGCTGTTTTTCTGTTTTCGATTTTGGGATTTTTGTCAATAAATTAACAAAGTTAGTTGGTTTGAAATATGGTGATTGAGGTGATATTAGGCAGCCTTAGTAGGTTTTTTGATATTATTTCCATAAACTGCCATTAATCCGTGTTACGATGGGTATTTCGTCGGGTATCATTTACTGTTTTTTTCAAAACACGCAACAAAGCGATACTGAGGGGGCCGTTTGTGTCTGGGAAGATCCTAATAATCGATAGAGATATTGAAAATACAAAATCACTTGTTGATTGCTTTGAAACAGAACATTTCACTGTTAAGCTGGTAGATGATAGTCAGCAGGCCATGAACCATATTTTGTCATACCAGCCAGAAATTATTTTGTTGGATATCGAATTTCCTGATACTAGTGGTTTAGATATTTTCAGGGCTATTCTATTAGATAAGCAGACAGAAAGCATACCCACTATCATACTAACAGCTAAGGCTGAGCCTATTGACCGAATAGTTGGTTTAGAATTAGGGGCAGAAGATTATATTGCTAAACCTTTTGATACTCGAGAGGTCATCCTACGAACGAAAGGTGTCTTGCGGCGGCGCCGAAAGAGGGACCAGCCATCAGATCAAAGAATCAAACTGCATGGAATAGAAATTGATATAGGAAAACGGGAAGTTAATTTAGCTAACTCAACTATTAGTTTAACTAACCCGGAATTTGAATTATTGGTTTACTTAGCAAAGTTCCCAGGTCGTGTCTTTAGCCGAAATGACTTAATGTACCGACTATGGGGTTACAGACCAGCTTACCAAAGCCGATCTATTGACTCACATCTCAGCCGACTTAAGAAGAAATTAGGTCGGCTTGGTCAGTGTATACAAACTGTCAGAGGAGTTGGCTATCGGTTCCAGCCTGACGCAGGTTAAAAGTCAACATTATGCAAAAACTCCCCGCCCCCAAATCATTGTCTTATTCTCAAGATAATCATCAATAATCCCGAAAATTCCACTGATTAGACCTGTATTTCTTTTCTAATTCAAAGGCTGATTTGGTCTCATTTGTTGACAGTTCACTCGGAATCATATCTTGACCGATTCCGTCCTTCAAGCCGATTAAAATTGCTTTTTCAACCTGATTCCGAGATAAGCTGGGGGTTAGTTGCGAATTCAATTCGGTAGAATTATTAGCTAATAATCTGGCAACTTTTGGCTCTCTAGAAATAAGTGGTTGTATAATCTCCGAAGGCGAATCGAGGGCCAAATAGCCTTGATACAAAGTCGCATTTTTACTACGCCTTTGGGCTATGCCCATTACTTTTTTACCATTAATCATCACATCGTACTTGACCGGATTTATTAAACAAATATTTAGTTTTTTCGATATTGCTGATATCTTTGAGCAATAGGCTTCAACTCCTATTTTATTTAATCCATTCACAATATACTCACTAATTGCTTGGTGAGCAGATGAGATCCCATCAGGCAAATAGCCCCAGCCTTTAGGAATGGTCAACGAGAAAGTAACATCTCGACTATGGATAACAGTTCCACCACCAGTTATTCGTCGAACTAACTCAATCTTACGTTTTTGGCAAGCGGAGATGTCAATGATTTCGTTAATTTTCTGGAAATATCCGAAACTAAAAGCAGGTCTAGACCATTGATATAAACGTAGTGTGGGAACGACAAGAAGTTGACGAAAAACAGATTCGTCCATAGCCATGTTGACATATGCACTTTTGAATCCAGTTTTGAGTAAACGCATTAGTTGGATCAGTAAAAAAGCAAAAGGAACGGAAACTAAATTTCTTTCAGGCGACCGGTGGTATATGTTTTCTGGCGTGGTACGAACTACGAACCATAGGACCTGACTCAACATGAGCAAATCCGAGGTTGATGGCTTCCTCTTCTAATTGACTAAATTCGTCAGGTGTATAATATCGTTGGAGATTCAAATGTTTTTTTGAGGGGGGTAAGTATTGACCAATTGTCAAGATATCACAACACGTTTCCCGGATATCCATCATTGCTTTTCTCAATTCATCAAAGGTCTCACCAAGTCCTACCATCAAACCTGTTTTTGTAAGTAAATCAGGAGCTAACTTTTTTGCTTCTACTAACAGGTCCAACGACCTTTGGTAAATAGACCGTGGCCGACAACGTTTGTAGAGTCTAGAAACAGTTTCCATATTATGGTTTAACACGTTGGGTTTAGCCGAAACAATTTTGGCTAAGGCTAGCCAATCACCTTGTAGGTCAGGAATTAGTACCTCGATTGTGCAAAAAGGTCTTTGTTTTTGACAACTCTTAATGCATTCCGAAAATATGCCCGCTCCCCCATCTGTCAAATCATCACGATTAACTGAAGTAATAACCACATGATTTAGTTCTAAGTGCCGAACAGCCTGCCCTAGTCGGTATGGTTCATCTGGATCAACTTGGCCAGGCCTTCCTTTCTTGACCGCACAATACATACATCTTCGAGTGCAAACATCCCCTAAAATCATGAATGTAGCTGTCCGGTCATTCCAGCATTCACCAATATTTGGGCACTGGGCTTCTTCACAAACCGTATTCAGATTCAAATCTTTCATCAACATTTTTAGGTGTTGATAATTTTGTCCGGCGGGTAATTTAGCTCTGATCCATTTGGGGTGACGTCTGTACAGTCGGCTAGATTTAACCATTTTCAGTGAGTCAAGACTAATCTGATTTGAATGACTTGAAATCGACATATAGGTAACTTACGAAAATAAGTATGAAACTTTCATTAACTTTTTGTTAAAAACCACTGTCCCATCGACAATCTAGACAAAATAAAATTCCTTTACCCAAAGATTTTACCTTCCCTTGACACTGAGGGCAAATATTGATTTCTTTGATCTTAGTAGTAGCAATATTTCTCCGGCCCTTTCCTTGAATCAAAAAGCAATCGCAATTATAGATATGATGACTACATAGCTGACAGCGATAGATTAAATCGACATTCAAATCAATTCCGTTTGGCTTAATACTTTCCTCAAGTTGGTACATCGCCATATTTGGTCGTATAAGTCTACTTGTTCCAACATGATCGATAGCCACAGCATCACCATCATCAAGCCGTTTTTCTTGATAAATGGCTAACTGATCAATATAAAAAAAAGGCCTCTTCCCTAGGTCTCCAATATCTTTGAGCGTTGCACTAGTTTTCTTAATTGCTAGCATAACAAAAACATTTCTTCCTGTTAATAAGCTAACAGGAGAAAATCCATCCGAGAAATTTATCAAAGTCGATCCCCAATTTTAAAGAGTATGCATGTTCATGTTGATTATTGGTACCTACTATTTTTACTCATAGCTTACTGTGGTAATTCACTGGTAACGGTAACCGATACCATGTACAGTCTGAATGTGCTTGCCTTCAGCACCTAGCTTATGCCGTAATCGGTTGATATGGGTGTCAACCGTACGGCGACTAGATCTTGGTGTATCGGGTGGAAGTATTTGCTCCAACAATGTTTCTCGAGCAAACACCCGATTCGGTGATTTCACTAAGCAGATCAGAAGATTGAATTCGGTTTTGGTTAAACTTACTTCATCTCCAGCACAAAAAACTTGCCGCTTAGATGAATCGATTTTTAGCTGATCCAAGAAAATTTTTTCTTCAACTAACTGGTTGAGAAAACCATTACTGCGCCGATGGACAGCTCGGCACCGCAGGACCACCTCTCTCGCAGTGAACGGTTTCTCAATATAATCGTCAACACCTAACTCTAAAGCAACAATTCGATCTTCCACGGAGGCTTGCTCTGAAATGATGATGGTAGGAATATGTCTAGTCCGATGATGCCGAGACATAATGCGAAATAGTTCTAATCCATCCATTGTTGGCAAAACGACATCGAATAGAATGACATCAGGGATTGTCTCTAGAATATAGTTTATGGCATCAGATCCATCTTGAATACATTTGACCGAAAAATTTGCCAGCTCGAGCAGATGCTTTAGCTGCTTTTGAGTATCAATTTCATTATCTACAATTAAGATTCTTGGTTTCATTATATCTACCCGATTTATTAATGCCGACATTCTACGTTGAATAAACAAAACATAAAGGCGAAACTAGCAACAATCATAATTCTGGTTTCGCCTCCAATACTAAGAGTCAGATTACTCAAAATCGACTATTGCATCAGAAACGAGGTCTAACCAGGTTTCTAATCGTTCCTCTGTTAACTCATCTTGGTTATCCTCATCAATACCAAGCCCATAAAAATAATCACCATCATCTGTTAGCGCTAGCGATTCATCAAAATCGTAACCGTCGATTGGCCATTTCCCTACAATGGTGCCACCGTTGTTAATGACAATTTTAGCAATAATGCCAACTGCATCCAAAAAATTATCTGCGTATCCAACTTGGTCACCCAAGCCAAACATCGCAACACATTTACCCGTAAAATTGACTGTTTCAAACTCTTCTAGAAAATCTTCCCAATCTTCTTGCAACTGACCAATATACCAGGTTGGACAGGACAAAATAACGTATTTGTATTCGTCAAAATCGGACGCTGATATACCATCTCCAACATCATGAGTATCCACCAAGTCTGCACCCAAAGTATCCAAAATCTTGTGGACGATTTCTTCTGTGTTTCCAGTATTCGAGCCATAAAACAGGCCAATCGTGTCTTTCATTAAAATATTTGCGTCGGGAAACTACAGCTTCAGATGTTTCCCAACCACATCTCCTTATATAAAATAAATATTGGACACCAATACAAATTACTTGCTATTGCGATAAAGAGATTTGATCACAAAATATAATAGACATGAAAAATCGCTGTATCTAAATTCAACAACTTACCCCTAGTTGTAGTTGGTATTCTCGCTGAGCTAAGAAACCAACACGGATGAAATAGATAACAATATATTTTCTCTCAATTTATGGAGCTTAAACTTTAGTAGGATCTGGTTTTTCAAGGTCAATTTTTAGTTCAGATATAGCCGTTTGGACTAAATCCTGAGAAATCTGTTCCTTTTTTAACAGTAGAGTCAAAGCGGCTAATACGATGTGTTTCGCATCAACTTGAAAGAAATCCCGCAAGCGAGCCCGGTCTTCACTTCGCCCAAAACCATCTGTACCAAGAACGGTCGCATCCAAGCACAACCATTTCAATATTGAGTTAGGAACGGCCTTCACATAATCAGAAGCAAATACGACCACACCATTTTCGTTTTGGAAACAGCGAGTTAGATAAGGCACTTGTTGCTCCTGATCGGTGGCAACATTTAGTAAATTCCATTGATCAACTTCGATACCATCATTGTAAATTGCCTTATAGCTAGTAATACTCCAGACATCAACAGAAATATCATATGGTTTATCCCTTAAAATCTCCATTGCCTGGAGAACTTCGTTTAGGATGGCACCACTACCACACAAGTGGACCTTTAGTCCTTCCTTCTTTTTTGAGTTTCCTTTCTTGATTTTGTACAACCCCTTGGTAATACCATCCTCAATCGAGTCATAAGCCGAACAAGGTACGTCTTCATACTTGGGCTGAGGCAACATCTGATAGTTTTCGTTTCCAAGAGTCATATAGTAAAAAATACTTTCATTCCTACGATACATCCGATCAATACCATCAGAGATAATGGTAGCTATTTCATAGTGAAAAGCAGGATCATATGCTAAAAGGTTAGGTACTGATAGTGCAGCTAAATGGCTATGACCATCTTGGTGTTGAAGTCCTTCTCCATTCAATGTAGTACGCCCGGCTGTTCCACCCAATAAAAAGCCTCGACACCTCATATCCGCTGCTGCCCAGATTAAATCTCCGACCCTTTGGAAACCAAACATTGAATAATAAATAAAAAATGGAATTGTGTTGATCCCGTGGTTGGCATAAGCAGTACCAGCAGCAATGAAGGAAGACATAGCACCAGCTTCACTAATTCCTTCCTGCAAAATCTGCCCGTCAGTAGCCTCATTGTAGGCTTGCATGGTTCCGACATCAACTGGTGTATATTTTTGGCTTACACTCGAATATATTTTTTTCGATTTGTATAGGGACTGCATTCCAAATGTTTGGCCTTCATCTGGAACAATCGGCACAATGTATTGTCCAATTTTCTTATCGTTTAGCAAACACGACTGTAGAAAGTAGACGAAGGCCCTCGTCGTAGACCAGCTTTTATTATCAATTGACCGAAACCTCTTAGAAAAAATATCTTCAGGAAGAGGGGGGAGCGGCTGAGCTAGATTCTCGCGCTTGGGCAAATAACCACCCAATTTTTGTCTCCGAGACTTGAGATATAATATCTCGTCGCTATCCGCAGAAGGACAATAGAATTCGGCATTTTCGGCTGCTTCTATAGAAATGGGAATTCTAAATTTATCCCTAAAGGCAACTCGTCCCTTTTTGTCCATATTTTTAATTTGGTGTGCTGTGTTGGCTGCTTCTATATCTTCTCCTAGACCGAATCCTTTGATAGTCTGAGCCAAAATGACAGTTGGTTTATCTGAGTTGACCGCTTTTTGATAAGCATTATAAATTTTCTGAATATCATGTCCTCCTCTCCTTAGTTTCGCAATCTGTTCTGTAGAAAGTCCGACAATTAATTCCTTGAGTTCTGGACTATTGAAAAAAGCGTCGCGGATATATTCGCCACCCTTGACTGCGTATTCTTGCATGTGTCCGTCAACTAAATCTTCCATTCTTTTGACAAGCAATCCGTCAATATCCTTACTAAACAAAGGGTCCCAATCTTCTCCCCAAATAACTTTAATCACATTCCAACCGGCCCCACGGAAGATGGCCTCTAATTCTTGGATGATTTTGCCATTACCTCGAACGGGTCCATCAAGCCTTTGCAAATTACAATTGACCACAAAAATTAAATTATCTAGCCCTTCACGAGCTGCCAGTGTAATAGCACCCAAAGTTTCTGGTTCATCCGCTTCGCCATCCCCCAAAAAGGCCCAAACTTTACCACCTTTCTTGGTTTTGATACCTCGATTTTCTAAATACCGAATAAATCGAGCATGATAAATTGACATGATTGGCCCTAAGCCCATAGAAACAGTTGGATATTGCCAAAAATGTGGCATCAACCAGGGGTGAGGGTAAGACGATAGACCACCACCAATTGCTAATTCCCTCCGGAAATTAATCAGATTTTCTTTCGTGAGTCGTCCTTCGAGAAAGGCTCTGGAGTATATTCCAGGGGAAGCATGTCCCTGAAAATAAACTTGATCTCCATCTTGTTCATCATTAGCCCCACGAAAGAAATGATTAAATCCTACCTCGTACAAGTGAGCAGCAGAAGCGTAAGTTGCAATATGACCACCTACACCTTTGTTGCTCTCTGCATCATCAGCACGACCAGCTTGAAGTACCATGGAAAGAGCATTCCAACGGACAATATTTCGAATACTTCTTTCAATTTCGATATCACCTGGGTATGGAATTTCTTCCTCGATAGATATTGTATTGACATAGGGAGTATTAGCATTGAATGGGAACTCAACTCCTTGAGTAATACAGTGGTCCTTCAGCCTTTCCAGTAGTTTGCTAACATCTTTGGAGTTATAATCAGCTAGTATCCAGTTGATACTATCAATCCATTCTTTTAGCTCTATTTGTGGAATCAACTTTGCACTCATTGTTTTTATCCTTGTTTTTGCTGATTCAGGTTTTGAATTTTTATAGATGAGTCGTATGTCCAGAAAAAAGTTCCGCTGTCTCCATAATTGTTTCAGACAATGTCGGGTGCGGGTGAATCGTCAGCTGCAAATCTTCCGCCACGCAACCCATTTCTACAGCTAAAACACCTTCAGCAATTAGCTCACCAGCACCGGTACCAACGATTCCCATACCTAGAACAATTTTAGTTTCAGGATCAATAATTAATTTGGTTAGTCCTTCATTATCACCAAGAGTTGTTGCTCGTCCTGATGCAATCCAAGGGAAACTACAAACCTCAATGGCTTGTTTTTTAATCTGGGCTTGTGTTTCTGTAAGACCACACCAAGCAACTTCTGGGTCAGTAAAGACAACCGCGGGTACGGCTAACGGGTTATAAGTTCGATTGCTGCCTAGTATGACATCAATCACAACTTTTCCCTGCGTAGTTGCCACGTGGGCGAGACCGAATTTTTGCTGGTTACCATCAGCGACGACATCGCCAATAGCAAAAACATAGGGATCGGTTGTCATACAATGCTCGTTGGTTTGGATAAATTTTTGATCTGTTAGTGAAACCTTAGTATTTTCCAAATTTAGATTTTGGCTGTTTGGTTTACGCCCGACAGCCACGAGTATTTTGTCAAAGCTCGATTCAAAACTTTGCCCCGAACTGGGGCTGATTTTGGCTAGTACATGATCTGAGTGAACTGTCAAATCCGTCGTTGTATTAGTCCAAATATCTTGAAAATTTGACCGAAGTCTTTTTTCCAGAACTTGGACTAAATCTTTGTCAACAGTACCTCCACCTAATACACTGTCGGCCATATCAACAATCCAAACCTTTGATCCTAATGCCGAATACACAGTACCAAGCTCTAACCCAATATAGCCACCACCTACAACTAACAAAGTTTTAGGTATTGTTTCTAAAGATAATCCTGTTGTTGAACTCATGATTAGCTCACTGACTGGAAAAGGATCCATATTAGGTTGAGAACCAGTGGCAATGACGATGTAATCAAAAGTTAGAGTTTCGCTTTCACCAGCCTGACTTTGAACCTCAATTTTCTGTGAATCGACAAACCTAGCATAGCCTTGCACTAGCTTAATCTTTCTTTTTCGAGCTAAAGCAATTAAGCCTCCAGACATTTGTCTGACAACTCGATCTCGCCAAAGATGAATCTTTTCTAGATTAATCTTTGGTTGGTTAAATTCTATACCCCATTCTGTTGCTTTCTTAGACTCACTAATTACCTTAGCTAAATGAAGCAATGCCTTAGAAGGAATACATCCACGATTCAAACAAACGCCACCCAGATTACTATCTGCGTCAATTAAAGTGACATCTAATCCTTTATCAGCTGCGTAGAAAGCTGCAGAATATCCACCTGGACCAGCTCCAATAATCCCAATTTTTTTCATTTTAACTATCCTTCTAACAAAATTAGGAACGGATCAGCAATAGTTCTGACTAACCAAGAAAGGAACCGAGCAGCATCAGCTCCATCAATTGCCCGATGATCATATGATAATGCAAGTGGCATCATTTCCACTGGCTCAAAACTTTCTTCGTCCGGAGACCAAATTGGCTCAATTTGACTACGAGAGAGTCCCAAAATCGCCACTTCAGGTAACTTAACTATCGGGGTGAAATTAGTCCCTCCAATACCACCTAGATTGCTAATAGTGAAAGTTCCACCCTGCATGTCTTCAAGAGTCAATTGGCCATCTCTTGCTTTAACCGAGATTTCACCTAATTCCTCGGAAATTTGCAGTAAGTTCTTGTCTTGAGCCCCTTTGATTACTGGAACTAATAATCCTTGTTCTGTATCTACAGCAATACCGATGTTGATATCTTTATGGTAGATGATCTCTTTGTTATCCAAATCAAGGCTAGAATTAAATTGTGGAAATTTCTGCAACGCAACCGCTGAGATTTTTATCATCAATGCGGTTACTGTCAATTTACCTTTTGGTATAGTTGAGCCATATTTTTGACGAATGGCTTTCAATTGTGTCATATTGGCCTTGTCAAAATTTGTTACATGTGGAACTTGACTCCAAGATTGGCTCATACTTTTAGCAATTGCTAATCGGATACCACTCATTTTTTGTCGGTTAGAGCCAGAAGTATGCGTGCTTGGATCAGACTGCTGAACCACTTCTAAGTTAGAATTAGCAACAAGACTATCCACATCCTGCTTGGTAATACGGCCATTTTGACCTGTCCCCTCAATCATTGACAGCTTGAGACCATGTTCTCTCGCCAGCCGCCTGACCGACGGGGCTGCAGGGATAATCAGTTCGGTTTCAACATCTTGGTTTGGGAAAGTTTTACTCGAAGAGGAAGTAACCTGTTCTGTTTTACCCTCTTCATTCGGTGTTTTTTGGTCAACTGCAGAGGCGTTTAGTTCAGCCGAGTCATCAACTTCAACCATCATAATAGCTGAACCAGTCTCAATTTCATCATCCTCCTGAACAAAGATTTCTTTCACAACACCAGTGATTTCTGAAGGGATCTCGATAGTAGCTTTGCTAATTTCTACTTCGATTAAACTATCTTCTACTTCAATTCGGTCACCGACATCGACTAGAATACCAACGACCAAACCCGAAGTATCATTTTCACCTAATTCAGGTAATTTAATTTCGTAACTCATACATAAATATCTCTTAAGTGGTTAATCTCTCAATATTGTCAGAATAGTGCTTTCTATCATGCAAATGTCAAATAAAAATTACATTTTAGCCACTTTTAAGTTTCAATCCTTTTTTTAATCATAACAACCACTATTTTACCAGCAACTCCAAGGTCAAATCATCATGGATCTTGACAGTTACAGCTATCGGTTTTGGCCCATTTCTCAGTGGTAAAATTAACTTTAGTGCTTGAGAAATAGCTTCAGCGTTTTTATTGCCTTCGAAAGTTACATCAACAACGGCTACATTTCGGCAAACTTGGTGGTCAGTAGGAGCTACCAAATATCTCTCTGTTTGAGTTGTACTCATTTTTAATTAAATATACAAAATATCCCGTTTATGCTGAATCAGTAGCCAAAGAAAGAACGGTCCACCTAAGGCACCAGTGATAATTCCAATGGGTAATTCCATAGGCGAGACAGCCGTTCGCGCTAACGTATCAGCAAAAACCAACAGGATGGCCCCAGCTAACGCCGAAGAGGGCAAAACGAATCGGTGGTCTGGGCCGCCAACTAAACGCAGGAGATGAGGTACCACTAGCCCGACAAAACCAATACCACCAGCGGCTGAAACCGCAGCACCAACCGAGAGTGCCGCACCGAAAACCGCTCGACGTTTGAGTCGATTAACAGAAATACCAAGATGAAAAGCTTCTGATTCACCGAGAGTCATGGCATTTAATGATTGGGATAAAGGTAATAAACACAGCAAACCTAATAGCGATAATGGCAAACTTACCAAAATCAATTGCCATGTTGCACCACCAAAACTCCCCAGCAGCCAGAAGGTTAAACTTCTCAACTGTTCTTCGTCAGCAATAAAGGTCATTAATCCAATTCCAGCGCCAGCAATGCTATTAAAAGCAATACCCGACAGTAATAATGTAATAGTCAAAACTCTACCAGCAGTACGAGCAATTTGATAAACCAAAACGGTGACCAGTATTCCACCAGTAAACGCCGCAATAGGTAATCCCCAAATACTAAATATCCCTGAACCGATTAAAACGATCCAAAGAGCTGCCCCCAAACTAGCACCAGCTGTGACTCCTACCAAACCAGGGTCAGCTAAGGGATTGCGAAAGATCCCCTGTAAAGTTGCACCAGAAATAGCTAATAATGATCCGACGATAGCCGATAAAATGACTCGAGGGAAGCGAACAAAAATTAAAACTTCATACCCATCCCCTTTTGACCATACGATTTGAGGTATTTTCCACCAATGGATTTTATACGCCCCGCTGGCAGCCCCAAGACATAACACTAGCGGCAACATTAGGAGCAGCAAAATTTTCACTCTATTAGCAGACAACATTTATTCTTCAGCGATCTTGGGACTTTTCTCAATGTATTTGACAGCAGTCACACCGTCTTTTTCATAAATAGCCTCAAACATAGCTAAAGCTGCTTGTCCACAACGAGTACCAAAACCAGAAAGGTAAAGCCCATCGATAGTGATAATGCGTCGGTGTTTGCCCGCCGGTGTGTGCGCTAAACCGGGCAATTTCAGTAATCCATCAACACCTCCAATAGATTTCAACCCACTCTCAAAAAGTACGAGGACATCAGGTTGAGCTACGATAACAGCTTCAGCTGTCATTGGTTGACTCTTTTCAATCTTACCAGATGCATTGATTGCTCCCACCAATTCCAACATAGCACCGGGACCCGTTTTTCGGCCTAAGACCATGGCCGTTTGTGGGCCACGCAAATACAGGAACAGGACCTTCTTCTTCTGATCTTCTCTGAGATTCGTCAGTTTTTTTTCTAAGGCAGACAGATCTGACTCTAGTAATTGCAGTAGGCGTAAGGCTTGTTTGTCTTCTTTGACGGCATATCCAATTGTCTTGATCCGTGATTTAGCTTGATTAAAAGTACGAGGTTCTTTCAACAGTAAAGTAGCTACTCCTGCTGACCGTAACTGGTCAATTACTTGAGGTGGCTTTGCATCTTCTCTCCCAATAACCAAATCCGGCTTCAGGGCCAGAATACCTTCTGCGTTGAGACGATACTGGTAACCAACATTAGCGAGTTGTTTAACTTGTGGTGGATAAGTAGAGGATAAATCACAGCCAACAACCCGGTCTCCAACACCTAAAGCAAATAATATTTCGGTGTTACTTCCATTTAAGGCTACGATTCGATTAGATGAGCTAATGCTTATCAGCTTATCGTCAGCATCAGTGACCTGAATACCCTGAGTCCAGCTCGAAAGGCCTAAAAGAAAAAAGCACGAAAAGGTTACCAACCTGATTATGATCGAGTAATTCAACACTGATATTTCTCCTATTTCAAAATTATTTATCGGAAATTTCGACTACCATCACCTTGAAATACGAACTTAAAAGTTACAAAAGCAGGATCTTTCTTGGCTTTATTATCTTTGTAATAACCGAGAAATTGAACTTTAGCAAAAGAACCCGTAGCAGTTTTAAATACAAAAACTCTATCCTCAATCGGCAGAACCCAGTGTGTAGGAACACCTGTGTAGACGTACCAACCTTTCTTACTCTGCGGTACTATAGCTAGCGTATCAGCGGTATCCTTTTCATATCCATCAGCTAAAGCTTCTGCAACCGAATCAAATGTTGTTTCAGTCAACATTACGACTTCACCATTACCTGGCCCACTAACACCGCCATTGATTTTCACTTTAGTTCTTTGAAAGGCCAAATCCCAATCTTTTGACACATCTGCGTTTGGTATCTCAACAACCTGCCCTTGTTCGAAAGAAAAATAGGTCCAATTCTCCTGGTTAGTAGCATCGATCGTAATTGTAGATGATGACAATTTCTCTGTTGATGTTTCTGTTTCCGAACCAGCCGCAACAATTGGTTGATCTGTTTCTTTCAGTAAGCTTTCCTGACTGTCGGACTCTTCTGAAATTTCAGTTCCACACGAAATCAGACCAATCATGACTAAAGCCGTTAGACCTATACTTATGTGCCTAATTACCAATGAAAGCAAATTTTTTCTGTTCACCATGAGATAATCCAAGTCCTAATTTTTCATCATAAAAAACAAAATTAAACAGAAAGTCCTGGGGTCAGCTCTAAAGTTTTTTGAGTTTTCTCCTCCATCTTATTCCACTCACTTAGGGCTTGAGACATGGTTTCTGCAAAACCTACGAAATCGTTTTTCGACATAGCAATATTGAGATCTCGATATTGAATATGAATATGTCCATGACTACATAAATAAACACTTTCTGATGAACCAACAGCCAGTTTGTCAGTAACTCTGTGTGCCATAAAATTTAACTCCCCGTCAAAAAATAATATTTTTATCAGGTATCGATAAATGACACCTGATAAAGGATAAAATTATAAATCTTGCTTTAGCGATGTGTTTTTAAAAGAGCCCAAGTTGTAGCCAGTTTGTCTTTGAAGTCGACGGCGGTCTTTTTAGCTTGTACAAAACTTCGACTTCCATCATCTTGATAAGCGTAAGAGATAGTTATATGTCCCGATACCTTCTCTTTGTAATAATCAACGAAGAACATCTTCGCATAATGACCTTTGGCTGTCTGAAGAATAAAAACTTTGTCTCTAATAAGAATCTGATGAGTTGGTGGCCCCGTATAGTTGTACCAACCATCTCCCCTGGCCAGAGTAGCAATTTTTTCGGTGTCAGACACATATCCATCAGCTGGAGCCTCAGTAATTTCTGAAAACTTAGCCTTTTCTAGGATGAGAGCTCCACCTTTCCCATTTCCACTACTACCACCATTAACAATAGCTTCAGTTCGCTTGAGTCCTAAATCCCAATCCAGAGATATATTTTGATCTTCGACACTCACTGCCTTACCAGTGTCAAAGCTAAAGAAGGCAAAAGCCTCCCTATTTGTGGCATCAATAGTAACAGTAGCTTCTTTCACTTCGGCCAGTGTTGAAGGGACCACTAGTATAATTGCCATTAAAAGAAAAAAGGCAAGGGTACGTAAAGACATTTTCATAATTAACCTTCCTAAAGATTTAAAATAATTATTAATTCTTTTGCTTTATTAACCAACGTGGGTGAAAAGATTTATGACATTATCCGAAAATTTTTGAATGTTATAGACTTAAATAAAGCCTTTCGATAAATAGAAAACTTAACGAATCAGGGATAAACCCAAATAAAACGCTCGACCAGTAAAGGTATAAAATTGTGGAAGTGTAAAATTGAACAGATTATCAATACCACTATTTATTTGCCAAGACTGGCCGACTTTTTTTCGACTCCGTAATTGCCAAATCCAATAACCTGGAGCATATTCTTCTTCCTCTAGCGTATAATCCCCGTCATCGTATAACCCCCACCGATTGGCATGTCTTGCTTGTAAGTCAACCTCCATTTGTAGAGGTCTGAACTGATATCCAATTTGCAAACGAACGTTATGCTGAGATCTGCCGAGTAAATCCAACCCTGTCTCTTTATTTTTTGCTCTCAGGAAAGCGTGTCCGAATTGAAAATTTAACCATTCGAAAACTCGGATGGAAAAGCTTGTATCAATACCAGTAGTGAAAGCTGAGGCTATATTTTTGTACTGATATTGGCTACCACCAGCTGCTGATTTACCAATTACTTCAGCTTCAATCAAATTAGTTAGGTCGTTTCGATAAACTTGAGATTGGAACCTGTATATATTTTTGGATTCTCGCCAGGTCATATTCAAATTCCAACTATTAGAATATTCAGGGTCTAAGTTTGGGTTGCCCAGTACTTGGTAACCAGCAGTAGGATTAGTGAAATCTAGATACAGATTCTGAAAATTAGGAGCTCGAAACCCCTGTCCCCAAGAAGCCCTAACTTGTAAACTAGGACCCAGATTCCATAATGTGCTCAGCTTTGGTGTAAAATGTTGGCCAAATTCAGAGTGATAATCCAATCGTACACCGAATAAAATGGTCGTTTTTGGCAAAACTTGCCACTGAAATTGGGAGAAACCAGAACTATTATGAATTGTCTTTTTATTTCCCTGAATTCTTTGCGAAGTTAGTTTTTCAATACCACTCTCAAATCCAAAAATTAATTGGTGCTGGGGCGAAAAATCAGTCTCAAACAAAAATTCACCCTTAGTCAAGTTTTGAACAGTCGTGTTTGTTGCCCTAAGTATATTTTCTGGTTGATAGATGGTTCGCGATATATCTTGATATTTGGTGTGGTAGAATTTAGAAATCAGTCTAGATGTTGGTCGAAAATAATAGGAGTGCGACATACGAAGGCCATAGTTATCTAGTTCGCCAGTTCTCTTGTACCAGTTATTACTATCAGCATTACTAAGTCCATTTTGCTGCTGTTTAAGATACTCGCCCGATAAGGACAAATCTGTTTTTTCATTCAAACGGTAACCGAATTGACTGGAGAAGTTTAAGTTTCGGTAACCATCGATTGTAGTTGATTTGTCTTCAGGATTGAGGTCAAACGGTTTTGCTTGGTTGTGATCGATAGAAACAGATCCGTTTAGTAATTCTTTTTGGAATTGAAAACTACCCCGATTGTTCATAACGTTGTTAGGGCGAATGTTATTTTTTAATCGAAATTGAAGCGGGGTGTTTTTGGATCGGGTAATAACATTGATAACACCACCCATAGCTTGGCTACCAAATAAAGCTGAAGCCGCACCTTTGACAACTTCGACACGCTGAATATTTTCTACGCCAATTCTGGCTAAGTCGAGTTTGCCTGCAATTCGACCAATCTGAGGTTGTCCATCGGTTAAAACGAGCACATATTCTGAGTCAAGACCTTGCATCTGAACACCATCTCCATGTCCATCTCTCCTAACAACTAACCCAGCGTAGTTCTCGAGGACTTGTCCCAGATTCTCGGCCCCTAAATTCTCAATTTCGTCCTTGGTAATCACTTGCACCAATGTTGCTGAGTTCTGCAATGTCTGCTCAGTTTTACTACCGGTGACAATGGTTTCCTCTAGCTGAATAATATCGTGTTTCTGGTTTACCGAAGAAGTCACAGGCAAGACCCAAAAATTGGTTGTAGTGACTAGACTAAATGAGCAAATAATTAACCAACTTCTCATAGTACTCCCACTTAAGTCGATATATTTAGCGAAAAACAAAAATACATTTTTCCCATACCGAAAAAAGCTCATTTTGATTATCTAATGAATTAAGTTATAGGTTGATAGAGCTCAATCTGACTGTTTTGAGATAACCTTTCGTTTTCATTCTGTTAATGTACTAATGCATTTTGAAAGGGCCTTTCGAGATTTCTTCCTTTAGATTGGGTCGGGAAGAGTCTAAAAAGACTTCGTGTAATTCCAATTGATTTTTTTGGCTAAAAGCTTCTGATGGCAAGCTACCAGATTGAGAGTGGCCTTTTATGAATTCGTCAGACTTGATCCAATTTGTAAAATTGTCTCTAGATTCCCATAGTGTCAAGACAACGTAAGGGTCTCCTTCATTTACTGGTCGTAAAACCTGATTACTAATAAAGCCAGGCATTCCATCTACTAGTTTGGCCCTGCTACGGAACCTTTCTTCAAATTCAGCCGAATATTCGGGTGTAACATAAACACGATTGGCAACGGTAATCATGATTCATTCTCCTAGTTTCATCTCACTCTGTGAATTCAGTTGGTCAAAATACCTCTAACCAACTTCTGTCTTATCCTCGTAATCGAAAAGTATCCCGTAAGCATATAAGCCGTTTAGTAAAAATAGATAACGATGATGGCCGTTCCCAGAACTTTCAACATCTTTTTATAAAAAGACCTAAACTGATTCGTTTGTTATTTGGCTGGTACAACTGGGACAACTTCCGAATAACTGTAATTTACCGTCTGAAATTTGAAAGCCAGTCTGTTCGACCACTTCACATTCTAAATCTTGTAACTGGCTGACCTCCACATCAGCAATTTTGTGACATGAGGTACACAAGATGTGATAATGTTTGTCCATTCGGCTATCGAAATATTTAGTTCCATGATGGCCAATAGACTTAATCAGTTGGAGTTCCTCGAGTAAATTCAAGTTTCGATAAACTGTGCCTAAGCTGATATTTGGCTTCTTTTTTCTAACTCGATTAAATACTTGCCTTGCGCTTAGGTGAGCAGGCCTTTTTGTCAAAATTTCCAGAATCAGTTGACGTTGAGTCGATTTTCGGTAAACTTTTTTCTTCTTTGCACTTTTTTTCAACTGGGTATTCATAACTTTTCACACTCCTTGATAGTAATGAATCGATCCTAGCATGGCATAACCAATGGACGCCCACTCGAATGGGACAAAATTTCGAAAGGGAGCTGATATACATCTTCTAGTTGACTGGCTTTGAATACTTGTTCGGGTGGCCCAACATCAATAATATGACCTTGATGTAACATGATTACTTGATCAGCAAATAGCGATGCCAAATTCAGATCATGCATAGCTGCAATAACCAACCGGTTTCCTGCAACTAGCGTGCGACAAAGCTTTAATATCCGGATCTGATGTCTTGGGTCTAAATGATTTGAGGGCTCATCTAAAAGAAGCAAGTCTGTTTCTTGTGTAATTGTTCTAGCCATATCAACTCGGCTTGCTTCTCCCCCTGACAGAGTCGGATAAACTCGATCTGAAAAGTGTTCAGACTCCAATTTTTTTAATGAATCAAGTGCCTTACGTCTGTCTTGTTCTCCTTCTTTCACTCCATTTAAGTAAGGCGTTCGACCTAGCAAAACTATCTCAAGAACTTGGAAAGGGAATTCAACTTGTCTTTGTTGCAGCAGATAAGCTCTCTTTTTAGCTAACTCGATTTCCGAATAATGATTTAGTTTTTTTTCATCTAGGCAAATAAAACCCGTGGAAGGCTGTATATCACGAGCCAAGAGATTTAAAAGTGTACTTTTGCCAGCGCCATTAGGACCAACTAACGCCCAAAACTTGCCTCGATCAATATTCAAATCAATTTGTTGAAGCAAATACTTCTGACCTAATTGAAAACTCAAGTCTCGTACCTTAATCATATCAGGTGAAAATGATATTGAGTCTCACTCTCATTTGATGGGGTAAATAAGAATGAAACTAATTAAATTTAACCAAATCTCCGTTAATATAAAAACGGAGATTTGGTTTTCGCGATTGGAAACTACCACTTAGCGACATTTTCAGCGGAAAAGCCACAAGCTGTTTGCAGGACCTGCTTGGCTCGTTTATAGTTAGCTACTGTTTGATCATATTCAGCAGAACCCGGTTTGGCATAAGAGGGAGATTTACCCATAATGCCATGTAGTTCAGCTAAGTTACCATCAGTAACCTTTTTGAAGGGACTGTACTGTAAAGCAACAGTAAATCCTTTCATTTCTGCCCAGTGCTTATTCAAGTCTTTCTTATTTTCATCAGCTGTACCAAGTTTAGACATATCAGCCAAGGTATCATTAATGTAATGGACCACAGTGGCAGCGATGACTTTCTCCATACCGGCAGCAGCGATCTCACGTTGAGCGGCAACCTGATTGATATCACCTTCGCCAGCGATAATAGCACGACCAGTCACGAAAGCTTGGAAAATGTCTTTGGTGAGGTCGATGCCTGATCCACCCTTGTCACGTTTACCAGCATTACGAGATAAACCGAAGTTATATTCTGACTTGAAATCAATTTTACCATCACCATTGGAATCTCTGGAAAAATCAGCTGGGGTTTTGCCTGCTAGTTGAGCATCCGAATAACTTAGGTAGTCTCTGGCGGCTCCAAAATAACCAAAAGCCTCATCCCACTTATGTTCCATCGCAGTATAAGTTTTTGCTGGATCGTCCTTATATTGTTTGGCATTATCTTGCTCCAGAATACCATTCAGATAAACTCCAGTGCTTTGGTAATAGTGAACTGCACCAACTAAGACTTTGTTAATCATTTGGCTGAGGTCGACACCATTTTCGTCTGTGTAAGCAGCCGCCGTACCCAGTTTGGATGAATCTTTACAATTTTCAGCTATGGTTCGGAACCACTCTTGTACTAGAGCGTCAGCCGGCTTCCCGTAACCGATAACTGGATCTGCAGAGATTTTTCCTTTTAGATTTTTTCCAGTAGAAATTTTGCTGTAGGCGTCAGCCACCAATGGAGTTCCGCCTGCAGTTGTGAGCGTCTTCATGTTGGAAGCATCTTTGTGATCGTATAACGCATTGAAGTCGTTTGCAGTTAAGGCTTTAGCACCTGATTTGCCTACGCTGTCAGTCTTAATCTTAAGGTCTTGCCACAATAAATTCCGAACGGTCTGGCCCGAGTAAGAAACGCTACTTTTACCTTCTATAAACCGGCTATCAAAGGTGTAAGCAGTTGGCACTTCAATAGCTACTTCTTCATCTTCTGTATCTTCTTCGTCATCTCCACAGCCAACCATAAAAAGTAAGCTACAAGCCATTAACAAAACGGCTATCCAGTGATTTGAATCACCTCTTTGGTACATTACTCTATACTCCTACGTGTTTTTATTTATAATAAATGTTTAAGAGTCATTGCCAAAAATCTTGACAATCACATCAAATATTGGTTAAGTTTGAACTGAAAAGGCATCCTAAAACAGAATAGGCCCACATTCTACTAACAATAGAATGACTAGGTTCAATTTTGTCTGCTCTATTAGCAGAAAATATAGTTACTACTTGCAATTTGGCAGTTGAGAGAAATAACTATATTTTCAGGGATGCTTTTTCTTTTTCTGGGTTTAATCTAATTATTTATAAATAATTCTCCTTTTTGGTTAGATCTTGCACCGGATCCCAAGATTGATCTGTCTTCTAGGACCTACTAGAATACCGGAACTCAAATTCGCCTGTGGCTGGCCAGGGTTTGAATGTAAACGAGAGCCAATATAAATTTCATCTAACAAATTCTTACCAGTAACAAAAAATTGCCAATCATTAGACAAAGCATAATCGAGACTGGCATTTAAAATTGAATAGGATGGAATCGGTCCCATGTCGCCCCGATTAGCAGTTTTAGCTGTGTTCTCAAAATCGGTGAATACCTGATCCACAAACTTCATATCAGCTCTCATTCGTAGTTTTTTTCCTACTTTCTTACTGAGCCCAATGATGATTGTGTGTGGGGGAGCGTATGGTAATTGGTTACCAGTCAGATCAATTTCTTGTCCAGCTGCAATTGCAGATCGAACTAGGCCACTCTTAATCTCAGTTTGTAGAAAAGTGTAAGATAAATTAAGATCAGGTAATACAGTTTTCCAAACGCTAGGTTGTAATACTGTACCCAGTTCCAGACCATAGGTATCTACTTTTCCTAGGTTTTTAAAAGCCGTACCCCGACCTGCAGCCACTAAGTCGTTAATTTTGATCCAGAACCCAGAGGTTTCTAATGTCAACCAGGGTCGCGAAAACCTAGTTCCTATTTCTAGATTCCAACTGGTCTCAGCTTTCAAATCTAATCCACCGGATTCAATATCTTGACCAAAATTAGTCACTTTCAAAGCACCACTAGACGGAGGAGTGTAACCACGATGCAAACCCATGAATAAGTTAAAAGGCGTTAGATCATAGTTGAAACCAAGACCCGGCAGTAGAACTGCCGAAACTTTATCGGCCAAGATCGCCCCTTTCAGTCTATCTACCCGCTCTTGTTCAAATATCTCAAATCGAAGACCTGGTGTCATCGTTAGTCGCCCCCACCCTATTTCTTCTTTGGCGTGGAGCGCTAAAGCCATGGTTTCGTAGTGATGACTCTGACCAACAATCTTGACCGGATCATTTTCATCGCCTGGCACACCAGTATAGTAAATACCTTCTCTGGCTGAAGGAGAGTTTCCAACTTTTTTATCATCGATAAATCGCTCCCAATGGACGCGACCACCAATTTCAGCAGTAGCCTGATATTGACCAATTTTATGTGAGTACGTGTAGGCACGTTCAATCCCACCAGTGTAAAATGTTCTCAGAATACCAAAGTTATCTTTCCCCCCACCGGTCCGAACCAAATCGCCTGATTGAAAGTAAGGAATAGGTTTCTTAGAGTTGCTATCTAAATCTGCAGGTCGGACAAAAATATCATCTTCACGCCACCATCGACGATCAAAAAGATTCGCATAAAGCGTTGTATGAGAAACTAGGCTGTCGCTGTGCTTTTTACTGTAAATGACATCCAAAGCTGGGCGAAAAATCTTAAAATTATCGTCCGCCTTTGGGTTAAAATCAGGCGTATTCTCAAAAGAATACTCGGTCAATCCTGTGTAAGTAGCATTTGAATCTTCGTAGTTAGTATTAGCTTTAACATAGAGCTGATTTGACTGACCTAAATCCAACTGGGTTTTGAGCGTCGCGTTAATTTGGTTGAAAGCGTTATTTTGTCGAAAACCATCCCCACCTTTGTAAAGTATTTGCAGATCGGATTGAGAACTCCCCACTCCAAAACCTCTCAACTCAGTAAGAATACCGCGATACCGATTACTACCAGCCGTCAATTTAAAATTCAGACTTTTAGTTCCGTCTGGGCGATCTGTAATATAATTAATGACACCTCCCATCGTCTGTGGGCCAAAGCGAATAGCTGAACTTCCCTTGACTACTTCTACTGCATTAATTCGGTCAGCTGGGGGATTGTAGTACACATTCGGATAAACATAAACAGCTGGTTGAATAGGGACTCCATCTTCCAGGATTAGGACTCGAGAACTACGTCGTGGGTTTAAACCCCGAATGCCAATGCTGAGCCGAGAATTGCCAAAACCGTCGTCTGCATAACCAGTTATTCCGGGTACTAGTTCTAACAATTCCTGTGTACCAATTGGTTGAATCAACTCAACTGATTCAGAACTAATTTTGGTAGCCGTACCAGTCAACTGCTTGCTGACTGTTGACGATTCTCCAATAATTACCACTGGAGAAAGCTGGATTAACTCCTTGTCCAGTTTTATTTTGAGTACATCATCACCATTCGATTGAAGATCGAGTGATCGACTGTATTCATTGTATCCAGCTGCAGATACCAATATTTGGCATTCGCCAGTTTCAAGTTGAAGCAAGCGAAATTGACCATTCCCGTCTGTTGTTGCCGAGGTAGAAAATTCACCGTTAGTCAAAGCTTTGACTGTAACTCCGGCGAGAGGTTTTTGGCTATTTTGGTCTATGACTATTCCATTTAGAGAAACAGGAGAGACTAAAGAAGTTGATACCGATTTATCAGCTTCGGCTACCAAATTAGCCCCTATCAGCGATAAAATCAAAAACGTAGTAAGTCTAACATGAGTCAACATATTCGATAGTTCCATGATTCCTGTAGTTAATTGAGGTTTAGAATCGTTGAGGATTATCATCATCTGATGCTCCCTTTGCAGAGGCGTTTGGCGCACCCGAAACAGTCGGGGCAATCTCAATAAAATTACTGTTAGCATAGCTTCCCTTGTCTTCACCACCATCCTGTTGTGGCTCAAGAATAGGATCGCTTTCACAACTCGAAAAAATGAGCACCGCAGAAGATAAAACCAAAACCAGTATGACTAAATATGTTTTTTTCATTAATTCTTACACCTAAACTACTTGAGCGATTAATCTTAAAGAGATTCAACTCTAACGAAAATGAGTCTCAGTTGCATCACAAAAACACACGTACTAGCCGTCTTGACCTCTGAGGTCAAGTCTAACATTCAACTTTTCTTTCATCATCATTGAATCTTTACTGTTTCTTATAGGGAATTCAGAAATGACAGCAAACTGTCGCGATCTGATTTTGATAAGGACATAAAGTTTCGTCTAGAACGTTCAGCTTCACCACCATGCCATAAGATTGCTTCCTGCAGATTTCTTGCGCGGCCATCATGCAAAAAGAACGTGTGGCCGTTAACTACACGAACAAGCCCAATCCCCCAGAGCGGAGGTGTTCTCCACTCTCTTCCGTTGGCTAAAAATTCTGGGCGATTATCAGCCAGACCTTCTCCCATATCGTGGAGTAATAAATCAGTGAAGGGATAAATTTCCTGTTGGGATAAAGCCTCAACTGTAGGATGATTTCCAGTTTTAAAATTTGGCCGATGACAATTGACACATCCGATTTTCTCAAATAATAGTTGACCTGAGATGACTTTTGGGTCATCCCAATTACGTTGTGCAGGTACAGCTAGAGTCTGTAGATAAAAAGTGATCTTCTGTAAAAAAGAGTCGCTTAGCTCCGGCTTACCACCACTAATCACTTGCTTGTGTGAGTCGTTCTGGCTAATCCAGTTCTCAACTGGCAAAGTACTACTTGTAATACCAATATCATTTAAGAAAGCACTGGCAGCCTGTTGCAACAGGTTTGGCTGCCCAGCTTTCCAGCCAAACCTGCCAACTGTAATTTGACCCGATCTTAGATCCGGGACCCAATTTGCCCGCCCAGAAATACCATCTTTGTCCCGATCATCGGCATCAGCCCAGTCCAAAATAAGAGATTCGGGTATCGCCTCTAGAAGACCTAATCCGTAAACAGCTTGGGCTACTCGCCCCGAGAACATGACATCATCCCCAAGATCTCCGTAAGCTAACTCTTCAAATTGATAATTAGGTTGTCTCAGAGTGAAAGATTCACCATCCGGGAAATTACCAGTGGTTTGTGTATAGTTGATAGCAACCTGCCCCTCCGGTTGAAATCCGATAATGGCTTGCTCATTAAATTGTTCGCCATAAAAAGGATGTGGTACGGGTTCGCCATCTGAGTCTTTTGTACTCAGACGAACCAGCATGGATTTTAACCGATCGCTAGTCTTCGTTGGTGGTTGCCCCCTACCATCTTTCAGGTGACAGCCTGAACATGAACTCCGATTAAATAGTGGCCCCAACCCGTCAAAGCTATCGACAGAGGCTGGAGCATTAATCCACTGGGTATTAAATAATCGATTGCCAAAAGTAAATTGGCGTAGTTGGTGCACGGGTAGGTTTTGAGCCGGCTGACTAAAGGCGCGACTACCATTACTGACTACAGTAGTTTTCCCTCCGAGCAGTGGCGAAGTCGGATACGAATCGACTGCCAGACAAAAAAGGGCTACGAGGGAAAAATGAAAAAATATTTGAAGAATAGGATACTTGGTGTATGACATCAAAGCTATTCAGTCTGTATACTTACCTTCAAACTAAGTGCTTGGCCAACTTGCTTTAGAAGCTCAGATTGTCTTTGAAGAGATACAATAGCAGCTTCCATTTTTTTTCGACCTATACTGTTGATAGGCGTTGATAATACTTCGCGATCAATTGGAGCTGGGATGTCATCAATCTGCTTCTTACTCTGGTCCAAAATTTGGAGGAATTCACTGTTCAAGTCTGGGTTGGCATTCTCAATTAGTTCCTTTAGCCCAACCCCTTGAAAATCTGCATATCTACCAAGGTAGACATTCTCGATACCCTCCAGATTATAGATAAAATCGTTATGTGTATTATCGCTGAAGCAAGAATGCTCATCTTCTTGGTCACCACTATCAAGAGGGACCGCCATCCTTTCGGCCGCTAACTCGAAACCACTTAAGGTAGCAATTCCAGTCAATATTTTTTCCAAAGCCAGATCAGGATCCAATTGAAGAAATTGACTTGCGTAATTTTCAGTTCGGTTTGGTTGCCAAGAATCAACCAAGAATCTCAGATCATCGACCAACTGACTTGTCACAATCCTTAGGTAGTTTCGCCTTCGCTCGTTAATTTGACCACCGGGCTGATAATCAGAAATAGTGCGCTGACCAGGCGAATCTAAACTCAGGTCTTGTCCCCAAAGTAAAAACTCAATGCTGTGGTACCCCGTCGAAACATCGGCCTCGTCGCTCTTTTGATTTTTTTCATCTAGCGAAACTGTATTTATCTGAAATGTTAGATCATTGATTAACCCACTCTTTTCTTGACCAGTTACATAGTCGATATAAGCTTCATTTAGTGGCCATGAGTTTATACGAGCTTCTGGACCTTCAGTCTGTGTTTGAGTGTCAAAGTAATCAATTGGACCTTCATAAAATCGAAAGGCTTCACTTGTACCATAAGACTTTCTTGACTCTAACCAGACACTCTTGGCCTTATCGAAGTTCACTTCATTTGGATTAGATAAAAAATCATCAATTGCCCAATTAAGTTGAATAGCTTGCTGATACGCATCGACATAATTTAGATAGACTAAACGCGCGTAGGTCTTGACGACTTCAGACTTGACATTTGTTGTCGCCTCTTTCGCATCGACATA
>JAYZAL010000081.1:0-24216 GCA_036339735.1 Candidatus Poribacteria bacterium
AGAACTTTACTCGTAATGACGTGATATAGCAGGACCTCTTTGAGTTTATTCGTGTCTTGTAACAAGTTGTCTAAAGTACCATCAGGTAATTTTTGGAAAGCTTTATCATTAGGGGCAAAAACAGTAAATGGGCCTTCAGCTCTCAGAGTTTCTACCAAGCCGGCGGTTTCTAATGCATTAGCGAGTGTACTGAACTGTGTGTCTTTTGTGGCAATAGAAATAATATCAGCTTCGTGCTGGTCTTGCGGTTGACTGTTGATGGGTAAATTCACCAAAGATAACAGTAGGGTTCCTAAAATGACTACCATAATTCTGCGAGCAATTGATTTAATTGATTTCATTTACTATCCTATCTATGTTTTTTGATTTATGTATTAGAACGTATTTGAGTTGGAAATAAAAAGTACGATCTCTCGGATCAGATATCAAATTTTTGTTGTTCATTAATTGTCGGATGTGATAAAATCCGGCTGATTTTGTAAAACACCTGTTTACAAGAGAAAGGGTAAATAAAAAATGGCGTTGGCTTGGAACAGTTTGTTGCTTGTCTATTTAGTTGTTACTCTGTTGTGTTCATTGGCTACAGCTAAGGAAACCTTTTATTCAGCATTGGAGAGTAAAGCTGATGTGGAAAAAGAGGGCGGGCAAGTTTTAGGAACCGCTAAATTCGTCGAGGCCAAATGGGGAAATGGATTTTTAGCTGATGAGGGAAAAGACGTGGTTGCTTTTCCAGTCGAAAATCGCTTTACCAATTTGGAAGAAGGGTCAGTCGAGTTGTTTGTTAAAATGGGGATGGATGCAAAAGACATTCAGGGTGAACTTTTTATGTGGTTCACTTACAAAAGGGGTACGGATGCAATCTTTTTACAATTTAACAAAGGGCCGAAAGCTGGTATGAGAATTAAGAGTGGTGGCTCATGGAAAAACGCTTGGAGTGAACCTATCGAGTGGAAAAAAGGCGAAATTCATCATATGGCTGGGACTTGGGGGCCTGACGGTCTAAAATTATATTTGGATGGTGAATTAGCCGCTGAAGATGACTTCAAAGGTGGGCCACAATTATTTGGAAAAACTTTTAGTATTAATAACATTGAACCAGAAAAAGTGGGTAACTTTGTCTCTAAGTGTACTGTGGATGAAGTTCGGTTATCTGACCACCAAAAAAAGTTGGATGAATTGATCTTAGACCCAGAAGAATTCTTTCCCGTTCATCCGAAGGGTAAGGTAACAGCAATCTGGAGCAATCTCAAGAGGCAGATTAACTAGCACTTCTCAACTCCATATCATGTATCTAAGAATGATTTTTGGGCTACATGGTTGGTTTCCGTATAATTAGAGAAATTATTGATTTTCTAATTGCCTTTGTATTCCGTTTATCAAATTGAGAACGTTGGGTAAAAATTCGCATAGTAAAATAAAGGTTGGCAAGCGGGAAGGGGTCGTAGATTAAGTAATTGTTAACTATTTAGTCTATCCACTCACCCAAGAATTACATCTCTATTTTCTATTTTTATGTTGTGGTCTTGTATCTTACCCATGTTAGTTAGAATGGAACAGGATCTTTATTCGGACGTCGGTTCTATTATCAAATTTATGTTTGAGCTCATTTTCAATAGCAACCCACAAGTTTTTCTTTTAATCCAAAATTAAACTGTCATAGTAATGAGGGAGTAGAAATGGAACAAATAATAAGATGTTTAGGTAGACAAGCAAAATATGCTTTTTTTATTGTTACTTTAATGTGTTCGCTGGTTACAGCTAAGGAGACCTTTTATTCAGCATTAGAAAGCAAAGCTGAAGTAGAAAAAGAAGGTGGGCAGGTTTTAGGAACTGCTAAATTTGTCGAGGCCAAATGGGGAAATGGATTTTTAGCTGCTGAGGGAAAAGACGTGGTTGCTTTTCCAGTTGAAAATCGCTTTACTAATTTGGAAGAAGGGTCAGTCGAGTTATTTGTTAAAATGGGGATGGATGCAAAAGATATTCAGGGTGAACTTTTTATGTGGTTCACTTACAAAAGGGGTACAGATGCAATCTTTTTGCAGTTTAATAAAGGGCCGAAAGCTGGTATGAGAATTAAGAGTGGCGGCTCATGGAAAAATGCTTGGAGTGAACCTATCGAGTGGAAAAAAGGCGAAATTCACCATATGGCTGGGACTTGGGGACCTGACGGTCTAAAATTATATCTAGATGGGAAGTTGGCCGCTGAAGATGGGTTTAAGGGAGGTCCGAAGCAATTTGCACAAACCTTTAGTATCAACAATGTAGAGCCAGAAAAAGTGGGTAACTTTGCCTCCAAATGCACCGTAGATGAAGTCCGCTTATCTGACCATCAAAAAAAACCGGATGAGTTAATTTTAGACCCGAAAGAATTTTTCGCTACGACCCCCGTTCATTCAAAAGGAAAAGTAACCATGACTTGGGGGTATCTAAAAAAGTAGGTTAATCACTGGCTAAAATTCTTACCTTTATTCATTCTGAGAATGACCAGATTAGCTCGTCATATGTCGGTAGGTTGAATATGGTCATTCTCAGTCGTTTGCCAGACCAGACAATATTAATGATGAAAAATTGGTTAACCAAATGGTTGACCTTAGACTACTAATAAGTTTCCATGAACGACTTATCGAGTAATCGTGTGAGTTACATATACCGATTGTGGTGGCTATTACTCTCTTCAAGCCTGATTGTTTTCGATTCCTTCCGTTGTTATTCATTCCATAATTATGCATTTCTAATTTTTACAAACGGATAGACCTGATTCATACGGGGCTAAACTTGGGATTAGCATATGATTGATGAGGTTAGAATAGGCTTTTTATAATTAAATTGTGAAGTCTACTTTGCTTGAACAGAAACAGTGAAACAGTAAGCCAAATCGAAAACCCTGATCAAATAATCAGCCACTAAAATTCTAACACCTCGATGACTGAATCTTCCTTCCGTACTACATAAACCTTGTCCGTAGTTACACAAATACCCAAGGGCATAAAGCCCACTTTGATTGGTTCGGCAGCAACCTCGGCTTGCCAAACTTCAAACGGGCGGACTTCATTGGTTCGTGTCTCAAGCATAGTAATGGTAGAATCCCCCTGGTTAACTACGAAAATCAGATCTCGATTGGGATGAAACCCCTGACTAACTGCTACTCGGACTGGGGAAAATCCAACGGATATTTCTTTGATCACCACTTGGTTAATGGCGTCAATGATGCTCAAGCTATTCCTCTTATTATTGACTACATACACAAATTGTTGGTTACTAGAGGTGGCTAGATCCGATGGGCCAAATACACTATTGATGCTTTTAATCGATCTATTTGACCGAGTATCGAAAATTTCAACCGTTTCACCAACTATGGCGTATAAGTGGCCATGAGTCAGTACCATTCGATTGGGTATCCTATTCCTGAGTGGTATAAGTAAGCCAATCTCTTTGCGTTGGCCCAGATCAACAACCGAGATCGTTCGGCTAGACTGATTAGCTACATAGAGACGATTAGCAGTCGGATCAATGGCTAGTCCGACAGGATAATTACCCACTGTTACTGCCACTGATCGATCCAATAATTCTGGCATAATAGAGATGGTGTCATCTTGAGGCGTACCCAATTTGGTCGGCTTAGCAAAGCTGTTGGCCACTATTACCTGGCCGGTTAATGGATGTACAATCAAGTCTTTTGGGTTTCGGCCGTCATTGGACAGGTCGAAAGTCTTTACTATCTCGTTACTGCTGACCGTAATCTGGCTGACAGTTGATGATTCACTGTTGATCACATAGGCAAAAGTACTATCACTCGATGAGATAATCTCGGTCGGTAGATCCAATTCTCTACCTTGAATTCGCCCAGATAGTTGGGGAATAGGTGTGAGTTGGATAATTTTTTCCACCAGTCGATGCTTTGCTGACCTTAGATTAACCGAGAAGGATTGATTTAGGTAACCCTCAGCCGATACTAAACCATTTATCATAGCAAGATCAGTATCCTTGAACTGGATCCGCCCGTCAACTTGTGCCTCTCGGCTCAACGCTTTAGCTTGAGAAATTGGTCGCCTGGTTTTGGCGTCTATCACTTTGAGTTCTAAGGTAGGCAGAACTTTAACCATAACTGTCAATTCTAATCTTTTATCAATTTGATCTGAGTCAATTGTTAATACCGCTTGGCTACTACCTGGTGGCAAAGGACTACGGTCAACCTTAACTTGGACCATGATGGATTGGTTATTCAATTGTCCACGCTGAGGTTCAACCTGTAACCACTTTTGACTGGAATAGATTTCAAAATCAACATTACTAAACCCTTGACGAGATAATTGAAAACTTTGCTGTTTTTCTTTAGCTACCAACGACAATCTCGGCTTATCAACTAACAGGTTGGGACGATCAACCAACATGCTAACTTCTAACGGCCAATCACCACCATTACTAGTTATGGTAACGATCTGCCGATACTGTTTAGCAGCTAATCCTATCCGCACCACATCCAGATTGATAACTGATGAGGTTTGCTGGCTGGTGGTCCCATTTTGCGGTATGATCTTTAACCATTCTGGTTCCGGCACCAAAATTTGCCAATCCAGTTGTCCAGTACCTAGATTACGGATGGTGAGGCTTGAATTCTTTGTACTGTTGTCAAAGTCAAGAGCTTTAGTGTTAACATGGAGCCGAGGGCTTTCATTCACCCTAATTGAGGCTCCTACATCCATCTGACCTCCGTTGGAAACGACTGTTAGTTGTTGTTGGTAGTTTCCTGGTCTCATATTTTGTCGGTCAGCCGTCAATTTAACGGAGGTAGAAGTTTGGCGAGTTTGTCCACTAGCAGGCTCAGCCCTAATCCACTTTTCTGGCGAGGTAATGATCCATTCCAGTGGACCGGTACCTCGATTCTCAATACTAATTGTTAAGCTTTGCTTATCTAGGCCAAAGTCTAATTTCTCCGGAGAGACGAAGAGTGCTGGTTTGGGTTTCACGTTGACAGTAATAGGAAATCTTTTGATACCGCCGTTGTGAGTAAAGGTTAGTTCCAGCTGATAAGCCTTTGGCTCAAGTCCATCCCGTTTGACCTCGATATGAATTGTATTTGGCATCTCTGGTTTAGCAATACCTTTTAATTTTTCTAGTTTAATCCAGTTCTCTTTAGGTTTGTCCACCGTCCAATTCAGGGAACCTTTTCCCTCATTCTTAATAGTCAATTTTAGATTATCTTTATCTGTACCAAAATCCAGACTGGTTTCTGAAAAAGCCAATACTGGTTTAAACGGTGGTAGTAAAATATCGGCTCGAGCCGGTTCACCTACCTGAACGACTACATCCAGCTGCGTAATTTCAAAGCCTTCGACCTCTGCTATAACCACATAGCTAGCCGGCTGGAGTTTTTGGGAAAACCGGTAATTACCATCACTATCACTGATAGCCACTGAAGTTGACGGAATAGTAGTCAATTTTACGTTTGATAGAGGATGTTGACTATCTTGATTAGTTACTATCCCGAAAATGGTCTGAGAATTCTGCTTTTCCAAGATCACATCAGTAGTTGAAGCAGCATCAATCACTGTTATCTGATTAATATAGGCTTGATAATCGGCTTTAGTGACGGTAATTTGGTAGATTCCGGCTACGATATCTCCAAACAGAAATTGACCGTTACTATCAGTGGTAACTGAATGATTCTCGGGTCCACTGATGGCTACCCGAGCACCCGACAGGGGTTGTCGATTTTCGGCTAAGACTTTACCTTCAATCTGCAGATCTGTCTCATCGCTACAACCAATCGTCAATGATAAATAGAGACTAAAAACAAAAAGTATAATCCACGTCTTGACAGACCAAGAAGGTTGCTTGATGGGATAGTTGGAGAAAGCGTTTGTCAGATTAGTATCTAAAATATTGTTCATCAATATTCAAAAAAGTTTTTTTAATTGTCAAACATAGTGTCTATGGTAAACCCAACACATAAGGTGTAAAATGTCGCAACTGCAACAAAGGGCATTAGCCGTTGACTTTATTCTCATATCTTAATTGAAGTTAGATTTCCATTGCTAGTAAATTTACAAAATACATGAACCATCCAACCATTTTTAGGAACAATTAACAAAAAGATTGCACTTTTTGATTTGCAGAACAGTAGAAAAAATGGATCTGACAGGTTATAAAATTCGCTGAACTGTTACATGATTTGGTGTTTTATGTGATAGCTTGGACTGTAACTGATTACCCTCATGTCGTAAACCTATTCTACTCGGTATTAATATAAAATACTGAGATTTGTAGGATATATCTTGCCGAGGGGGATACGTGATTGTTATGCAGTTTTCACTGGTTCAATTGTGAAATAGAAAAAGATTCAACCACCTAGATATAGAGTTGTTCTTGAGTGTAACAAAAAAATCAACTCAAAACTTAGTATTTTCAACAGGTTCATCAGATATAGTAACCTTCATTCCAGAGTATCACACTTGAAAAGACTCTATAATTGACATTTTTTTGTAGCGTTATTTTCTATATGATTAGGATTTTTAATCTAGCAGGTGAGCGCAATTAAATTTTTACTCTATTATTTTGATTATTTTGGCTTATGATAACAATCGCGCTCAATTTCAAATCATCAATCTTTCCAAGCGATTTCCCTTATCATTTCTTCGTCTATTTCTACCCCTAATCCCGGTCCATTTGGTACCATGATATGTCCTTCTACTACTTCTAGTGGTGTCTTTAGTACTGGTGTTTGGTCGCGGAGTGGGTGGTGGTCTTCACCATAGTATTCTTGTGGGTAAACGCAGCTCTGACACGCAGCCCAAAGATGTAAATGCACCACTGTCATTAATGCTGGGTCTGTATTATGGCAGGTCATTGGTCGATTGTAAGCTTCAGCTAAAGCCGCGACCTTCATCCCTTGTGTATACCCCCCGCAAGAGGTGATGTTAGGTTGTAGAATGTCAATATTTCCTCTTGTGATCAAGTCTCGAAATTGCCATAGGTTATATTCCTGTTCACCTGCCGCGATTGGCACCTCTAGTACTGCTTGGAGTTGATTGTATCCATCCAAATCCCAAGGTGCAATCGGCTCTTCAAAATGTGAGACATCAAGTTCTCCTAAGGCCTTTCCTACTCTCATGGCACCGGGTACCATATAGGCCTGATTCACATCGACCAAAATCTTGAGCCGATTATAATCCCCACATTGATCTCGTAGAGCTTTTACTGTTTCGACTGTTCCGTCTTTACCTTGATCAAATGACCAGGCTGTGGCTGTATGAAGTTTAACCCAGCTATATCCCTGTTCCATCCGAGCTAATACTTTTTCCACATCTCTCTGCGGAGACAAGTGCCGCTCCATCAGGCTAGAATAAACTGGAACACGATCCCGAAATTTCCCACCTAACAGATTCCAAATGGGTGTTTCCAGTGCCTTACCTTTGATATCGAAACAAGCAATATCTAAGGCACTAATGGCTGACATATAAGCACCAGTACTACCAATTCGATATCCCGAACGAAATAAATCTTGCCACAAAGCATCAGTATTAAGTGGGTTAAGACCAACCACCTTTTGTCCTAACGCTTCTAATAGTTGGGCAGTTAGTCGCTCACCATGAAATGCAGCTTCACCCCATCCAGAAATACCTTCGTTGGTATCCACCTTTACATAGATGAACTTACCATGAAGCAGAAAAACTTCTACTTTGGTGATTTTCATAGATTCGTCCTTTAATTATTAACCGAATTAGGAAAACATGATACTGATACAACATAATTAAGTAAGATCAGCTCATCGGAGATCAAGATCTAGTGCAATATTTCTAACGATATCTGGTTGATACTTTTGACGATATGAATTGACATATTTAGCCCACTGTTCGTTCCAGTACATCACCATTTCCTAACCGAATGACGGCTTTCCATTCTTGGTTATCATTCCCGATGTCAACACCTTTGTATCGCCAGTTACTAATGAAATTTATGGGAAATGACTCGTCATATGAAGTGTAGTACAACTTACCGTTACAGTAAAAATCGACTTGACTGATTGTTTCAGGGTATAGGCTAGCCAGACGAATCCATCTTTGTCCTTTGTAAGACCAATCAGGCTCCAAACCCTGCAAATAATATTGGTCTTCTTTAGGTAGTTTTGGTACTTTGATTCCAATTCCTTCTGCCATCCGGTGCGCGAAGAAAGTGTCTTCGCCCTTTGTGACACCCCAGTCCGCAGGTGGTTCCTGCTTTGTCATATTATTATAATATCCCCAAGATGTTTTTGTTTTGAATGCGACGCCGAGATTTCCCAAGGCTGCAGAGTCTTCATTACATACAATCGGTTTATTTTGCTGCCAGCTTTTGATTTCTTCTATCATTGTATAGTATTTTTGCCTTGTTTGACCGTTTCCATGGATTAGTATGTAGTCACTGGCTTCAGCAACTGTGTAGTTCCGATACCCACCACCACCACTGCACCCAACAGCCATTCCGCCGGAGACTTTACGTGCAAGATCGATCAGAGATGTCATTCCTTCCGGTTCATATATGATCGGATGATTCTTGAATGCGCTAATGTTCATTTCATTTGCTACTTCGATCAAAACATTTGTATAGCCACCTTCTTTCAGGAATTTGGAAGCTCCGATAACTGCGTTACGCACCGAATGTACATCTTTAAGCCGCCGAGCTTGAGAGCCATAGAAGTAGCTGACGATAACAGCCATACCTTGTTCATCGGCACCCTTTATTAAGGTATCCATTCGCGTGGCATATGCCGGATCAAGCTTTGTTCCATCTTCACCAAACGGATTGTTATCGATCGTATCATTACTAGTAGTGAAGCAAGGACCTCCACCTTGAAAACCAACGGTGAAAGCACGAAGCCCATATCCATACCATTCAGGAAGTGCATCAACGAGGGCTTGGGTGTTTACCGCCGGGTCCCATTCTGAGCATCCCCACCGAGCAAAACGATCTGGCTCTACACTATCATCGAAGATGCCTTGAATGAAACGGGCATTCATGATCATTCCATGCGATTCAGGTTTGCTTGTATTGATCTCAGAATAGGTCAATTTTTGATTAATCAAGAAAGATTCATTTTCGATCGAGATGCTTGTTTTACCCATTTACATAGTCTTCTCAGTCTGATTGAGTTTTAGTTATACGAACTGTAGTTGAGCGTATATGAAAATGCTGAACGGTATGAAGAGACTCAGATTGGCTAGGTCTGTCTCGTTCACATATGGTCCAGTTTGATATTACCTGTACTTATATGGGTAAGCACATATAGTTGGACACTCTATGCTTACCTCTTGAATTTTTAGGCCTAGGGTATGATCCTGTTTGAAATTTTCATCGCTGAAACTAAAAGCGAATTAACTAATATAAGATAGGTATCCTAGGATTGTATAGTCAATTGCTCGGCCGTATCTTGGGGCCTATACTAACAAGAGTTTAGCTTTTCGACAGCAAAGAGTCATACTAAATTCTTTTCAGTTATTGGTCAAACAGTAGTTTGTAGATAAGCAATTTTTAGCACTTCACATTGATAAAACCAAACACAACTTAACTTCATGATACCACCTGAAGGATATTTATTTTCTAATTGTTTGGGTTTCAAAAATAATCTACTGATTTAACTGTTCTGCGGTTGTTCTTCGCTTCCTTCGATGGAGTTTAACATGATCTTGATACATATTATCATCTCGATCCAAGGTTGTTTCGCGATCAAGAAAAAGTGGAAACTCTGATGCCGGTGGTTTGGCATTGTGATAAGCGTTACTATAGCTCCGCATGATGATACGTTGTTCACGATTGAGTGTTCCTAACCATTCGGGATCCGATTGTAAGCGGTCTGCCGAAGTCACCCATGAGGGACAATACGCTATAAAAATATTATATCGGGTGGTATTACTCTCGTTTGGTTCAACTCGGTGCCAAATGCTGGAGTGCATAACGGTCATTGTTCCTTTGGTTAGACAAATAACCTTTTCTCCTTCTACGCTATCATGGGTATCATATGAATTCATATACTGTTTTCGATGGCTGCCTGGCATAACAACGAGATTGCCCATTTTTTTGTCAGGTAGGTCACTAAGCCAATACCCAATCTTGATCTGAAGGGGTAATTTCGGTGAAAAGACGTTATATGGTAATGCACGTGCTCCGTCAGGGTGCCAAATGTTATAGTTCCCTCCCCCGGGAGGTCGTAGGAAAAATTGGCTCTGATGAAGTTTTAAGAGTTCCCCGAAAATATCGTAGGCAAAACCAACATGGCGAGGGTGATCAATTAGTGAAGAAAACTGGGGGGCTTTTTCAACAATATTATCAATACCGAGATACTTTCCAGATTCATATTTGGGGTGGGTCAGAGCGACTCGGTCAATTGCAGATCGATACATTTGAGTTTCTTTATCGGATAGTGCATGTTCGATCAAGATAATGCCGTCCTGATTGAATGTTTCCCATTGTTCTGCTGTAAATCCTTTCGGAGCCAATCGATGTTTTTCACTCATTCAAAATCTCCCGCAACGAGCTAAATTAGATCATATAAATCACCAATTTCCTTAAATCGCCAAATATTCCCTTAAGTTCGATCACTCATAGTGCATCGAACTTAGTTAATGCTGAACGAGTGGTGACGGTCTAAATATTCTTTTAAATCAGGAATCTGAAATAGATTATCCTCAACTGATTCATCTATTAGAACGATTTAGTAGCCCTGCTAATACTGCTCATTTTTTTCGATTCCGATTTTATTTTTATTGAAGACGAGACAAAGTTTGGTACTTTTTTCTTTCGTCTGACTTTACATTGTTACTTGGGATATTTACCGTCTGGGTGCTTTCGAGCATTTGTTGAGAACTTAGTGTCTAATTTATCAAAGTTCGGAATTGCTGACAATAAATAGAATTTTTATGATCACTGAAAAACTGCTTACTTGTTAGTAGCTAGTCAATCATAGGAACATCTATAACTAGAAGACGTGAGTCAGTTTCGGCTGATATCTCAATTGATGAGGTGTTCCAAATACCTATGGCGTCTCTCTGATTGATTTTTTCTCCACTTATCTTAATCTCTCCTTCAAGTACAAAAACATAAACACCATTTCCTGTCTTTTTTATTTCGTAGGTTTGTTTTTTATCTCTATCGAATTCTCCCAGATAAAACCAAGCCTCTTGGTGAATCCAGGTACCGTCATCTTCAGGTATCGGAGATAATATTTGGTAGAGTTGATTTTTGATTTGCAAGTCGATTATTGAAATTTGGTCGTATCTCGGTACAACATCCTTTTTGTTAGGGATGACCCAAATTTGCAGAAATTGGACCTCACGGTTTTGGTTTTTATTGTATTCACTATGAAAAATACCTTTACCTGCACTCATTACTTGTACATCACCCTGTTGAATAATAGATCTGTTTCCCATATTATCTTGATGCTCTAAACCTCCAGACAGTGGGATAGATATTATTTCCATGTTCTGATGTGAGTGCATACTAAAACCTTTACCAGCATCTACTCTATCATCATTTAGTACTCTCAATGCACCAAAGTGCATCTTATCTAGATCAACATAATCAGCGAAGCTGAAACTATGGTACGATTCCAACCAGCCTAAGTTCGAAAATCCTCTATCTATCGAACGATGGACGATTTTATTCATTAATTCCCTCAATTCAGTGATGGTTGTAGCTGATTTTGTTGGAAAGCAATTGAAGTAATATGACTGGAAATTATACTTAGATCATATCATTTCAATTGCCTGACCAAGATTATTCTTTTTCTGATTGATTTTTCGGAGGAACCGTAGTAGCTAACATCGAGATTTCAATTTCTATTTCCTCACTCAGTTTCATCAATAGAAATTGAGGTACCTTAATTTGAAAATCGCTCAACTTTAAGCTAAAACTACCATCAATTTTAAGTAAATCACCGAACATATATCCAGCCTCTAACTCTTTGCTTCCTTTAAGATAAGTTACTTTGACTCTCTTCAACTGAAGATTCTTTTCTACCCCGTGCAATGCTAAAATACCTTCTGCGTTGACGTAAGCACTTTTTCCACTTTCTAACTTTTGAGGCGTTTTTCGGTCATCTCCTTCAACTTTGACAATTTTGCTTATGGTTAAAGTTGCTTTAGGAAACTTTTCTGTTTCTAGGTATTGCTCTCTAAGATGCTCATCACGCATTGTTATTCCGGTCTTGATACTTGCTAGGTCGATCTCAAATGAGGCCTTCAAATTCTTGGTGATATCATCGGGATCAACAATAGTTTTTCCTGTGATCTGACTGGTCGTTCCAACAATAGTTTCTAAAGGAGCCTTAGACTTAAATTGGAATAAATCTTTGGAGTCGTAGATGTGGAAAGTGACTTTTGATTGATGATGATCAGCTGATATATTGACCAAAAGTGTAAAGAATAAAACCAGATACAATGCAAGATGTAATACTTGTTTGTTAATTTTGTAATTGAACATTAAATATTCTCCTGTGAACGAAATAACTGGCAAGCCAGGTAAAATTTGATTTTAAAACGGCGCAAATTGTACTTTTAAAGTTTTTTGTTGTCAAGTACCTACTTTTTTGTTATATTGTATTTGTAAAGTGATTTACTTACTAAAAGTATACTATAGGTGGTGTAAATGCCAATTGGTGGAAATGATCAAGTAACCGTTGTCAAGGAATCGGAATGTGGCGTAACAATAACGATGCAAGTCATAGGTGGTAAGTGGAAGATGCCAATTATCCATACTCTATCTAATGGTTTACAAAGATTTAGTGCTCTCAAACGTTTGATTCCAGATGTAACACAGAAAATGCTGGTACAGCAATTGAGAGAGTTGGAAAGCCATGGAATCGTAAATCGGAAAGTTTATGCGGTAGTTCCACCTAAGGTTGAATATTCTTTGACTGAATATGGAAAGACGCTAGCACCGATCCTCGAGTTAATGCATCAGTGGGGAGAGAAGCACGCATCAAAAACGAAGGAGATTAGCTAAGAAAATTATGTTTTGACTGTTTTTATCAAGCAAGATGGAATATTTAATGTGGCGCCTATTTACTATTTTTCGTGTCAATTTCTGAGTTTTTATGATATTAGCATGGTATCAAGATAAATAAATTGCCTGATATCAATAGACTTATTTTTGGTATAGATAAGGTTTCTGACAGATCGACACAACTCAATAATAATATCTTTAAAATCATCCACGGCCAATTTAATCATAGATATTAGTAGACATGGAGTAACGGTCAACGTAGCTTTAAGACGAAATAACCTCGTGAAAATAAGGCACAATATTTGTTTCACAAGCAAGAAGATTTGGTTTAGTACTTCATGGCTATTCTCTTGAGTGAGGTAAGCAGTAAGACTTATTAGTTCAATTTCTACTTTAGCTTGGTCAAGATGGATCTTGTTAGCATTAAATTCTGGTAAAGACTGAAAACTGGCTTAATAGCGCAGGGATGAAAATATTAGTATTCTACATTCTCTGAAAACGTTGAAGAATCAACACTAGCTGGTAAGATACGTAATATAAAAATGAGCAGTAACTAAGAAAAAAATAAATGGATAGCTGCAACCAGTGCTTGATAAAAACCTTCAATTTTTGATTTTTAGAATTAGGTGTTTTTTCAGTTATACAGGGCAGACGGAATTTTTTTCGATATAACCTAGTATTTTTGACTTTGCCTGCTTAGTTTTCCTTTTGTGATTATATTTTTTTCGTTCTGATTTTTTCTGGCTAGTCAATATGGTCTGCAGATTTGGCATAACAACATTAAAACCATAATACCACGTGTATCTATTTGGTTCGGACAATGAATACCCAAAGAACGCAAATAGATATGCCAGACAGCCATAGACTATCTAGTTGGCAAAGTGATTTTGTTTTATCTGAGATTGACAATCAGTCAGAGATTTGATTGTGGGAACACACTTCCAATTGTAAGTTATGGTACCCTCTCTGTCCTTAAGATAATCAGGAATCTACCACTGTAACTAGCAGGCGACTTCGCCAATGTATCAAACAAGACAGACATGACAAAGAGAAAGAGGATGTTAGAGATGAAGGAGAAGCCTAGATTGTCCTTAAATTTCAAAACCAATTTTAATCAGTTTGTCAATCCTCCTGAGATAATATGTGAAAGGTTAAGTGGTGATGAACAAATTCCCAACAATCAAAAGTTACCACTTTTGGTGTACTCAAAGGCTTTAGATACTTCAAATAGTAATTTGGTATCTATCTGTGAGTCATTATTCATTACAAACGGATGGCAGGGTTCTTGGCGGAATGGTATTTTCAGCTACCACCATTACCACAGTATGGCACACGAAGTTCTCGGTGTTTGCGTGGGTGAAGCTAAAGTCCAATTTGGAGGCAAAAATGGCATAATATTACCCATCGCTTCCGGTGACGTGGTAATAATTCCAGCAGGTGTAGGGCATAAAAATTTGGGTGCAAGTCCTGATTTGTGTGTAGTAGGAGCTTATCCACCCAATCAAATGCCTGATATCTGTGATGATAAAACCATGGTCAACCCAGATGATAGATTACAGATTATTCAGAATATCGCACAAACAAGCATACCATTGACCGACCCAGTTTATGGTACAAATGGACCACTATTAAAATACTGGCAGAATTCAAAGAGACATACTATATAAAAAATTCTAACCTATTTGTGCTGATGGGCCGGCAAACTCAAAACTATTATACTAATTAATTTTTTGCCTGTTTACTTTCATTAGGCGAATCTTCCAACCTGATTTTTAAAAAATTGTTACCTTGGTTATTAGAGTTTTGTCTGAAGGGGGACTAAATTAAATAATCCGGTCTCGATCAAACCTTCAGAATCGAATTTTTTCGGTTAACTTTTCGCCGTCGGAAGCGTCTGCCAAGTGCTTCTGGGATAGTAAATCCTAGGATAGAAAGTAAAATAGATTGGCCAAGTACAAAATAAACTGAGCCAGATAAGAAGATACATTCTGACATATTGTTACTGTTTGTTTTTCAATAATAACTGTAAAGCGGAGTATGCGTAAATCAAAATTTATGACAAGGCAACAAGATAAATGAATCTACGTCCTGGTGGATACTACGAAGTCTTAAAGTTGGCTTACCCGATTGTGATATCTATGGTTTCTCTAACAGTTATGACCTTTGTAGATACAGCTATGGTCGGTCGGCTTGGAACTTCTCAAATGGCCGCAGTTGGCCTAGCAGGGATTACGACGTGGACTATACTTTCTTTCTTTAGTGGCTTGCTAACATGCATCAACACTTTTGTGGCTCAACACTATGGTGCTAACCAACCTAGGATGGTAGCCGTTATAACTTGGCAAGGCTTGTATATAGCTTTTGGGTCATATTTACTTCTGATTCTAGTTAGCCAATTTGCTCCTTATCTTTTCGTTTTGATGAAGCCATCATTAGAAGTACAACAACTCGGTACCACTTATATCCAGATTCGGCTATTTGGAGGCATCGGGCCTCTTATCTATTTTACTATGTCCAGTTATTTTCGAGGTATTGGAGATACTAGGACTCCAATGTGGATTGAAATTTTTGCAAATTTGACTAATATGGTTTTCGATTATCTATTGATTTTCGGTAAATTTGGATTTCCTCGTCTGGAAGTTGAAGGAGCCGCTATTGCTACAGTTATCTCCGGAGTTTTAGCCGCTATTATTTACCTTTTAATTTTTTTATCAAAAAGATATGATCGGAAATTTCAAGTAAGGAGTCTTTTTCAATTTCGACTGTCTGAAGTTGGTAGATTAATGAAGGTTGGCTTACCAATGGGCATTCAGGGAGTACTTGATGTAGGAAGTTTTACTGTTTTTTCTGCTATGATTGGCCGTATGGGCAACTCAGAATTAGCTGCAAATACAGCCGCAATAACTCTGCTTCATACGTCTTTTATGCCACTGATAGGCATTTCGCTAGCAGCTACAACTTTAGTAGGGCAATATATTGGTTCTAATCAATATACAAATGCACGAGAAAGTGGTTATACTGCAATTAAAGTTGGGGTGGCCTACACTAGTATTATGGCTCTTCTCTTCTTTTGTTTACCAAATACGCTTCTATCCCTAGTTACTGATGACCCAAATGTAATAACACTGGGGCGTAAGATCCTATTTTTAGCTGCGATTTTTCAAGTTTCGGATGGTTGTGGAATTTGCTCCAGTGGTGCATTAAAAGGTGCAGGTGATACACTTTTTACTATGGTCGTTGGTATTAGCTACGGATGGTTACTATTCTTACCACTTTCTTACTGGTTAGCAGGCCGCCACGGTTTATCTGGGGCATGGGCAGGCGCAACGGTTTACATTATCTTGTTGGGAATCACTTATTTCTTACGCTTTCGAAGCAACAGGTGGGAGAAACTCCAGATATAATCTATTCACAATAACTCAGATCCACAGCCTACCTTCTTCTCCTCTCAGACTGATTCTAATCATTCAGATCTCGATTACCAACAGCTTAAACTTCAAACCCTTCAACTTTGGCAAGATCAACACCAACAATTAGGTAACCCCCTGTCCTCCAACGCTGATCTTTATCAGATCATGCGACAGGATCATCCTCTCGGTATTGATGCTTTCGTCTCTCAGGCTTGCCAGTTAAGTCCTCATGTTAACCCCATTCAAGCCCTTCAGCTGCTTCAAGAGTGCATTAAAATCATGCCTCAAACTGTTGGTAATGGCCGCTCCATTGGAAGTCCTGGCTGGTTCCTCCTCTCTATCTCCGATTCCTTCTTCAAGCGGGCCTGGGCCAATACCTTCGACTTTATGCCCCTCTATTGGCAACAACATCAAAATACCGCTCCTCATCCCCGGTCGCTCCAACCCGTTACTCGAGTCCGTAATCGCTCGGGTAAACCCCGTTCTTCTCACTTTTAAACCACAATAACCGGATTCTAAACTCAAATTAAATTAATCACCAAACCCCTTTTAAAATCGTTTTAAAACCCGTTTACTTGGTCCAGTAATTTCAGCTTCAAACTCCAAAAAATTGAACTTTAATCTCTGATTAGCTTAACAATGTCCCCCGCATTGCTGGGTATTGTTACTCTTTTTGACCCTTTTTGACTCTAAAATCCCTCCTGCCTGTCTTTTGCACCGTCATTTTTTTCAGATGGGTAGGTCATTAGACTGGAAAAGTACAGGTTTTTGCTGGTTAGACCTTTCTAGGTCTTATTTTTCTCTAATCAAGGTTGGATTTCTTCCGCTTTTGCCAAGCTTTTGGACCGCGATATTTCCCGCATATTGAGACCCTCCCAAATCAGACACCTAAACCTAACCAAATCCCAAATTAGTTGTTGACGCTCCCCTCTGTTACTGATTTTTCTAATCTTTAACTAATCTTTAAATTGATCATCTTTCGATTTCGGGGCCTCAAACCTTGACCAAAGGTTTCAAATTCAAAATAGATCATTTTTGATAGCGCAACAAGCTGAATTAGGGTTTAATGTTTTATAACTTTTGTTTTCCAGTCGATTCTGTCATACTGACTTTTTGTCAACAAAAATAAGTGGTTTCCGATCAGGTTATTTTTTGTACAGTATGGGGTAAGTTTATGAAATTCTACTTATGTACCTTAATTATTCTTTCTTGCCTCACTTTCTCATATAGCCAAGATGAGTGGCGTCAATTTACAACTCGAGATGGTATGAGTGGCGATAATATCTTGTCAATTCAACAATCGAAATCAGGTGATATTTGGATTGCAACAGATAAGGGGTTAGACCGTTTCGCTGGTACTTTTGAAAACTATATTACTTCTGCTAAGAAGTTTTCTCATTTAGACTTGTTTGAATCCTCAACTGGACAGCTAATTGTCAATGTAGTAGATCATATTAACGATTGGACTACCACTAGAACTGTATACTTTTTTGATGGACAAGAGTGGGATGACCCCGACTTCAATAAGAATGTCCGGGTTTCCACTCTGCCGGAGTTTGCGGTCGCTTTTGACGAAAAAATTTGGCTGGCAACTTTCCAGGGCTTACTCGGATTTGACGGGCAAAATTGGCAATTGTTTGATGGTATGGTAGGTAGTATCAAGGGCCGAATTGACTGGTTAGTCAAAACACCCGATGGACGATTGTGGTCAGCCAACCGGCATAAAGGAATAATCAGTTTCGATGGCACTAGATGGAATGTCGAATTCAAAGATAACTTTGTTATTGATCATTCTTCTGTCAACACAGCTTACGCTGATGATAGAGGACATATTCTAATTGGAACCGACGAAGGATTATTTCGATTAGACCCAACACTAAATACTGTAACAAATATGGGGTTAGGCCAGACCAATATCAGTCAAATCTATCAGTCCAAAACTGGTCATCTTTGGGTTTTGACTGATAAAGGCCTATTTCGGTTTGGCGATAATGAATGGGTTGAACACCTAAAAACTGAAGATCAGACTCGTGTGTTTAGCGACATATTAGAACAATCAAATGGTGAAATATTGGTCGGAACTGATAACGGTTTGTTCTCTTATAATGGCTCACAATGGCAACAAAGGCTGTTCGTCCCAGTTAATTGTATTTACTTGCTTAATGATGGGATTTTGATGGTGGGAAGCACCAGTGGTCTTTTTGTTTTTTCGCCAGATCCAGTTCCAAAAACTGCTTTGAATGGAATAAGTGTGATTGATATTCATCAGGCCGCAGACGGCAAAATATGGCTAAACTCGGATCAGTCAATCTCCTATTTTGACGGTCGTGAATGGGTCCACTTCACCGAAGGTGTTAATAATAGCGGCGCCAGAGGTAGAATATTATCTGACGGAAACGGCAGGGTATGGTTTTCAAGGAGGAATGGCTTGTATGTTTATGATAACCAGACGATATTCCAGACACTTGGATCGCGCCAATACGACTTTATGGAGGCTAGTGATGGCCAAATCTGGTCCATTGGGGGTGGTAACCTTACGAGTTATGATGGAACCAAGTGGATTGACCACAAAGAGAATTGGCCTGATACAGGAAGTCCATCCTGGGCGCTTGCTGAGGACGCAAATGGAGATGTCTGGGTTGGAGGTGGAGTGAACCCCACCGATGGTTTATATCGATTTGATGGACAGAAATGGGAGCTAGTACTGACGAAAGCTGAAACCGGTGGAGGTATAGAAACCTTGTTTCTCAGTTCTGATGACACACTATGGGCTGGATCTTGGAAGGGTGGGATTTTTAAGAAAGACAAAAATGACGATTGGGTTCAGGTCTTGGAAGAAGGCCACATTTGTTCTTTTTATGAATCCGAGAATGGTCAATTGTTTGCCGTTGTTCCATCCGGAGGTCTCCTGCAATGGAATGGAGAAACATGGTCTCGGCATCTCAGTTTTGATAAAAGTATTAGTATAAGTATCCAGAGCGGTGTCAGTTTTGTCGAACATCCTGTCGGTGTTTACTGGTTGGCTACTACTAATAGTGGTTTAATGCGGATCGAAGACGATTCCTGGACTTTTCTGACGACAGCCGATGGCTTACCGAGTAACAAAGTTTATTCAGTGGCTAAGGATTCTGAGGGAAATATTTGGGCTGCTACTGAGTTTGGGGCTTATGTCATCGAAAACAGAAAACATCTACACCCTCCTTCGATTAAGATCTCGAGAATTGATGATAGTGAATTCCGGGACTCTGCATACGTGACTGGGCGTTCTTTCGTCTCTGTGACCTGGATCAGTGGAGATATACAAACATCCGCCGAACGAATAACGTATCAATACAAATCTGAATCTTTAGACTCTGACCAGGAACCGGTCTCATGGTCACCTTTGATACGGGAAAATACAGTAACAATCGGTTTACCTGATGGTCAGCACCGGTTCTCTGTACGTGCGATTGATCATCATTTCAACGTTAGTACTGTGGATTCGGCTGATATCATAGTTAAGACCCAAACACCATATCTGTCTATTAAAAATCTGTCCTCCGGAGATATCATCAGCGGGGACATCTATATTAAAGGCCAAGTTAAGGACGATGATTTTAGATCTTTTCAGCTATTTATCTCTGATACAGATTTGACGACCACGCCAATTTTGTTAGACGATTCTGAGAAAAAAGGTCCATATCAGTTAATCTTTCAATCTAATGTTAAGCCCCGAACCGAAACGTTGGCTCTCTTCAGAACTACCAAGTGGAATGATGGGGAGTACTTGCTATGGTTGACAGCACAAGATCAGACGCAGCACTCAAGCTTTGTTAAATTGAAAATCCGGACAGATAACACCCTTCCTACGGTTGAAATATTGACGCCGGAGAACAATCAACGTGTCTTAAACAAAATCACTATTTCCGGGGTCGCCAGTGATTTTCATTTGGATGGCTATCGTCTGGATTACACGACCGACTTATCAAGTAATGATTGGGACCAGATTTACGTTGAAAATGACCTCTACCAAGCGAACAAAAAAAATCTACTAAATCCATCGGAACTACAACCGATTGAAATCCAACGGGAATGGGAGATTCCAATTAAAGAAGGAACCATTTGGATTCGGCTGTTGGCAACTGATGTCGCAGGTAACACTGGTAGCCAAACTGTAGAGGTGGAAATTCCTGCTGCTGTACAGACCCGGAAAGGTGGCAAGATTTTTCCTGTTGATCAACGTACTCAGCTGTACTTTCCTCCGAATACGCTAACTGAAGATGCAATTATTACTGTTAATATTTTACCCGAGCAGGAAGTAGATCTTCCTCTACTTCGTTTAAGTTTGGTGTATGACTTTATTCCTAATGATCTCCAGCTAAACCCGATGAAGCCTGCAACCCTGATTCTTTATTATGATCAACAACAACTTCCCGTTGGCAAGCAACCGGTCATTTACCACCGCAATGGTGGAGCTTGGAAAATAGTTGGTGGCACTCCGGACCCCGAACAACAAACTATCACCACTGTGGTTTCATCGCTGGGACAATACGCAGTCGTCGGGGCCGACCAAACTCCGGCCACAGATTCAGCCAGTTTAGTTCCTGAATCATTGATTTGCCAACCTCGAGTTTTTTCACCCCAAGGTAACACTTTCAGTGCTAATACTACGATTTCTTTTGTCTTAGATCAATCAGCCAGCGTGAGCATTAAAATCTATAGTATTGGTGGTCAATTAGTTCGGTGGCTGGCAGATGGGACAACATTTGGGCGAGGGAGACAAGCTCTCAGTTGGAATGGACGAGATAATAATCAAGAAATAGTGCCTACAGGTTTGTATATTGTGGTGGTGGCTGTGGACAATCAAATCCAAAACAAAGTAATCAACATTTGGAACCATTAATACTCACTTACCTGTTTAGTCTTCTGAAAAGGTTGTCACGGTTAATCCATCACTGTAAGAAATTTCTCGGGTTGTTTTACATATTTTTTGATGACCATAATTACCTTCTCCAAGTTCAACAAGCATTCTGGCCGAGGAAAGTTTAGTAGTATAGAGTTGGCCAATTTGGGTTTTGCTAATCCAGAAAACAGAATGAGAATGTTTACAAGTTTTTTCTCAAACAGGTTTAAATAATAAACGTTCTATGATTCATTCTAGCGGATCAGAGTAGTATTATTCGTAGCAATGCGATCAAAGTATTAGGAAATATTGGATCTAATGCTTTGATCGTAGTACCAGCATTAACTAAACTATTAGAAGATGAGTCTTGGATTGTTCCTGATTCGGCCGAAGTAGCATTGAGACAAACTAGTTCCGAGGATAAAGAAAGAGACAAAACATAGTTTATTAAAGTTCAATTAGAAAAAAAACAAAAACCTGAATGATCAAAAATAGAACTTAAGTTCTGGGTCAAATTTTTTACTACTGCCAGTTTGCCACTAGTTATCGGACGTTTATTTTGAGGCTTTTGACTGGGAATTTGGCAGTGTTAGTACAAGGGGTTGTGGTTGCAGGCTGCCAGTTGGATAGATAATGTCCGATAAAAACCATTATCAGACATTATTCAAACCTCTGCGGTCCGTTTGAGACTATTTCAGCCTCAAATTAAAATCCAGCATAACAGCCGAATATTAGCCAAATAATTGGTTCTTAGACTCTAGATTAAACCCCTAAACCAATTAATTTGTTTCTGGATTGGCGATTCCAACTGGTTAGACAATTGGTCCATCCGATCTCAATTCGGATCTTACCCAACTGGTAGACTGAAATTGCCGGTAAATTTTCGGTAAATTGCCGCCAAAATTAAGGTATGATAGAATCCGCCCAATTTCTTTGGTTCAACCATACTAACTAATGATTGTCTTAACCCATCTCAAATAATAGCTGGAAACTAAAATGAAGCAGATAAGCCCAATCTTATTGATCCTATTATCAGTAATAACCAGTCAGGCCCAAGATAGTAATCGCCCGCCCGAAATAACCAATGTAGTAGCTCAACAGGTAGAGATTACTTATAACCTGTTAGACCGAGATGGTGATTTGATGACGGTTAGCCTGCAAGTCTCATCTGATAGTGCTGGTAACTTTGACACAGAAGCCAGAAGCTTAACTGGTCAAATAGGTGAAGGCATTGACAGTGGTAGCTGGTGACAACGTGGGACCCAGAGCTGGATTTGTTCATCCTACTGACGGAGCTAGTATGGCACTGATACCGGCTGGTAGATTTGAGATGGGCGACCACTTAGATGGAATGAGTCGAGCCCTACCAGTCCATACGGTGTCCTTGGATGCCTTCTATATGGATGTACATCAAGTGACGGTGGGCCAATTCAAGCAGTTTGTCACTCAGAGTGGGTATAACTATAACAGGTGGAATGAGGTGGCCCAGGATTCGCCGGGCGATGACTATCCGATGGTCTATGTCAATTGGAATGATGCCACCTCTTATGCCGCATGGGTGGGTAAAAGGCTACCAACTGAAGCCGAGTGGGAGTATGCGGCTCGAGGAGGTTTAGAGGGCCAACGTTATCCGTGGGGAAATGAGATAACACACGATAATGCTAACTATGGTGGCACAGGCGGTATTGACCATTGGGATAGATGTTCGCCGGTAGGCAGTTTTGCGGCTAACGGATATGGGTTGTATGATATGGTAGGTAATGCTTGGGAATGGTGTCAGGATTGGTATGATGAAAATTACTATAGTAGTTCACCAGTCAACAACCCACCCGGGCCGGACTCTAGTCCACAAGGATGGCGAGTCTTGCGCGGGGGCAATTGGGATAATCATGGCAAGTACTTACGTCTGGCTTACCGCTACGCCAATCCCAATCATAGGAGCTACTACAGCGGGTTTCGTTGCGTGCTAGGATCTGATTAGTACTGTGGCCACCTCGGGTGGAGGGGGTTTTACTATTGGCAAAGCCACGGCCTTTACTGTCCTATGTTGAAGAAGATTTGTTCAGTTGGAATACCGTGGTGATAAGTGGCTGATCAAAAACCAGTCAGAATAGAACTGAGAGATCGTGTTATGGATTTGGATATTGAGTAGTCTAACCGTTTTAGGCTGGTCGGCCACGCCGTTCAGAGACGATCACCATTGATGTCAGGATGCGGCCTACCATTTTCCAGTATCAGCCCGGCCCAAGGCACTACTTTAGGTGGGAGAGCTAACCACGGTGACGGTCACCTTGCAGAACTCGGAATCTATACCGGTCAGCGGTCAATCGGCCGAGATCAGCTTAGAGCCCGGCTGATCAAACCACTATCATTCAACCAACTGATTTAACCAATCGGCAGGGACAGACCACGGCCCAACTGCTGGTTAAGCAGTCGGGTTTAAAAATCATCAGCTCTAGATCAGGCGACTTGCAACTCTCAACCGCGGCCACTATCCTGTTTGAAGCTGGCCCACTGGATCAGATCCAACTACAGGCCCAACCCAAACGAGTAAAACCGAAAGCAGCAGCCACTATTAAGTTTTAGTCTCATGCGTGGATTTTTCTTTTGAGGGAAGAAGCTGTTTTGAAAACGATGAGCGTGTTTGACAGCTGGACATACAGTTATCATAACGTCGTATGTAGAAAAAATGGCTTAATAATTTCCGATAAGGCTCATTCTCAGCCGTTTTTATATCTGACTTGGATTTGCGTCATTATGGCTAGTAGACAGTCAGTTCAAGCTGCTGAAAATCATGTTTCTTTGAAAAAAATCAAAATCAAAAATAAAAAAGGCACTCGGCAACGACGTAGAGTGCCCTGAATAGCGTAAGTGAAATTAATTGTTAGTAGAAGTACTTCTGATCTGCCCCCAGGTGACGGTAAGTTTGTTGGTAGGCTCAACAGCTGT
>JAYZAL010000082.1:0-19462 GCA_036339735.1 Candidatus Poribacteria bacterium
CGTGAGGGGGACTGGGGCTTTTACCATGAAACTGGCCACATGTTTCAAAATTCAGACTGGACCTTTGAGGGAACTGGTGAAGTTACTGTCAATTTATTCACAATGTATATTCTGGACAAGCTTTGTAATATAAAACCGGAATTCGGTCGAATATCCAAACCGAATATAGAAAGACAATATCGATTGTATTTCAAAAACGGAAGCCATTTAAAGCAATGGAAAAAAAAACCCTTTCTAGCACTATACATGTATTACCAACTGCAACAAGAATTTGGCTGGGAATCTTTTAAACAAGTTTTTGCCCGATATCATAGCCTACTTCCTAATCAAAGGCCCAAAAATGATCAAGAAAAGAGAGATCAGTGGATGACCAATTTTTCAAAAATAATCGACCGGAATCTGGGTCCATTCTTTGAATTGTGGGGTGTACCAATCTCCAAATCTGCAAAAAACTCAGTATCCACTCTACCCGTGTGGTTACCCGATAATTTCCCACCAACAAAGTAGGTCTTGATCGTGGATGAAGACATATCCAACGGGCTTTTGGAAGGTGCAGTGTAAGCACAAATAATCCAACTAACACCAGAGGAAATGAAACTTAGTTAACCATGTAACGGTTATATGAAAAGATCAAACCAAGGTGTACGTCATGGCAATGGAAATAATAGTTGAAAAGAAAGATAATGTAGGTTTATGAATGAACATTATTGACGAAATGCAGTCTTACTACGACCAACGAGCCCCTATTTACGACGAGTCGATGGGATATACCGAACCTGACAAGCTAGCAAGTCTACAGCCAGTCATAGAGTTTATTGGAGCTGAAATCAAAAACCAGACCGTGATTGAGATCGCTTGTGGTCCTGGATTCTGGACACAGCATCTCAGTCAGTTTGCTAAAAAAATACTAGCTACAGATTTTAACCAGTCCACCCTTGATCGAGCGAGAGAGAAAAGTATCTCACCAAATTTAGTGTCTTTCCAACAAGTTGATGCTTACAAATTAACCGGAGTCAAAGGTCAATTCAGTGCTGCAATGGCGGTTGACTGGTTGGCACATGTACCTAAATCAAGAATGGACAATTTTTTACAAGGACTTCATAACCTGTTGAAACCCGGATCTAAAGTTATTTTCTGTGATGAATTACAAGGTGAATCTCCGTTAACAAAAGGCATATTTGATAGTGACGGGAATCATATTCAGAAGAGAACATTACCCAATGGAACGAGTTATAAGGTTATCAAAAATTATATGCTGGAGGAAGAAATTGAAGCAATATTACGTCCGTATTCTGATGAGATTAAAATTACTAAATTTGCAATGGAAGATGCCAATAAATGGTCTCATGGTCGGATAGTTATTACGTACTTTTTGAAATAGTCGACAAAATTAAAATAAGCTCAAATACTTGACCTAAGGTCGCGTATTTGTACTAGAGTTATCAGAACTAATGTTTACGAATCTTTTTATTCGTTCCATTTTTTTATTTCTGCTCCAGAATTTCGCTGCTATTTTAACTAAAAAAGTAAATTACTATTGCCTATTATATGGTTTGGAGTTCTAACCTTTTGTAGTAGTTTCGATTGTTAATTTTTTGGTTCTCTTGTGGACTGTTCTGGCAAACCCCAAGTTTGTGGGGTGGTCAGTTCTAGACTGTTGCCTGAAGGGTCACGAAAGTAAATGGATTTTCCTCCGTTGCTCCAACTGATTTCTCGTTCAATGGGAATGTTGGATTCCAGAAGGTGTTTTCGCCAATTTCCTAGATCTGTCTCAGGCATGGAAAAAGCCACATGACCTTCTCCTGACATACCGTGCGATGGAACTTCAGAGTCTTCTTTTTTTGTTTCGGAAGCTTTGAAAAGAAGTAAAACTTGATTCCCACAACGAAAAAACAAATGCCTTTGATTTTGACGCGAGAAAGATTCTAAACCCAATATTTTTTGGTAAAAATCATAGGCCTGATCTAAGTCAGTTACATAAAGACATGTTTCGATAATACGCTCAACTTTCATCTATAGTATTAGATTTATTTGAAGCTCAATTTTACCTTACAGATTACAATAACAACCTCACACCCAAAATTACCTCAAGCTCGTGGCCTTACTCAATGATCAATTCTAAAGGAATATCATTCTTCTACAGGTATCGTGACTGTGACTTCGGCGCTGAAAATACCCTTGTAATCACCACGTTCCAAAATCGTTTTTTCTATGACTGCCTTTCTACGTTCAACTTTTCCTTTGAAAAGAAGCTGATCTCTGAAATGAATCTCAACAGGTAATTCCAAGTCCAACATATCGTCATTCAATCTGACAGTTACAGTTGGTACTGTTGCGATTTTAATGTTAATTTTCTGTCCATTTCGTTCTGCTATAATCTGGCTTCTGCTTAGTATTGACTCACCTTTGACAGCCAACCAATAAAACCGATTGTGTGTCACATTATCCTGCAACCAAATAACTCGACCGGGATATAGATTTCTCGTGTTTTCAGCCATCCAAGGAATTGCTACTTGATCTTCGCCTTGCATCCAGTGTCCCTTACCCCGGTATATCTGGACAAGATGTTTATAACCGTTGGGATCCTTCTCCTGAAGTCTTCCAAGCAATTTTTTCCATGTTTCTGCCATTTGGTTCCGGTTGTAGGCACTATCCATAGCTCCCATATGAAGAGTGAAAGCTGTATTACGAAGGTTATCGGGCTTTGAATCATTAGGATGGCCTGCCATGACTGCTACTCCAGCCCAACGGTCAGCCATACGCGGGCCAAGTTGGTAAGTTCCGTCACCACCCGCAGAATAGCCCATTATATACACTCGGTTTGGGTCAACGTTTTCCAATACAATTAAATTTTCAATTAGACGGCTCAGAAATTTATCTACATGCGCCTGATGCCACATATTCCAACTGTTGGTTGGGGCGCGTGGTACAAGGTAAATACCCTCACTTATTTGGTATAGATTTTTTTGATTCTCCCACTGTTGATCATTTATCTCTTCTGGTACTCCTCCACCGCCATGCAGTGAAATATACAAGCTATGTCCTGTCTCGGGCTTGTCTCCGTAAACTTGATACCAAAAGGGCATTTCCACGTTGTCCAACTTCAACTTTCTAGATTCCATCTCAGGCTGACGTGTTAATTCAATTTCTTTGCAGTGTAAATCCCAAAGTTCGGCTGTAATTATATCAGCTTGTTTTTTTGTCAATGCCTCGTTAGAGGCGTTCTCTACATCATTGTTTGCTTTAGTGACTGATAAATGAGTTGATAACATGATTAGTGAAGCTAATAAGATTGATACTGGTTTAGGTTGCCTTAAACAGAATATGATCATATCTTATCCTTAGATTGTCATTCCGTTCCCCTGCTAGGCAATTGACAAATATTGGATTATGCCTTCTATAATCTAATATATAAAAACTAAGACGGTATAGAAATGCTATCGTAACCAGTCTGGGAGATCTATTCCGACCTCGCGCCCGAGGCTAGTGGACTTGTAAATAGCATCGAATATTAGGTTGGTGTAGAGGAATTTGTCAGCTGAAATTGGTGACGCTAGTCCGTTGGCGATAGCATTAATAAACTGCTTAATCTCGTAGTCAATTTCGATTGATCCAGATGGTAAATCTGTTGGAGTTGACTCAACTAGATCACTATAATCTCCATGTGTCAGGCGCAATTTAGGATTTGAAAAGGGATAAATTTCAGCACTACCACGACGACCTGCAATCCTTATCTGCCACTGTTCTTTGAAATTAATAGCCCAAGAGTGGGCAAAAAATAGGGTAATTCCACCCTCAAAACGAACCAAGGCCGTCCCGAAATCTTCTACGTTAAAATCTTCTGTCACCCAGTCTCCGTCTGGTGAATGACCGAATATGTTAGCTGATGTACCAGAAACTGAAATAGGTTTCGGATGTCCCATCAGGTACATAGCCGTATCAAGGGTATAGACACCATTGTCCATAAAAGCTCCGCCACCGGCCGTTTCTCTTCGGATGAAGGTTCTACCTGGAATCCCCCTGTGTTGCCAACCGATAGCTTCAGCATAATAGATACTGCCTAATTTCTGGTTTTCTATAAAAGATTTGGCAGCCAATATTTCGGGCATAAATCTCCACTTCATTCCCACCATTAGAATCTTGTCGTTTTTTTGACTGGCTTGTGCCATTCGAATGGCTTCTTCAGATGTTGCTGCCATTGGCTTCTCGACTAGGACATGTTTTCCTGATTCTAGTGCATCGATGCTGGGCTGACAATGTGCCTTAGTAAAAGTACAAACGCTAACTGCATCAATCTGATCTAGCTCTAGCATCTGACGATAATCCGAAAATGCGTGACTCGCTCCCCACCTATCTGCAGCTGATTGAGCCCGCTCATGATCTAGGTCGGCCACAGCGACAATTTTAACTTGATCTGATAATTGTAGATAACCGTTGGCGTGTGATTCTGAAATGCCACCAGCACCGATAATACCGATATGTATCATAAAAATTCATTCCTCTTCCGTAGGACTATTGGTCCTTTGTTAAGTAAGGTTTTTCAGTTTTGTAGGATGGAGAATTTCAGTGAATTTAGGAAAAAGATGTAAGAAGCTAAACGTATTAAATCTAATTCCAACATACTGGAAACAATTCGCCCTCTCGAAAACAGAGAGACATGAAATTACTGATTAGCTATTATTCTGATATGACAAAAGGTTTCAGTGGGTTTTTCAAAGGCAAAATCTCTAAAAAGTTCGTTTTCCGCTCACTTGCCATTTTTAAATACAAAGTTAAATCTGTTAAAAATTAATACATGCAACATGTTTTGTTGATTGCTACTTGTGCTAGTCCTAGTTTAAGCGGCTTGCAACATACACTAGCCCACCGACTTCGACTTGATCAAATAAGGTGATAATGTCGTCATTTATCATTCGAATACAACCTTGAGAGGTTGGCTGGCCGATCATTTTTTCATTGGTTGTACCATGAATATAGATGCGGCGTGCTAGCGTATCAACATCTCCGCCCTTGTTTTTTCCCTCTTCTAGGCCAGTTAATTTTATGATACGAGTAGTTATGATATCGTTGACTTTTGGGTCAGCCAATTCATAGTCCCAGAGATTGGTTTGAATTTTTTCAGTCAAGAAGCCGCCTTCAAATACGGACCCCTTTGGCGCAGTAGATCCGACCTTGGCGTAAATCTGGTGTCTACCAATTGGTGTTTGAAAGGAGTCTCGCAGATTTCCGGTGCCGGCCCTAGCGGTTGATACAAGGTACTGATCCAAAACTTGCTGTTGTTTCAGTAACCATAAACACTGCTGGGATACATCGACAACTAAATAAGCTTTATCTTTAGCTTGAAGATGTAATTTTTTCTGGTCGATAAATTGCTTTAGTCTGTCAACCGATTCTATTTTTCTCTCTTCATCTGTAACAGTTCTACTTTGTTCAGTTTTGATAGTAATCTGGGGTGGGGTAACTACTGGTATCTGAGCTGAATCAGTTTGACTCAATGTTGCTTCAGGTAATAAATTTTGATCGTTAGATATTAGCTGCTCAGGCTGATCAGCCGAACTCAAATCTTTTAATATTTGGGTTCGGCCAAGTAAAACTGCTTCTGCTAACAAACCCATACTAACACAGACCAGTACTAACCTCCGATGTCGAGTCACATCAAGATACGAAAAATAGAAAGAACTAAAGACATTGACTGCACTATAAACCCAGATAAAAGGGAATATGATCTTGCATATAGCTGATAAGAATCTTAGCTGTTCGTTTTGAAAAATGATTGGTAACAATGCCAAAACTGTTAATAAGATAAGGTCGATTCCTTTACTTATTTGGCGTGTCATCAATTGACCTATACCAGGTATCAGCAAAAAGAGGATTTTGAATATACCAAACATCTCAAATGTAACGAGCCACTGCAAATGATTGCCATCTAGCATCAAACCAGAACCGGCGACCGGTTTTATCTACCACACTCTCAGCTTTCCCGTAAAAAGCTAGCCAATCATCAAAGGCAATTATATTATCATTAAGAGTCAAATCGGAAAATGGGTTATTCCATCGGTGAAGAGACCCACCGGCTAAAGTATACGACTGTCGCATGATATGATTGACAAATTCTAGAAACATGTCATCAATAACTTCAGTTGCGGGTAAAAAGGGATTAATTCCATACTGGCCGCAAATCTCAGCGCGCAGATAGTTACCAACTCCGTTAAAATAACGTTGATCCATTAGCAATTCAGAGATCGGTTTTTGGAAGATTGTTTTCTCTATATGATCATAAATATGAGACTTAAAATCATCAAATTGGTCTACAGGGTCGGGGCCACGATAATCAGCCCAGGGGCGAAAATCTCCCTTGCCAAATCTTCGAACATCAACAAAGACTAAGCTCGTTTGATCTTCGAAAACAAAGTGTGCGTGGCTATGTTTCGGTGAGCCTTCACCTTTTCGTAAGTGTACAAATTCTCCACTCATACCCAATGTGATTGTATATTGGTCATTTGTATTGATAATTGAGGAAGAGCGGCGGAAAAACAAAGCAAGCTCTTTGCCTCTTGATTTAGCTGAAATGACAAAAGGCAGTATCAACTGATCTAATGACTTCAGTTTGAGGTAAGGTGAAAAGTGGAGGGATGTTACTGTCTTTCCCTCTGAAGTGTGGTTAATAAAGTCACCGGTAATTCTGACTTCAGCCCATTCTGGCATTTGCTATTTACTCATCTAGTCTTCATGGCATGTTGCGTCTATGGTTGACTCCAAGTATACTAACTGAACCGTTGAACGTCAATTAACGGTCAATATATGGTTAATTCCGAGTCAGGTTATGTATTCCTACCAAAAGAATAGTCGATATTTCGCTCAAGTTGCTGATGATACCAAGGAGTTAGCTGCAACTGAACTCAGAAATCTTGGAGCTAAAAGTGTTGATTTAACTTACAAAGGTATTTATTTTAATGCTAATCAAAAGGATCTGTACCGAATTAATTTACAGGCATCCTTAGTACATAGAGTTTTGGCGCCATTGCTGACCTTCGACTGTCATTCTGATCGTTATTTATACAAGACTGCCCGTCAAATACGATGGCTAGATTTCTTGACTAGTTTCCAAACTTTTGCTATTTTCTCGACTGTTTCTGATAGTAAAATTAGTCACTCTAAATTTGCATCTTTACGCCTTAAAGATGCTATTGTCGATTATTTTCGTTCCATCACTGGCTTACGCCCATCGGTGGATACTAAAAAACCGGATTTATGGCTAAACCTACGGATCCACAGAAATCGAGCGACTATCAGTGTTGATACTTCGGGTGGTTCTTTGCATCAGCGACGTTATCGAAAGGAAAGTGTGGAAGCTCCAATGATCGAAACTCTAGCTGCGGCACTGCTAAAGGCCTCAGGTTGGGATCAATCTCAACCATTATACGATCCATTTTGTGGCTCGGGCACTTTACTATGTGAGGCTTACCTGCAAGCAACTGGTACTCCAGCAAATGGGCTCCGAGCGCTTTTCGGTTTTGAACGCTTACCAGACTTCGACCCTGGGATATGGAAAGAGGTTCAAAAAGAATGCCATAAAAAACAAAGAGCAGTCAGGGATGGACTGATCGCTGGTAGCGATATCTCTCAAAAAGCTGTTGCCACAGCTAGGCGGAATACTAATATCTTGACTGCCGACAGACGAATTTCAGTTCAGCAGAAAGATGTGTTCCATCTGAATAAGCTACAAGGTCAATTCATTATTACTAATCCACCTTATGGTATCCGATTAGGTCGTTCGGAAGACCTTTCTCATTTCTACCAGCAGCTAGGTGATTTTCTAAAAAAACAATGTCAAGGTGCAACCGCCTGCATCTATTTTGGTGATCGAAAATATATTAAGCACATCGGTCTTCGTTCTAGCTGGAAAAAACCATTTACTAATGGAGGCCTTGATGGTCGATTAGTCAAATATGAACTATACTGATTATTGTTTCTTCAACTTGATGAATCACCGATTGAGTAATAATAAATCGACTGGTATTTGGTGCGATATCATGAATATTATCTATTTACTAATAGCTTGAGGAAATTTCGTTATAATGAATATTATTTATATCCATTCTCACGATACAGGACGATATGTTCAACCGTATGGACACTCTATCCCAACACCAAACATCCAGAAACTAGCAGAGGAAGGGGTCCTTTTTCGGCAAGCTTTTTGTGCTAACCCCACTTGTTCACCCAGCCGGGCCTGCTTATTGTCTGGTCAGTGGGCTCATACGGCTGGTATGGGTGGTCTTGTCAATCGCGGTTGGAGTTTGCCAACTCCCAAAAATTTAATTATGCATACTTTAGCTGAAGCAGGTTATGAAACCGTTTTAGCTGGTTTTCAACATGTGGTAAAAGATGTCAACGAGGCAGGTTATAGTCGAAATTTAGCCAAGGAGACCACATTTTCAGGTGAAACTGAAGAACGAGCTGCAACCTTCATAGCTGAAGCCTCCAAAAGTGATAATCAGCCCTTTTTTCTTGATGTTGGATTTTTTGAAACTCACCGCGCTCGTTCAGTAAAGCCAGGTGGTTTTGCACCTCAACCTAATGGCGAGGCAAAAACTGATCCTCGTTATGTTAAGCCTCCAGCACCATTTCCTGACACACCTGAAACACGTCAGGACATGGCTGATTATATTGACGCAGCTCGAACATTAGACCAGAAAATGGGTGTTGTATTTTCAGCTCTGGAAGAAAATAAGTTAGCTGATAAAACACTAGTTATTTGCACTACTGACCATGGCCTAGCATTTCCTGAAATGAAATCTCGTTTAACTGATCACGGAATCGGTATCATGCTTATCATGAGAGGGCCAGCTGATTTTAGTGGAGGTCTAGTAATAGACGAATTGGTTAGTCAGATTGATCTATTCCCTACCATTTGTGATATTCTTAATATTGATCATCCCAAATGGTTACAAGGGCATTCAATTGTACCTCTGTTACAAGGTACAACCGATAAGATTAGGTCCGAGATTTTTGCTGAGGTTAACTACCATTGCTGCTATGAACCACAAAGAGCAATAAGAACAAAACGCTGGAAATATATTCGACGATACGATCAAGCACCGAATTGGGCAATGCCTAATTGCGACGATAGTATTAGCAAAACTTTTTTCTTAGATCACGGCTGGCAAGAACATCGGCCAGAACCTGAACGACTGTATGACCTCGTTTTTGACCCTTTTGAGCGGCATAATCTAATCTCCAGTGGGCAAGCAGATGAACAGGTATTGCAATCAATGCGGCAGCGGTTGGAAGACTGGCGTATTGAAACTAAGGATCCAACTCTAGAACATCCAATAGTGCCGTTTCCAGAAACGGCTGTGTTGAATAAGTACGATGCTGTTTCGCCGAACGATGAAGAATACCCGGCGAGTCAATTCCTACAAGAAATGACTGATCGCGCCACCTAGGTACTTTTCAATGTCTATCAAACAACCTAATATTGTTCTGATTATGACCGATCAGCAGAGGTTTGATAGTATCTCTGCGCTTGGTTTCCCTTATGCAGATACACCAAATCTGGATCGATTAGTTCATGAAGGTGTAAATTTATCACAGTGTTATATTACGGCCCCCTCTTGTGCTCCGGCACGTGCCAGTTTGTTCACGGGCTACTATCCTCACACAACTGGTATTCTCAAAAACGCAGATAGGTGGACACGCTCTTGGGTAGAACGATTGAGTAATGTTGGTTATCATTGTGTCAATATAGGAAAAATGCACACTTTTCCTTTTGAAACACCATTAGGTTTTGATGAGCGTTACGTGGTAGAAAATAAGGACCGGTACCTGGAAGGCCGCTACTATTTTGATGAGTGGGATAAGGCTTTACAAGCCAGAGGTCTAATTAAACAACAACGTGAACTATATCGCCAACGGTCCGACTACCATGAGCGGTTGGGTGCTTTTGAATGGGAATTGCCGGAGGATATGCATCCAGATGTGTTTGTTGGAAATTTAGCACAATGGTGGATTAATAACTACCCAGTTACACAACCATTGTTCTTACAGATAGGTTTTCCTGGTCCACACCCACCATATGATCCGACTTGGGAATATGCCCAACCGTATATGGAACGAGAATTACCGTTGCCAGTTGTGACAGAGATGGAATTGGCTAATCAACCCGCCCCGTTTTTGGAGATGCGTCAGCACAACTGTGAAGTAGACCATGACTCTGTCGTTCATCAGCTTAATCCCACGACTGAACAGTTACACCGACAACGAGCTTACTATTTGGCCAACGTTACAATGATCGATCACCAAATCGGTAAAATCCTGCAAACTTTAGAACACCAAGGATATCTGGATAATTCGGTTGTCATCTTTACTTCTGATCACGGGGACTGTTTAGGTGATCACGGACACAGCCAGAAATGGACCATGTACGATATCATCACTCGAGTGCCAACAATTGTATGGTCTCCAAGTCGTTTTGAGGGTGGTCAAACAATTGATGGACTTTGTCAACAAATGGATCTGGGTCCTGCTATTCTCGAATTAGCCGGTGCTGACGTACCTACAACTATTGAAGCTAAGTCAATTTTACCAGCCTTAGCAGGTCAGAAATGGACGGCTAGAGAGTACGTTTTTGCCGAACATGGGAAAGATGGTATTTTACAAGGCACTGAGTTTATGTCGATGGTCAGAAGTCAAGACTGGAAACTCGTTCATTTTCTTGACCAACCTGATGGACAATTGTTTGACCTAAAAGCGGACCCAGCTGAAATCAACAATCTGTGGTCTCACAGTCAGTTCAGTTACAAAAGGCAAGAGTTATTAAATGTATTAAGAGAATGGCGAATTCGAAGTCAATATGAGACATCTGGTTGGGCCGCTGAATGGAGATAGTCAGGTCTCCGGCAATAAAATAATAAAATAATAGGATTATTTATGAGTCTACGAAATGATATTGATCCAGGTGGATTATTGGAATACTCGGTTGTTTTTAGCGATCGTTCTCTGAATCACATGTCCCAATTATTTCAGCAGGTTATGCTTGATATCTCTTCAATGCTAAAAAAAACCTACAATGCAGAGGCCGTATCGGTTATTCCTGGTGGAGGTACTTTCAGTATGGAGTCAGTAGCTCGACAATTTGCCAAGGATAACAAATGTCTGGTTATTCGAAATGGCTGGTTCAGTTACCGATGGAGCCAAATTCTGGAAATGGGGGAAATTACCTCTAAAGTCTCAGTTTTGAAAGCTAAGCCAATTGAACAAGCAAATCAGCCATCTTTTGCTCCACCACCTATCGAATCAGTAGTCGAAGCCATTAGAACTGAAAAACCAAGGGTGGTTTTCGCTCCACATGTTGAAACGTCAGCTGGAATGATTTTGCCTGATGACTACATTAGAGCTGTGGGACTAGCGACTCATTCAGTCGGTGGTTTATTTGTTCTGGATTGTATTGCGTCGGGAACGATTTGGGTAGACATGGTCGATTGTGAAGTAGATGTCCTTATCAGTGCACCACAAAAAGGCTGGAGCAGTTCGCCTTGCGCAGGCTTAGTTATGCTTAACCAAAAAGCATTGGATCATCTAGAAACAACTACTAGTAATAGTTTTGCTTGTGACCTAAAAAAGTGGTTACAAATCATGCAGGCGTACGAAAATGGTGGACATGCCTACCACGCAACCATGCCGACTGATGCATTGACAACTTTTCGAAACACTATGAAAGAAACCGAAAATTATGGCTTAGACAAGATTAAAGAGCAACAGCAGCTATTGGGAGACAAGGTTCGCACTGTACTAACTGAAAAAGGCTTTAAGAGTGTAGCAGCTGAAGGATTCCAAGCACCTGGTGTAGTCGTCAGCTATACTGATAATGCGGATATCCAAAACGGCAAAAAGTTTGCAGAAGTTGGATTACAGATTGCGGCAGGTGTACCACTCCAGTGTGGTGAACCTAAAAATTTTCAAACTTTTCGTCTTGGTTTATTTGGCCTAGACAAGCTACACCACGTGGATCGAACTGTCAATAATTTGAAGCAAGCAATAAGTCGAATTGCCGCGTCAAGTTGAATCTATAATCAATTGAGCAGAACCAAATTATCTCGATGTATTACTTCATCATAGTAAAAATTACCGATGGTTTCTTGTAATTGGCAGGTTTGTTTCCCTTTGATTTGCTCTACTTCAGATGTGTTGTAATTAACTAAGCCTCGAGCAAATTCCCGTTTTTTTTGATCTTTGCAAGATACTGTATCACCGAACTTAAAGTTCCCGTCAGTTTTTTGGATTCCGGAGGGCAACAGGCTTTTCCCACCCATTAGTAAGGCATTCTTCGCTCCGTCATCGACAAATAGTATCCCCCTAGCGGGGCGTGAGTAGGCGATCCATCGTTGACGGGCAGACATTGGTTTGGTTCTTTCTGCTGGCAAAAATAGAGTGCCAATAGATGCTCCTGCTAACAGATTGCTAACGATCATGGATTTTGATCCATCCGCAATCACCATCATTTTACCAGAACCAGTGACGATTTCTGCAGCTCGAAGCTTGGTTCTCATTCCTCCTGTACCTTTATCTGTACCGGCTTCACCTGCAGCGGACCAAATATCATCGGTTATTTGGTCAATGATGGAAATCAGTTGAGCCGACGGATGTTTGCGTGGATCCTGAGTGTAAAATCCGGCTTGGTCGGATAATACTACTAGCAGATCAGCTTCTACTAAATTAGTAACATAGGCAGAGATCGTGTCATTGTCGCCAACTTTGATTTCATCCACAGCCACAGTATCATTTTCATTTATGACTGGAATGACACCGAAGCGGAGTAGAGTACGGATTGTATCGCTGATATGAGTATAGCGTTGGCGGTGGTCAAAGTCATCTTGAGTCACTAAAATCATACCAACTAAATGACCGAACTGCTCGAATAACTGCTTATAAGCATTCATTAGATGAATCTGACCAACCGCAGCGGCAGCTTGGAGTTCTGGAATGATAGGGCCAAGGCCAGACGGATTGAACTTCGGTCCATCTACATGCTGAAAAAGTTCGGTCAGTTGCCCACGCCCGGCAGCGATCGCCCCAGAGGTAACCAAAATCACCTCGATTCCTTTCTGTTTCAGTTGGGATAAATCTTCGACCAAACGGCTCACTTTAGTCAGAGATAGATTGACCCCTTCGGTTAAGGTCGAGCTACCGACCTTAACAACTATTCGCTGAACCGATGAAAGCAGGGCCGGGCGGTTAATTTTCTTTAGACTATTTTCCATCGGCTGTAAATTGGAACTCAAATCCGTGGATGTGGACATCATCCCCTTGCTTGATTCCGGCTTTCTGCAAAGCATTGATCACACCCATTCCTTTTAACTTTCGGTGGAGCAAGACTAATGCTTGTGGGTTGTCCATATCAGTCATTAAGACTGCTCTTTTGGGCTGAGGTCCCACTACCCAATAACAGCTTTCCTTTTGGCTAATTTTGAATTTTTTCTTAGTCCGCGGCAAGTCCATTAAAACAGGTGGAGAATCAGCTTTTTGTTGCCTAATTTTTTCATTGATTCGTTGTAAGAGCTGATAGGTAAAACGAACAAGCGACTGAACTCCATCTCCAGTTACCGCCGAAATAGGAAAGGCTCGCCGTTTTTCTTTCCTCAGGTAGTCTTCGATTTGAGTCAAGTTACTGCCTGCAGATTGTAAATCAACTTTGTTTAGAGCTATAACTTGTGGAATTCTTCCCAATCGTGGGTTGTATAATTCCAGCTCTTGATTTATTTTTTCAAAATCTTCAATTGGGTCTCTACCATCAACCGAAGCCACGTCAATAACATGAATCAGCATTTTTGTGCGCTCGACATGACGGAGAAAGTCATGCCCGAGGCCAACGCCAGTATGAGCACCTTCTATGAGACCTGGGATATCTGCTAAAACGAAATTCTGTTCGGTGGCAACTCGAACTACACCTAGGTTAGGTGATAGGGTCGTAAAGGGATAATTGGCAATTTTTGGCTTGGCTGCAGATGTGCGAGCTAGAAGAGTAGATTTGCCAGCGTTAGGGTATCCTACTAAACCAACGTCAGCAATGAGCTTGACTTCCAAGTCAACTATTACTTCTTCACCCGGTTCTCCTTTTTCAGCCACACGTGGTGTTTGGAATGTGCTACTTCTAAAATGCGGGTTACCTCGACCACCAATCCCACCATGTGCAATTATTACCCGTTGGTTAGGAGATTTCAAATCGAGTACTTGCTCCGCTTTTTCTAAATCTTCAGCTTCTACCCAGCGAACAATCGTGCCGACGGGTACTTTTATAATCCGATCATTTGCATCTTTACCGTTCCTCAATTTCCCCATACCATGTTGACCATTATCAGCTCGCTGATGTTGCCGATACTTGAGATCAATTAGAGTAGTCATACCTTCTATTGATTCAAGAATAACATCGCCTCCCTTACCGCCATCACCGCCATTAGGTCCACCACGTGGTACAAACTTTTCGCGACGAAACGCAATACAACCATTACCACCATTGCCGCCTTTGGCTTGTATTTGTGCAGTATCAACATTCAGCATTGGAGTTTCCCCCTAAAACACGAAAAGCCTCGTCGTAACGAGGCTTCAAATTCAGGATCTTATTTTTTTTAAACTCTAGAAATCGGGTCGGTCACCGTAAACGCTAACCTTTCGACGATATTTGTCTTTCCGTTCAAACCATACATAACCGTCGATTTTAGAAAACAAAGTGTGGTCATTTCCCAAACCAACATTACTACCAGGATGAATTTTAGTACCACGCTGACGCACCAAAATATTACCCGCTTTAACATAGTTACCAGAAAAGCGCTTGACGCCAAGACGTTTACTATTACTATCTCTTCCGTTTTGTGTGCTTCCGCCACCTTTCTTATGAGCCATTATCTGTCTCCTATTCTTCCACTAAAAATGGTTGTTCAAACGTTAATTTCTGTAATCTTCAGACGGGTATACTTCTGTCGGTGTCCTTGTTTCCGGCGATATCCCTTCCGCCTTTTGGACTTGTAGACGATCACCTTTTGGCCCTTGACTTGATCGATCACTTCACCTACGACGGAAGCTCCATCGACATAGGGCGCCCCAACCTGAGTGGCTCCGCCATTGTCCCCGACCAGCAAAATATCAGTAAAATCGACGGCCGTACCCGAGGCTGATTCTAGCTTTTCCACATCAATAACCGAACCAACCTCAACCCGATGCTGCTTGCCACCGGAGGCAAATACTGCGTACATGATCTCTCACTCTCTCTGTCTTATATTATACATGCATGGCCTAGTGGCCAATGAATCTTGCGAAAATCCGAAACGCAAAACCAAAATTGTAGCTGATCGCCCCTTGTAATGTCAATGAAAAATCGTTGCTGCCACGTGCGTTAAGGTGAGTTTATGAACTTTGACAGCCATGATTAGATATGATAGTCTAAAAATATCAAATACACTATGCTTTTTTAATATCTAGTTATAAATGAGACCCTAAGGAGATACAAATGGCTGATAAGATCTATCGAGTTGGCATTATCGGATGTGGTGGTATGGGCCGATCACATACAAATGCTTGGAAAAACCATCCACGAACCGAGGTCGTAGCGGCCATGGATATTGACGAAGGTCGCGCTTCTGATTTTGCTGAGGCTAATGATATTTCAGCTCATTATACGGACTACGAACAGATGTTCGCCACCGAGGATTTGGATATTGTGTCAATTACTACTTGGCAAAGTATCCGATTGGAACCAACAATTGCAGCAGCTGAATCTGGTTTAGCAGGTATCATCACTGAAAAGCCAATTTCGGCATCAGTTGGTGAAGCTAATGATATGTTGGCAGCCTGCGACCAAAGTGGTACAAAACTTGTCGTTGGACATCAACGTCGGTTCAACCAACAAAATTGCGAGGCTCGGCGATTAATCCAAGAAGGTGCTATAGGTCAACCACAAGCAATGCTCCGTCGAGACGGACTTGGCTTGCTTAATCGAGGGACACATGAAGTCGACGAAATGCGCTTCATTTTGGGGGACCCAGAGCCTTTGTGGTTAATTGGTCAAGCTTCGCGTAAGACTGACAAATGGGAACGTCGTGTAAGATGTGAAGACCTTTGCTTTGGTGAAATATGCTTTGACGGTGGAATTCGGGGTATTTACGAAAGTGATCTTCCAGGTCCTGGACTTCGAGGCGATGCTGTCTATGGAGACGATGGGCAACTGAGAAGAGGGCCAGATGGAACAATTGAACTGCTCAATAGTCAGACTGCCGGTTGGCAAACTATTAAACCTCGACAAAGTGAGCCCAACCAATACGAAGAGATGATTCATTGGTTAGACGACGATATTGAACAACACCGAAATGCGGGCATTCACGGTAAAATTACTATCGAGATCCTGATGGCAATTTATGAGTCAGTACGTATCAATGATGTGGTTGAGTTTCCATTAGAAACTAGGCCTAACCCACTGGACCTAATGGTAGAAGGTGGACTTATGCCGGTTTTTAAAGAGGGACGCTACGATATTCGTGCTCCATTTCCTGAAGAAAAATGAAAAATCTTTATTCTACTGGATAATACTAAACAAGGGAGTAACTCATGGCATTTCGTGTCGGTCTGGTTGGTACGGGTGGTATTGCGCGTGCACATGGTAATGCTACTCAGCAAATAGATGATGCAATTTTACAGGCGGTATGCGATGTTTCGGAAGAATCGGTTAATAGCTTTGGCGATCAGTTTAAAGTTAGTAACCGTTATGCTGACTTGGATCACATGCTCAAAAGTGAAGACCTCGATATCGCCATTATTTGTACATGGGGTGCCTTCCATGAAAAAGTAGGTGTACAAATTGCAAATTCCGGAAGAGTGAAGGCCATCTTATGCGAAAAGCCCTTCACCTCTACGGCAGAAGAAGCTGAACGGTTGGTAGCGGCTGCTAGAAAAAACAACATTTTGTTGGCAGAAGCCTTCAAGTTTCGTCATCACCCAATGCATTTAAAGGCACAAGAATTGATCGATAGCGGAGCGATTGGCGAAGTAATGAACGTTCGAAGCACATTCTGTACTGGTGGTGGAGGTGGTGGACCCGAAACCCGACGGCCGGAGCAGAATTGGCGCTTCAACAAAGCCAAGGGCGGTGGTAGTATTTATGACTTGGCTTGCTATAACCTACACCACGCCCGTACAGTTTACAAAGCCGAGCCGGTCCGCGTATTTGCCAGCCAGCAAGCCGGGTTAGAGGTTGATGATGGCGCTTATATTTTGTTAGTTTTTCCCAATGATCGTACAGCTCAAATTTCAGTAGGCTTTAATTCATGGGGCTCTCAATATGGGGAGATCAATGGTACAGCTGGAAGTTTACGTTTGGACAAAATTTGGAATAATGAAGGGCAAAATGTCAAGTTAGAATTTCGTTCAAAAGATCACTCTGAGGACTTTGATTTTGAGCCCACATTTCAATTTGCGCATCAACTCCAGCACCTCTGTGATAGTCTGTCAACCGGGCAACCCCATCGAATTCCACCTGAAAATAGTATCAACCAAATGTATGTCATTGATGCGGTATACGAGTCCATGAATACTGGAAGATCTGTGGCGTTAGATCTGTCCTGATACATTTTAAATTGTTTAGATGATTTTATTAACAACTAAATAGCTATCACTATTTAGTTCCTGAGGGAATGCTGTGGCTTGAACCATCCTTACTTAGCATGAAATAGTCGTGCAAACAGCCTTCAATTCGTGGCAACGGAACTCTAGATAAACTTCTGCAATATCGAATACCCCGCAGTGATAGCCATGATGCATTTTATGGCTGAACCAGACAATTCCCTTGGAGGGATTAACTAATTTCGACCTAAATACTAAGTTGAAAAGGAAACGATCTGGAATCTAGATGATGTCCCAAAGAATTACTAATCGGCTCTATTAGCAGATGTTTGTCCCACTACGCCATAACTATTGCGGTTCTTAGGAGTTATACCAAGAGACACAGAACTAGTACTCGGTTTTTGGTGTCGAATAAGTCTACCATCAATCAAATAATAAACATCTTCACCGATGCTTGCTGCCAGATCGGCAATTCGTTCTAAGTGTCTAATGACCAATAACAAGCTAATACAAGGTTGTACTTTCCTCTCATTTTGTAGCATTGACTGAATTTCATCTACCATCTGGTCATAGAGAAAATCGACCTCAGCGTCACGCTCGACTACATTTTTTGCCATCACTAAGTCGCGGTTGACGAAAGCGTCAATCACATCTTTTAACATCTTTTGGGATTTATCAGCCATAATCGGTAAATCAATGTAAGGTTTAATTGGAGGAGATTGGGTCAATTCCAAACTCCGTTTAGAAATATTAACTGCTTTGTCCGCTACCCGTTCAAGGTTTCGACTGATATCGTTGATGACCATCAACTGTTGTACTTCTTTTAGTTTAGCTGTAGGCTCGGCCATTAGATGGATACATTTTTCTCGAATATTATTTTCTAATAAGTCAGCCTCGTCGTCCCTTTCAATGACTCTCTGGGCTAAGTCTGAATCTCTCTCAACGACTGATTCAATTGAATCTCGTACCATATATTCAGCGATACCGCCAAGGTTGACTAATTGCCTGCGTAACTGTGTGATGAATTGCTCTAGCTGTTCAGAGGACATTATATAACCTTCATTAACTAATCAATAACTAATAAAACCTATGTACCGGTGGGGATATTTTTTGGGTCTGGCAAGGGTTGAAGTAAAAACTCTCTTAGTTCACGTAATCTATGCTCAGTTTCCCTGTCTCGTTTGTCCAGTAGGGCAATAAAAACTTCACCAATAATATCAGTTAAACGACGAAATTGAAATTGATGAGAAAAATTACTTTTATTAATGCCATAAGCTTGGAATAGGCGTTGGCCAAAGTCGTCACCGTAGCTGTCTTGTAGATGATACAAATCTTCTCTCGCATCACTAATTCTAATATCTTCAAAGTCAATAATACCTTCAATTAAGTTTGTATTAGTATTGAATAAAATGTGACGCGATTGAAGGTCGCCGTGAATTAATGTCGGTTGGTAATCAAATTCGCCCAAATTTCGTCGGTAAAAATCGAACCAATACTGGCAACGTTCCTGCTGGTCCGAATTTAGATGTAAATAAAGTCGTTTCTCAGCAAACTGAATAATATCTTCTATTGGTACTGCTTCAAACTGCCGGTAAGGAATACCAAAGGAAACTGCTTCTTCAACTGGAAAGCTGTGCAACACCCGCAAAAAACCAACCAACTGCTCAATAACAACGTCCTTTTTTTGGTTGGACAAACGATGGTAGTGCTTTCCCTCAAAAGGCTCACCTTCAATCATTGAGTAGCTACAAAAAGGTAAGCCGTTATCCATATGACTAATCTTTTCGAATTGTGGAATAGAAATTGGCATTTGAGGTCCTAGCTGAGGCAATAGCTGTTCTTCCCATCTGAG
>JAYZAL010000083.1:0-4100 GCA_036339735.1 Candidatus Poribacteria bacterium
GAATCTGAGAAAATCATTTCACAGATTCATCAGCATCGAGATAATTCAAGTGTTAAGGCTCTAGTTTTACGCATTGATTCTCCGGGCGGAGGTGTTGCACCAGTCCAAGAAATTTTCGGAGAACTTAAAAAACTAGATAAACCTATTGTTGCTTCAATGGGAAATGCCGCTGCCTCTGGCGGATACTATTTAGCCTGTGCAGCCGAACAAATCTATGCTAACCCTGGTACACTTACAGGTAGTATTGGAGCGGTTATGCAGTTTGTCAAACTAAAAGACCTATACCAAAAAGTCGGTGTTGAATATCGAGTAGTAAAAAGTGGTAAACATAAGGATATTGGGAATCCACAGCGTGAGATGACCATCGAAGAACAAGAACTCTTGCAGTCCACAATTGATGATGTACGATCCCAGTTCATTGACGCTATTTTTCAAAGTCGTCATCAAAAAGTTAGTCGAGAGGAGATTGAGATATTAGCTGATGGCCGTATTTTTTCGGGTCAACAAGCATTTAAGTACAAGCTAGTTGACCAATTGGGTAGTTTACCTGACGCAATTCTACGTGCTGGGCAACTTGGTCGGATCAGCGGGCAACCCAAAACCATTCAAATCAAGCAAAAAACATCTTTCTTGGAACAATTACTAGATATCCAGAGTTGGATGAGTCAAGCTCAGTCAACTCTGCTACCAGCGACTTCATTTCGTTACGAGGCTTACTTGCCGGTTTCCGCCCCCTGAAATTGAAACATCTAATGCCAGAAGACTAACGAATAAATTCCCTAATCCATTGTGGCTAATTCCTTCAGTATGGTCCCTAGTACAAATTCTGCCCGCCGCTTTCTCGGGTACCTCAAAGCCTACATTCCCTTGATTTTGTTGGCTGGCTTTTGTGTCCTAATAATTGCCATTGGCGAGTTGGGTTATGTACACATCCTAGCTGACACTATTGACGCACTCAAACTTATTGAGGTTCACGATTTTGATCAAAAGCCTCTTACTGTTTACTATTTTCAGTTAAAAAGTCCGGTTTTAATTGGAGCTGATGGGGAATCAAGTAATCCATTCCTCTCTTGGTTTGGTGGTTATACTTTTGAACTGTCTAACAAAAAACAAGCACTTCACTTGGTTGTTAAAATTTTAGTATGGATTTTTGGGCTAGTACTTTTAAAAGGATCGTTTGCTTATCTCAGCGATTTTTTGATGCGTCTTGTTGGTTTAAAAATGATTATCCGTTTTCGTAATGAATTGTATCAAAAAATGGTTCTAGCGCCTCTAGGTACTGTGTCGGAATATCGGTCAGGCGATTTACTCTCTCGACTGACTGATGACGTTCGTTCTTTACAAGCAACGGTAGGGTCGACGGCCAGTGTGATACGAGCATCAATTTACGTGCCCGTTTTTATTACAGTCATGTTGCTGAGAAATTTTCGCTTAACAATTCTGGCTCTTTTAGTCTTACCACCTTTGGGATATTTAATCAACCGATTTGGTCAACGGATTCGCAGAACTTCTCGTGATGTTCAAAAAAGAACGGCAGATTTGTCTTCTCAGGTCAAAGAAACATTAAATAGTTTACCAATTATCAAATGCTTTGGCGCTGAAGGAAAAGAAATCGAGCGTTTTGCAGATACTACTACTCGTCAATATCGACCGGCGATGAAACGAATACGACTTTCTGCTATGTTACCTCCGTTGATCGAAGTAGTTAGTGTGATTGGTATTTCTACCGTATTTGGACTTGGTTGCTGGCAAGTCATACAAGGTAATCTGACAACAGGTTGGTTTATTGGTTACATTAGTATGATAAGTTTGATGTTCAAACCTTTACGAACAATTGGTCAATTTAACACCATTTTTCAACAAAGTGTGGCTTCGGCTGAGCGAATTTTTCAAGTTCTCGATTTTCCGTCTGAACGTGATGGTAATGTACCTCTGAAGTCACCATCAGGCGGAGGTCTTAAATCTGGGGAAGTTGTATTTGATAATGTTTCGTTCGGCTATAATCAGGAAGAACTGGTTCTACATGATATTAATTTAAAAGCCGAGGCTGGACAGACAATAGCATTAGTTGGTATAAGTGGTAGTGGAAAAACTAGCCTTGTCAACCTAATTCCACGTTTTTATAATCCAAGTCGGGGTCGGATATTGATCGATGGACAGGATATCAGCAACCTGCAGTTAAGGAGCTTGCGCCAAGAAATTGCTGTTGTGACTCAAAGTCCAATTTTGTTCGATGGCACAATTATGGAAAATGTAGCTTATGGACGGTCGACGGCTACAGAGCAGGAGATTATTGCAGCTTGTACTGTTGCCAATGCAGATGGCTTTATCCGTGAATTTTCAAAAGGATACCAAAGTACAATTAGCGAAAATGGACAAAACCTTTCTGGCGGGGAAAAACAACGATTAGCTATTGCGCGAGCGATATTAAAAAACTCTCGCATTTTATTACTTGATGAAGCTACTTCTTCTTTGGATAGTGAATCTGAAACCTCAATCCAATCAGCTCTGTCTGAACTGATGGGCCAACGGACAACTTTTGTCATAGCTCATCGCCTATCGACCATTGTTAATGCTGATCAGATCTTGGTTGTTGATAAAGGAAGAATTATTGAACGAGGTCAGCATAGTGAACTCCTGCAAAAAAAGGGTCAGTATGCACAATTACATCGAATGAGTCCCAACAACATATCTGATTGGCCAGAATAGAGGTATGGTCTTAATTTAATTTTAGTCGGTTGACGAAATGTGTTGAACTACTTGACGCCGTTGACGATTAGTTAAATAGGTTTCGTTTTCAATCCAGGTTCCATCTTTAACGAATCCCCAAACTCGACCTTTAGGCCCCATAACAAATAGTGTCCAGCACGGTAGCTCATTATCTTCCACATCTGTTCTGAGTTGGATTCGGTGCAAAGTTCGACTAGAACGGAAACTTATACTACCGAATCCACGCCATTGAGGTCGTTTTTTCCGAACCATATGCTCCCAATACCCTCCTTTAAGGACAATAGAAATCCAAGGCCAAGGGTGATCGTGTAGATCATCCTGGTCAGACTTCAGAATTTTATGTAGTACAATGTTGAAGGGGAAATTGCCACGGTCTTTCAAAAACAAATAATAACGAATCAGGTATGGTTGATTATTATCGCGATCCATGATGACGCGGATGCGTCCGGCCAGCAGGCCTCGTAGTTTTTTGTTGAACCAATGGAGTGTGTTTTGCAAGTGTTGAATCCTCAGGACGATCCTTTCCTCGATAACCCAAACGCCCTGAGCTTGTTTTGGTTACATAAATAGTGGTAAAAACCTTTCCATGCAACTTAATTTTAGGTCAATTCTACTAAAAACTGATCGATGGTATCTTGACCAAAGTTAGTCAAATAAAGTATCCCATTACTTATTTCAACACATCCATTTTGTTGGGCATAACGAACGACCTTTTCCGTGAATGATTCATCCCAGTGTAAATAGTAATGTACTTGGTCCAAGTCACAGGGAACCACTTGATAGTTGTCTGCTGTACTGTCATTTGAAATATTGTGATTGTTCAAATAGATCAGTAACATGTTTTGGGCAAAAAACAGTTTCTGTTGTAATCTACGAAAAAAGATAGCTATCATTCCGCGTTCGGGTGCAAAAAAGAAGGCTAACAAAAAAGAGAAGCCTGTCATAGTCGCCATAGCGCCAGCAATCGAGGCATCAAATTTGATTGCCACTCCATAGCCGAAGACCGCACTAATTGCACCAATCAAGCTACTCAGAATGAGCATAGTCGAGAGACGATCTGTGAGCAGATAAGCAGTTGCTGGTGGCACAATCATTAAAGCTATTACCAAAATTGCTCCAACCGCGTCGAAAGCCCCAACGGCAGTTACTGATACTAGAGACATTAATCCATAATTTATTAGTATTGGTGAAAAACCGAGGGACGTGGCTAAGCCAACATCGAAAGTTGAAATTTTTAATTCTTTATAAAAAACAAACATTGATAGTAATGCAATCAATAAAATGGAGCTCATTGTGACCAGTGCACGTGGTAAATTCCAACTGAAAAATACAATTCGATCAAAGGGAGAAAGTGCAATTTCACCTAGTAA
>JAYZAL010000084.1:0-9322 GCA_036339735.1 Candidatus Poribacteria bacterium
GTAGATATGTGATATTCCAAGAAGATTAAGTTCCTAAAAAACCATAAGTCATAAAAAAGTTTTTAATGACTTATGTTCATATTATCATGTCCATCCTGAATTTTGTGACAGCTAAAAGCAGTTTGTCGTTGCCTAGCTGAACAAAATCCAGATTTCTCTTCATACAATTTTTCAACATTTCTTTTGCTGATTCGGGGACGCCTTGGACACTATCAGTGTTTGAAGCTATTTCTACAATCTGACTTCGGCAAAATTTATTAGCTGCAAGCAACTCCGTATCGTTCTTAATCTTAACCATCTCATCGTGGAGTTGAAAAACCTTGAACGTGTAATTTAAGCTTATGAGCAGTAGGTGTTTCCCGCTTTTCTCTGTAATTTCAACTGTGGAGAAACTATTTTTGCGGGATAAAAGTCTCATTTGCCTGTTCAGCTCTTCACTACTGGTCCCCCTTAGCTTTTTAGTACTATTGTGAGCATCTAAAACTACAATTGTCTCCCGCTTCTTCAATATGAGGAAGAATCTATTCTTGATTGAGACCAGAAACATGTTTAGTCTCATGTTCTTTTAATACTTTTTCCAAAAGTCTATGATCTTCACACGATATATTTTTAATAATGAGAATTTCTTCTGCATAGTTTCGTGCTTAGGAAAAGAAGATTTTTTCTAAAAATGCTAATCGTTAAAGTTTTCTTGATTATTATACGATGGTAACAAATAGTGTATTTTTTCAAATCTTATTCAATATGATTAACATTTGGCTAAACTACAGAATAGTAATAGTTATTGGGGCACATTCGGACAGAATGATAAAATTCATTTTCGTATTTAGAGTGAAATAACGCCAAATTCGAAAAGATCATGATTTTTTACTTTGTTTCGTCTTGGCAAAAATATTGTAGTCCGTACTAGAATTTGCTAAATTAATCTCCACGTTTGTATCGTAATTGGTCTTGAAAAAGTTGATATTAGTTACAGTAAATGTATCGTAACAAATCCAAGATGGTATAACATGTTATAATCGATTGTTGGGACAGAAATAGAAGTATTTTATGTAAGAAGTAATTAGCCTAAGGAGCCTATAAATTTGCAAATATCCAGTGAACCTCAAGAAGCCACTTCAACCGAACTAGACTCAGTTTCAATTATCCCACTAGGTGGGTTAGGCGAGTTTGGTAAAAATATGATGGTCTATGAATTTGGCCAAGATATAATAATTGTTGACGCGGGTATTATGTTTCCTGAGCATCATACACCAGGTATTGACCTAATTGTCAACAACATTGAGTATTTGGTTGAACATAAGGATAAGATCCGAGGTGTAGTTATTACTCACGCACACGAAGATCACATGGGTGGTCTAAGTTTTTTACTGCGAGAAATTAATATACCAGTCTATGGTACCCAACTGACACTAGCCTTAGCCTCCGGCCGACTTAAAGAATATCACTTGCTCAGTCAAGTAGAACTACACACAATCGACGCTGATACTCCCTTAGAGTTAGGTTGCTTCAATATTGAATTTATCAATGTAACACATAGTGTGCCAGATGCGATAACCTTGGCTATCCACACCCCCGTGGGGACCATAGTGCATACTAGCGATTTCAAATTTGATCAAACACCAATTGATGATAGACCTACAGACTGGCACAAACTAGCTGCTATCGGTGCCAATGGGGTTCGTTTACTATTGTCCGATAGTACAAACGTAGATCGGTCAGGTTTTTCCCCTAGTGAACGTAGTATTTTTGAAAATCTAGATCAAATCTTTAGGCAAACTGAAAATCGACTTTTCCTTTGTACTTTCTCATCTAGTTTGCATCGAATCCAGCAGTTCATTGATCTTGCAGTTTCCCACCGACGATTGGTTGCCATCACAGGCCGGTCAATGGTTAGCAATATTCGTACAGCTTCGGAATTGGGTTATTTAAATCTCCCACCTCACCTGTTAATTGATATTAAAGATGTTGAGAGGTTTGCTCCAAATGAAGTGTTAGTTTTATCAACAGGAAGTCAAGGTGAACCTAGATCTGCTATGGCCTTGATGGCAACCAACCGACATTCTATCCTCAAAATAAATCCCGAGGATACTGTAGTTATTTCAGCCCGACAAATTCCTGGCAACGAACAAGCAATTGGTCAGATGATCGATAATCTACTCAGACGGGAAGCAATCGTTATACACGAAAACAACGCCGATATCCATGTATCTGGACATGGAGCCTACGAAGACCTGAAACTGATGCTCAGTTTAGTTCGGCCTAATTGTTTCGTACCTCTACATGGTGAGTACAGGCACTTGGTTGAACATGCAAAACTTGCTGAATTAACGGGAGTGCCTCCTCAAAATATCATAGTGGCTGAAAATGGCGATCGCGTACGCTTAAATTTGGTAGATTGTTATCTAGATGGTCAAGTACCTGCTGGGGCTGTTTTTATTGATGGAAAGACTGAATCTACTAACGATATTGTTTTGCACGATAGAAGGCTATTGTCTAGCGATGGTATTGTTGTACCTGTGGTTCATTTAGACCTTGAAGGTCAGCTAGTATCACCTGTCGACTTGGTAACACGTGGCTTTGTCCATCTTGATGTTTCCGAAGATCTCATAAGTGAATCAAAACAGATAGTGGCCCAACTGATTCAAGATTTAGATAACACTATCAAAAATCAACCAGAAAAAATACAAGAACAAATACGTCTAGTACTACGACGATTTTTTAAGAACCAAACAGGGAAAACTCCAATCATCCTGTCGTCAATTTCTCAACCTGACTCAACTAACAATGAGCTTCTAGACTTCTCTGAAAGCGAGAATCAAACAAGTGAGAAAAGTTAAAATCCTGAGATCTAATCTAAATTGTTTTATTACAATCACAGTTGTACTAGTTGTATTTACCGGAGGTATGAGTTGCTCAGGAACAAGTGAAATACTCAAGCTAGCTGACACAGCTCAAGCAGCAGAAGAACTGGGTAGAGAAAACCCAACAGTGGAAGCAAACAATCAATTTGGCCTTCAACTTTTTCAGCAACTTTATCAGACAAACAAAAATCTATTCATTTCACCTCTCAGCATTTCGATAGCTCTTACTATGACTCTGAATGGTGCTGCTGGAGATACTCAGCAAGAAATGAAAAAAACCCTAGCTTTGTCTGACCTAGACCTAGAAACAATTAATAGTGATTTTGGTAATTTGCAAAAAAGCTTGCAACTCACTTCATCCCGAATCAAATTGCAAATTGCTAATTCACTTTGGGGAAGAGAAGATATCGTTTTTGGCTCTGACTTTTTGCAAACTAATAGAGAATACTTTGATGCTACGCTGCAAAGTGTTAACTTCAAAAAACAGCAATCAATAACTGATATCAACCAATGGGTTAAAGACAAGACAAATGGCAAAATAGATCGGATCGTCAGCCAAGTGGAACCAGAAACAATCCTATTTCTAATTAACGCCGTCTACTTCAAAGGTAACTGGACAAAGGCTTTTAATCAGAAGGAAACAACAGAGCGTAAGTTTTTTCTGATAGATGGTAGCCAAAGAACAGTCGATATGATGTCGCAATCAGGCAAGTATCTGACTTATACAAGTTCGGATTTTCAAGCCGTTCGACTTCCTTATGACAATGGAAGGTTAGGCATGTACGTCCTCTTACCCGACTCAAAACATAGCTTAACTGATTGGGTTACTGAACTGACTTTTGCAAACTGGAAAATATGGCAGTCTCAGTTTATAGAACGGGAGGGAGATGTAGTTTTGCCTAAATTCAAAGTGGAATATGAGAAAGACTTAAACAACTATTTATCAGCATTGGGCATGAAGCTCGCTTTTGTTCCTAACCAAGCAGATTTCAGTAATATTTGCAAAAACCCTTCGGACCTTTATATTGGAGGAGTCAAACACAAAAGTTATATCGAGATTGCTGAAGAAGGAACTGAAGCTGCTGCTGTAACTTCAGTTCAGGTCAGAACCACTGCCATCCAACCTAACCGACTTTATTTTGTTGCTAATCGTCCCTTCGCTTTTATCATAGAAGACCAGTGGACTGGCAGCATATTATTCCTAGGAATTGTGGCGAATCCGTAATTCTTGGCTCTAAAACTCAACTAACGTTGTGAAATCAAAATATCTAGTGTTCGTTTTTGTTCCAGTAACCCCTTAGAAGCCAGTTGTTAGGGCTGCATACAAACTTAGGCCAGAAAGTTCAACTTGCTGTGTCATGTCGCCGGACGAAATTTTCACACCAGAGGTAAATGCCAAATTGGGAGTAAGACGGTAAAATAAGTTGAGTGCGTATGCTCGAATAGTAGAAAATTTTTTATCCGAATGTGTCCGAATTTGTTTGTCCGATATAGAACCGAAAACAGTCGTTTTTTGACCAACTCTATAGCGGGCTGAAATGCCGTAAACCCAACGATTATTGAGATCGTAAATTAGAATATCAAGATCTCCTTCTGAGTCAGGTCTTTTGCTGCCCCAATAACGCAAGTATTGCCCAAATAACTCAACCTGAAAACGATGTTTTGTATAAGCCAACCCACTATCTAACAGCAGGTTAGAACCTTGGCGGAAATAGTTTTTTTGGTCAAGCGTTTCGGGTGTATGGTACGTATAGACAGCATCACTACGCCACTGAATCGTGTCTTTGCCCACGTCGATTCCGACAGCCATGCTGTATTCTTGGCCTGGGTCATAAATAGGATTTTCAACCATGAAATCCAAGTGTTTTTTCAGGTAGCTATCTCGATACAAATAGTTCGCACCTAAACTAACTGTTGCGTTGGAAAAAGAGTGCACATAACCAGTCCCAAGGTTGAACCCCCACCCCTCACCTAATCGACCAACCCCAAAATCAAGAGACTGGTCGAACAAAGCCGCCGAAACCATGTTCTCTTCTCGATTAATCTCTTGCTTGCCGGTTGGCAAACTAAGGCCACCTATAAGAAGGAAACGATCGGAAAACACGTGAAATAGCTTGGCTTTAACATCTCCAAACCCTAGCAACTCGATTCGCTCAATGTCTGGCTGATTTCCTACACTTTTGGATTGCAAATCAGATCGAACATGAGACTGAGTTATTTGTATTCGTGTCCGGCTGGAAAGTGAAAAATCGACATTTAAAGGTAAAATTAACTGGGTTATAGTTTTCTGCTGTTCCTGATCAGTTAATTGCCAATTTTGGAACTTGGGTTGAGACGAAATACTCATCCGTCGAGTAATTAACGAAGGCTGGTCAAAAGAATCAGCTTCAACTAATCGAGGATACAAAGCCAACGAAGCCAGTATTATGAAATAGTGTAAAAAAGAAAGTTGCCTCTGCATGACTGTTCCTTGAACTGATTCGGATTAGTTAGTAATAACAATCTGAATCTCATTTTGGGGTGGATCAATATCGCCCTCTCGGGGAGCATCAGCTGCGACAGGTGGTGCAAATTGGCGAGAGAGGAATCGGTTCATTCGGTTTAAGCGCCGCTGACGAGCTTTCTCAAATTTAGTGCCATCCGTGACCAATTTATCGATTTCATCCAAACTCTGATTAGTAGCCACGGCCATTAGTCGAACATAGTTCAGTTGATCAAGGGCTGGTTGAAAAGCGGGATCTTCCTTCAAGGAAAGCTGCAGATGCTGTTCAGCTAGTTCCAATTCGTATTTGTCACTAGCGTCTAGACCTCGCCCATAAGCTATAACCGCCGGCAAACTGCGAGTTGATTGGCGTTTGATGGCTCGTTTTTCTCTCGCAGTGGCTTCAACACCAAGTGCATCTAGAAGATCTGATACCATTTCTTTTTGTAATTCAAAAAAATCTGCTTCAGAACCTTGTTGAACACTCGCAGGTTCTACTTGTCCTACTTTCTTACTATCGATAATATTCGCATTAAGTCGTAAGTCAAGTTCGGCTAGGCCCTCAATTGTACCAGTACAGACCTTACTTGCTCCCAATAGGCGGCCAATTCTTTCTTGGCTAGCTTGGTTAAACACAGAATCTTGTTGTAGTTGCATTTGGTCTAATTGACGCTGTAAGTCTAATCGAGGGATTACTTGTAACGCGCTAACTTTGTTTAGATCACTAATGACCAAATCAGTTAGAGCTTTTTGCAAGGGTCTCAGGTCATCCCGTCCAGACAGAAGTTCAAAGTAAAAAACAGCAACAGAATTTGTGGGAATCGTTGTTAGGTCTATCTGGGCTTCATTCTGAACAGCGTTTTCCGCCAGCTGGGTCAGATATTGATCACGCAAATGAACCAGTCGGGCTTTGGTCTGATAGACAATTTCTGGTGAGTCATTTAGATCAACAAACCTCTCATAAGCCACAATTGCCTGATCATATTGTTGACCGTGTTCCAGAGCCATCCCTAAATACAAAGCAGTTCGCTCATCCTGTAGCGTCTGAGATGCTATCTGGAGGTGAGTTACGGCCTGTGGAAAAAATCGCCCTCGATAGTACGTAATCCCCAATTCACGGTGGGCTTCATCTTGACCCACATTCTCATCCGCAGCAGCGGTAAAGTAGTCAGCAGCAGCCTTCAACTCCCCCTGAGCTAGAAAATCCTGTCCACGATCATAGTTAGAAATTCCACAACCAAACAAAAAGAGACAAAACAAAAAAGAATGAGCAACTATTAGGTGTTTCAATACGCTTCCCCAATTAACAGGCAAAATACACACCCGGTCAGTATAGCAAAAAACATACAACCAATCAAGTTCTTTGTAGACTTGAACTGACTGAATAAATTTAGCTTTTAGTGAAGCCTAAACGCTGCTTTTTCTCCAGGAACAGGTGAATTGTCGAAAGCTCCTCTTTGCCGGACCGCGATTTCGCCACCGTTATTAGCAATGCAAGTCCGTTGAGCTTGGTGTGCTTGTTCGTTGATAGCAACTGGGTCTAAGCACTGATCTAATCTGTTTTCAAGATCACTCAGAACCGATTGATGCTCGAGGCATAAAGATAGATCTTCACATTCGTCCGGATCATTATCCAAATCGAATAATTGCGGTTTTTCATTAACATAGTGAACATACTTATATCGAATATCTCGTAGCATGTAAACTGCATCTTGAGAACCAACAGCGTGATATTCAGAAAAGACAGTCCGGTCCTGACTTGGCGAATTGACAATAGACCATAGCGATTCGCCATCCAGTTCTGTCCAACTAATTTCATCGTCTGTTGGATTAGCTCCCACAGCCTCGATGATGGTGGGATAACTATCAACCAAGGAAACTGGTGTTTCAACAATCGTATCCACCGGAATGTCGGGACCAGCCATTATCATCGGTACTGCTACAGATTCTTCATACATTGTAAATTTACCGTATAATCCTCTTGCTCCAAGTGAATCACCATGGTCAGATGTATAGATGATGCGTGTGCTATCAGTCAGTCCACACAGATCTAATGTTTTTAAAACTTGGCCAATTTGATAGTCTAAGTAGGTGCAGACGCCGTAATAAGCGAGGTGAAGCTGCAGAATCTCGTTTTCGGTAAAGGGTTGATCATAAGCAAAGAAATTACGGAATCTATCAATTGCCTTATGGTCAGGCCAGTCTCCAGGAGCGGACTGGGGCTGAAGTTTGACTTGCTCAATCGAATACTGATTGAAGAAATCAGGTGGAGCAATATAGGGAGGGTGAGGACAAACGAACGAAAGAAACAAAACCCAAGGTTTTTCATCATGTTGGTGTGTTTTAATCCACTGACAAGCATTATCAGTATTACGTTGATCATACTGTAAATAGGTAGAATCCCCAGAACCAGCTTGGTAAATCTCACCTCGTTTATCCCGAATTGGTGGAGCTTGGCGGATGCAAGCCAAGACGTCCCCTATTCCATCGACCACATGTAGCGGTTCTACCTCTTGGCTGAATCCATGATCGACTCCATTCCCACTGAAGTGTAATTTACCAATTGAGTCAACTTGATATCCTTGGCTTCTGAGATGATGCCCCCAACTTCTGATTTGCCCGTCATAAGGGAAGGCGTTGTCCCAATAGCCGATTTGATGCACGTACCGGCCTGTTGCTAAAGACGCACGAGCTGGCACACATATTGGGCAATTAGTGTAGGCATTGGTAAAACGTGTTCCCCTTTCAGCCAGGCTATCTATGTTCGGAGTTTCAACACTGGGGTGCCCGTAACAACCTAGCAAGTCCCGGTTGTGCTGATCTGAAATGATATACAAGAGGTTTTTTGGAGTAGGATTGCTAAAAGCCATAAAGTTATTTGCCTGCTAATTAGTAGAAGAGAAAATTCAATCACATGCTAAAAAATTAGCTTCCACAAGTCAAGGTTACGATTTACTCGCACATTGAGCGTCACAATTTCTGTTAATCAATCTTGATTTATTTGATGAATGGTTCTTGGCAAAAATGCCCCTGTACTGTTTACTTTTTTGTACGATCGTGTTAGAATCCGAGTCGTCATGCGGAGTGAGTATTTCAACGATCTTCCTTGAATGTATTAAATTCACTGTGTAGAGGTAAAAAAGTAAGTGCTAGAAAAGATAAAATATGCCTATTTGGGCTTGTTCTTGTTGTTATTTGCAGGTATGGCCAACAATGGTTATTCCAAAACTGACATTGATGAGTTAATGAAGTCTGCCGTTGGTGTTTGGCTGTTCGATGAAGGAAAAGGCAAAGTTGCAAAGGATATTTCTAAAGAGGGAAACGACGGTGAGTTGGTCAAGAACCCGAAGTGGGTTAAAGGGAAATTTGGTCAAGCACTTGAATTCAATGGGAAAGATAATTGCGTCCAAACTGGAGAGAAATTATTAGACAACCTTAAGGAGTTTACAATCCTATTGTGGGTAAACACTGGCAAGATCACTGCTAATCGTGTGGGCTTGGTTGGGCAAAATGACTCTCCGGAGTTTGGTTTTATTAATCCAACAACGGTTAATTTATGGACGCCTAAATCAAGTTTAAACGCACCACCATGGAAGCACGGACACCCGTCTGGGGGTTGGCATCACATTGCTGCCGTGGCGACAAAGAAAAATCTGAGAGTTTATATTGATGGTGAAGCAGCTGAAGGTGGCGGGCCCGGTCCCCATGGGTCTTCCGAGTTTGGTGTTAACATCGGTGGTTGTGGAATTTGGGATGCGGGTGGAAACTGGTTTACCGGAGCTATAGATGAAGTAGCTATTTTTCACTCTGCTTTAGAAGATGCAGATATTAAGGCCATTATGAAAGATGGATTTGGTAACCTGTTAGCTGTAGCCGCTAAAGGTAAGTTGCCAGTCTACTGGTCTGATTTGAAGAGAGATAAGTAATCAGAATCACTTGGTTGTTGACTTAGTGGTTCTCAAAATTTTAATTCATA
>JAYZAL010000085.1:0-8531 GCA_036339735.1 Candidatus Poribacteria bacterium
CTGTTTTAGAAGCTTTAAGAGATAGAAATGATGTCAGTTTTGAAAATAAAACGAGGGATTTTCTTACTACAATTGATAACGGGTTACTATTTGAAACCAATTACCCCGGTACAGATATTACGTGCGGTCGCGTTTTGAGATTTTATTTTTACACCAATATTTTTTTGAACCAAGGCCAATCGGAACTATTTTCAATGGACGGTACACCGTTTATCTTAGAAAAATCTGACCGATCTAATGATTCTTCATCTGGCCAAGTTATTCATCAAACTAATGCGGTGATTAATCTTATTGGGAATATGCATTTTGGTAATAGCGAATTGAGGAACTTCTTAGAGCTATATCCAAACGCGATCAGATGACAGAGATTGGTTACATGAGCCTATAATCGTTCTGGTAGTCATCATCAAACACCCATATGGTATGATAACTACACTTTTCTTAGAAAAAAGTTAACAAAATCAGGTTAAGATGCAAGCGCCGTACTGACTTTCTAGAGAACAAGATACAACTATCTTAGGTCAAAAATTTCCGATTTTTAGATCGCTAATTATACTTAAGATTGCTTCGAATTGTTAAATGTCCTAGACTCGAGAAGGGGTGAAAAAATTACTGTTCATCCCACCGATCTTCTCGAATTTGACTGAGTTGGGATTGCTGCCACCACTGCCGATGGTTGATATACCAATCGATAGTATTTTTTAGTCCAGTTTCAAAATCAGTTTCTGGTTGCCAGCCTAACTCTTGCTGAATTTTTCTGGAGTCAAGCAGGTAGCGGCGGTCATGTCCAGGGCGGTCTGGAACATATGTCTTTAGGGACTTTGGTTTACCTAAAATTTGTAATATCGAATCCGCGATTTCTTCCACGCTTCTTTCAATTTGGCTGCCAACATTGTAACGTTCTCCATCTCTTCCCTTCCGGATAATTAAATCGATAGCTCGACAGTGATCTTCGACTGCTAACCACTCACGCTTGTTTTGGCTACTTTGATAAAGAGTTAGTGGCTGATCGCAGATCGACTTCGATATAAACAATGGAATCAGTTTTTCTACATTTTGGTAAGGGCCGTAGTTGTTACAGCAGACGGAGATGGTCACTGGTAAGCCGAAGGTTTGATGATAGGCTAGAACCGCTAGATCAGCTCCAGCTTTAGATGCACTGTAAGGCGTATTAGGTCGGTAAGAAGTCTGTTCAGAAAAAATTTCCGCTGAATTCAGCGGGAGGTCGCCATAAATTTCACAAGTTGAAACATGATGAAATCGTGAGATTTCATACTTCTGAGCTACATGTAATAAGGTTTGTGTACCTATTAGATTAGTTTGAAAAAAAATAGTTGGGTTCAATATTGCTCGGCTGTTATGCGATTCGGCGGCGAAATTGACGATAATATCTGGTTTAAACTGACAAAACAAACGATCCACGAAGTCTGTATCAGTAATACTACCCAGTGTGAAACCATAACGGCTACCGTAGGTATTATCAAGACCATCGAGGTTTTCCAGATTACCTGCATAAGTTAGTAAGTCTAGATTAAAGATTTCATCTTCACCATATTTTTCCAACCAATATCGGATAAAATTTGAGCCGATAAAACCTGCACCACCAGTCACCAATAGTCTCATCTGTACTTCCACTACAAAACGATCATCTGTTTGTTAATAACGAATTTCAAAAGTTGTGAAGGGTTCGGTTGACGAAGTTGGCTCAACTACCACCGAACTGACCTTAGATAAAGTTGGTCCTTGTTCCAGCTTTCCTATAAACTCTTTCCAAGTATCTACTGTAGCCTCAGCCACAACCTCAACTCGACCGTCAGCTAAATTTCGGACAAATCCAGTCACACCTAGCTGAAGAGCCGTAGATCGAGCAAAAAAACGATAAGCTACACCTTGGACTCTGCCACTTACGTAAAGTCGTTGCCTCATCGAATTTGGGCTCCAAGAAACGTAACAGAAAAATGTAGTGTGGGGTTAGCTTAAGGTGTGCAGTGAAAACTCATTTGCCAAAGTCAATCGCTGCTGACGAGTAAAAGTTTTCGGTGAAGTAAATCCTTCACCTGTCGGTCCAGCAATCGTCATAGAAATAAAACCTTCACCGCCAAAGCCTGCAGCTGCAGCCGAAGTTTCATTAATAACGACCACATTGCAATCCATCTCTTGACGAAAACGAGTTACGCGAGACATATCTTTTGTGTGAAGCACAGCCGTATGCCCCCGACCACCTTCGGTACGAACAGCATTACTAAGCGCTTCTTCAAAATTTATTACTCGTACAATCGGTAGTATAGGCATTAGGTATTCATCAACCACAAAAATGTGATCCACCGAAACTTCTGTTAATATCGCCACTGTGTTACTAGGTGCATGAACATCAATAGCTTGCAAAATTTCGGTTGCGTTTTTGCCGATATAGTTTTTCTCGTTCTCACCATTCAGCAAACTTTCTAACTTTTTCAGCTGACTATTGGTTAGTAAATACCCACCGTTGTTTTTCAAATGACCAACAACTTCATTCCATACCGATTGCACTACAAATAGGGATTTTTCTCCAATGCAGAGTAGGTTATTATCAAAACTGGTCCCTGTAATCACTGACAGCGAAGCATTGACTAGATCAGCCGTTTCATCAATGATAGCTGGTGGATTGCCTGGTCCAGCCGCAATTGACTTTTTTCCACTAGCCATAGCTGCTTTGACAACACTAGGGCCACCGGTAGCTACTACCATAGATACCTCTTCACTCGACATAATTTCCTTCACTGTCCGTAAACTCGCATCCTTGACCGCTGTCAGTAAATTAGGTGGTCCCCCCGCTTTAACAATAGCTTGGTTGATGATAACGATCGATTGTATGGTACATTGATAAGCGTTAGGATGTGGGCTGAAAACTACTGAGTTCCCGGCCGAAATCATAATTATTGCATGATTAATAACCGTCGAGGTGGGGTTAGTAGTTGGCGTAATCGAATTGATAACTCCGAAAGGTACATACTCAATGAGCAATGCACCATTGTCCCCCGTGATGGTTTCTGACTGGAGATCCTCTGTGCCGGGCGATAGATTAGCCGCACCTTCATTTTTTTGGTATTTATGTTCAACGACTCCCATACCAGTATCATTAACTGCTAGCTCTGCCAGAGATTGAGCTTGTTCTAAACTGACTTGCCGGATTGCAGAAATTAGCTCACTTCGCTTTTTAAGACCAAGTTCAACCAGATCTATTTGTGCCTTCTTTGCTGCTGCTACTGCTTGTTCTGCAGTAGCGAAAATGCCGTCTGAAGCCGATGAACCGATAGCCGAAGGTGAGGAAGTTTGGATTTTACCATCGCGACTTAGTTTCTCCAATACCTCCGAAACAACCGCTTCGATTTGTTGTTGGCTAACTTCTGCCATTTAAGGATTTCCTTCTTCTTTTTTCTTATTTTGAGCGAATAGTAACCCTACTAACTACTTAACATGCTATCAACTTCAGCATGTGGGCGAGGTATGACATGCACAGAAATTAACTCTCCAACCGATCTGGCTCCTTCGGCCCCGGCTTCCGTGGCTGCCTGAACTGCACCAACATCCCCTCGGACTAGAACCGTGACGAGCCCGCCACCAACCTGTTCTTTACCAATCAAGGTCACGTTGGCCGCTTTTACCATTGCATCAGCTGCGTTAATTGCCCCAATTAAACCTCTCGTTTCAACCATTCCAAGTGCTTCTCCTGCCATCTTTAAAAACTCCTATAATTCGCCAGATTTTTCTTTATCAACAAGGGTGGATGGTATCATATCCCCTGCAAACTGTCAACCGGGCACCTAGTTAATTAAAATTAAACAGACAAAACTTACACCAATTTATCTTTTAAGCCAAAACAAAAAATTGGAAATCCACATTAAAGAGGTAAGTGTACGACCTGCCCTTCTTGATTAGATTTGTATATAGCTAAAATAATTTCGACTGCCTTTCGTCCTTCACTACCATCAACTAAATGAGGACGCTCCTCCTCAATAGAAAGAATCAAGTCTTCCATTTGTCGACGATGGTTGTCATGATGAATTGCACGAGGGTCAGATGCTCCACCCCCACCAGATTGTTGTTCAGCGAATTTTTCAATTATTTGCGGATCGATGGGATCTGGCTCAGCGAAATCCCATTTTATTATGTCCTCATCTTCTAAAATAATGGAGCCTGTAGTACCACTAATCTCGATTTTTCGCAACCAACCAGGATAAGCTGCTGTTGTTCCCTCGATTACACCCAATGCGCCATTTTCAAAACGCAAGACCGCTACGGCAACATCTTCTACTTCGATACGTTGATGTGCTAGGGTATCAGTAAATGCTTGAATCGATTTGACTGGCCCCATTAGGTACTGTAAAAAGTCGATGGCATGAATTGCTTGATTCATCAAAGCACCACCACCATCTAACCCCCAAGTACCACGCCAACCTCCACTATCATAGTAATCTTGTGTTCGCCACCACTTGACATACGCATCACCGAGTGTCAGACGACCTAATCGGCCACTATCAACTGTATTTTTGAATATCTGGCTAGCTTCTGAAAAACGGGAGTTGAAAATAGCACACAACCGTACTTTGTTATCCCGACAAGCTTTAATAATGGCATCGCAACGGTCGAGAGTAATCTCCAGAGGTTTCTCTACTATAACGTGCTTACCAGCATTAGCGGCCGCGACTGCTGGTTCCATGTGGGCGCCGCTCGGCGTACATATGCAGACAACATCAATATCGGTACGTTCCAGCATTTGATGATAGTCAGAGTAAGCTGGTACATCGTAGCGGTCAACCAATCGTTTTGCATTCTCCGCGCTGCGGGAACTAACCGCAACCAATTGACCATATTCCATCTCTGCAATAGCTGCTGAATGGAAATCGGAAATCATGCCACATCCGATGATGGCAAATCCATAATTTTTCATGATCGCTTTAGTCTCCAATTGTCAAAGTGAAAATTTAGCTGTACATTTGGCTAATCTGATCAGCGAAGTTTTTCATGATCACATTTCGCTTTAGTTTAAGAGTGGGAGTCATTTCATCAGTTTCAGCAGTAAATTCTCTATCAATCAGATGTAGCTGTCGTACTTGCTCGAAATCGGCGAAATCGGACGTATACTGACTGATTTCCTGCTTTATCAGCTGTATGATAGATTTATCTGTTAACAGATTGCTTAGGTCACTAGTGCTGATTCCTTGTTCTTGAGCAAAACTCTTGACTGAATCAAAATCTGGGACAACTAAAGCAGCGACTGTTTTCTGGTTATCACCCAGTAACATGATTTGGTTAATGTAGCTACTTTGTTTGATCGCATTCTCGATAGGTTGTGGTGCCACATTTTTTCCGTTAGAAAGAACGAGGATATTCTTTTTTCGATCTGTAATACGCAAAAACCCTTCTTCATCAAAATGGCCAATATCACCGGTGTGAAACCAACCCTCCTCATCTATGGCTTCTGCTGTTTGCTCTGGTTTATTATGATAACCCATCATCACATGTGGGCCACGAGTTAGGATTTCACCGTCCCCGGCAATCACCACTTCTACACCTGGGATTGGTTTACCCACAGAACCGAACTTAAAAGAGTCCAACGTATTAACCGATATGACTGGTGAGGTTTCAGTTAATCCATAACCCTCTAAAATTAAGATACCGGCTGCATGAAAAAACTCAGCTATCGACTGTGGTAACGGTGCACCACCCGATACAAAAAAGCGTAGTCGACCACCGGTGACTGCCTTAAGCTTACTAAAGACCAATTTGTCAGCTAAAGCAGCCTGTTGAGATAGAATTAAGCCAGGATTTCGTCCTTTTTGCTTCAGTTCACTGACTTTTCGACCAACGCCAACGGCCCAATGAAAAATCTTTTGCCGAAGTGCAGACCCGGACTTAACCTGCTTCAAAATCCGGTCATGCATCATTTCATACAATCTCGGTACGCTTGCCATCACTGTTGGACAGACTTCCCCCATGTTTTCCCGAACGGTTAATGGACTCTGAGCGTAGCTGATACAAGCCCCCCGGTAAATAGGAATATAATAACCAGCCATGCGTTCAAAAACATGAGACAAAGGTAGAAAAGAAAGAAACTGGTCATCAGGGTCGATTTCTAATATGCTGAGACCTGATTTAACATTTGACATCAAATTATCATGAGTCAGTATTGACCCCTTGGGGTTACCAGTAGTACCAGAAGTGTAAATAATAGTGGCTATGTTATCCGGTTCCACTAGGCAGCTAGATTCTTGGTAGATTTGCTGACCATTCTCAATTTTTTTGCCAATTTCCAATACTTGATTAAATGTTAAGGTGTGTGGATCATCAAGTTCATCGAGCTCATCAAAAATGATAACTTTTTCTAATTCTATGACCTGATCAAAAAATGATTTGACTTTTTCTAGTTGACGTTTGGTTGAAACACAGATGATCTTACTGCCCGAATCTTGGACGATATAGGATACTTGAGCCGGAGTTGAAGTATAAAACATCGGCACATTAACAGCACCCAGTGACAATATACCCAAATCTGCGACTGCCCATCTTTCGCTATTCTCGGCCAGCATCGCAACCCGATCACCAAAGCCTAAACCTAATTCTCTTAGACCAAGAGCAAAATTCTTTACCTGATCGGCTAGTTGGTTATATGTTGTTGGCTGATATGTTCCATCGATCTTGCTTTTCAGCGCAGGGTAGTCGCCTCTCCGCTCAACAGTATCAAGAAAAGCTTGGTTGATGGTGTTTTTTGAATCGGCAGCTGGTCCAGTCATCAAAATCTCCTTAGGCATTAGTGCAAAAACGTAATTGCAAAATTAGACTACACAATTTCATCTAGCCTGTCAATGCCAACGGTGATTAGTCAATAGACAATGTAATGCTAGGTTAATTATTCATATTCGCTATGCAATAGAGATATCTATGCCCACGTAGATAAATCTGGTCACCAACAATGGCCGGAGAGGCTGAAAAGCCATCATTCAATTGATTTATGGCCAAGACTTTTAATTCTGTTCCATGCTTGAAAACAACAACATTGCCGTCTCGGTCCGGCAGGAAAATATATCCGCCAGCACCAACAGGAGAAGCATAAACATCACCGATACCTTCCAGTCGTTCTGGTCCATAATGAACAGATCCTGTTTGGGCATCCAAGCAAGAAAGAATCCCATTCCTATTTTTTAGAAAGTACAGGTTGTCCCCATACAATAGAGGGGAAGGTACATATGGTGTGTCTTGATTATATTGCCAAACAACCGAACTGGTATTGGTTATATCACCGGTAGCATTCGCTAACTGAATGGCCATGAGGGCATTCCCACGAAAGCCACTCATAAAATAAGCTATTCCACTTTCACTATGAAAAACTGGGCAAGGTATAACGTTGGTTGTCATACCACTAGCTTCCCATAATATTTCTCCTGACTGTAAATCATAGCCAGAAATATGATTAGTAGCATTGACAATTACTTGTGGTAGACCAGTATAATCAGTAACAATAGGAGTAGACCAACTAGTTGGTTCATCTCTCTCGACTCGCCATAATTGATCACCAGTTTCTTTATCTATTGCTACTATGAAAGAATCTCCTTCGTGATCCCAGTTAACGATCAGCGTTTTGTTATAAAGAGTTGCTGAACTACCTTCTCCGAAACTATTACGTGTACGCATATCCCCTAGATCAATTTCCCACTGCACATTACCAGATAAATCCAAACAATATAGACCAAACGATCCAAAGTTGGCGTACAGATAGTCTCCATCCGTAATTGGTGAATAAGAAGCCCAAGTGGCCGTATTATGAGTACCTTCATGTGGTTGAGTCTCTCGTACCACTCGTTTCCATTCTATTTGACCCGTGGTACGATCAATACAAATAACCGCCAGTTTCAGATTGAGATTAGGAGCCTCACTCCGCCGGTTACGTCCACCTGTTTGGGCTGCTTGTTTGAACTGCTCTAAGGGTATACCAAAAAAGTCGGTATCTCCTCCATCTTCGTTTTCTTCGGGTTGTTCCTTTTTCTCTATTTCTATGGGAGTACATGTTAAAATGAAGATCTGATCTTTCCAGATAATCGGGCTTGCATGCCCTTCACCAGGTATTTCTAGTTTCCACAGGATATTTTGTTGTTCACTCCATTCAAGAGGAGGATTATTACTTCGTGGTGCAATGCCATTTGATGTAGGCCCACGCCATTGGTGCCAGTAAAGTTCGTAGTCAGATGATTGATTGTGTTGCTCAGTTTGAGTAATGGTTGTGAAGAGGAGGCAGATCAATGTAGCTAGGAATATCAACTGTAAGTTAGCATTTCGGAAAACGTATTGCATGAACAAAAAAACTCCTTACCAACTAAATCAATAGGTTTCATCTGTGGTGGATGTGGATTATTAATTATTTAAAAGGTATTGGTCCCCGGTTTTGACCTAGGATAATAAGATGTCATCAAACTCAAGCGACGACCGGGTGATCCGTCCAAATCAACCGAAAAATTAATATTTGGTGTTTCTAATTCAAAACCGAGGTGGGTATT
>JAYZAL010000086.1:0-54940 GCA_036339735.1 Candidatus Poribacteria bacterium
GATTTTTCCTAGGTAGATTGTGAAATGAAATGAAGCGATATGTAGATTTTACCTGCCTTTGGGAAAAAGTCCCCAACGGCTTACTATATGATTGGCTCAAGTTTTCTGAGGAAAATAGCCAGCGATTGAAGAAATTATTAGCCAAGTGTCCGTCTGAACGGCCTGTGGATGAATGGCGTTTTTTGTCGCAAGAGGCCAGCCGAAAGCTCTGGCCCATGTGGACAGATATAAACTGGAACGGTAGTGCCCAAAGCGAAAGGGATTGTTTTATGAACGATCTAGCAGAAAAAGGGAAAAATGAAAACGAAATTGAACGCTTAGTAATTAAGGCAGAAAATTTGATCCTAAATGATCCTCTACCATATATCAATGTTCATTTAGGTGGAGTAGAGATGGCCACCAATACGCCATCAACTTACGGCCGACCCAATTACTTCGTTTGGTCAGAATTTTCTTTCAAAAACTAAGGAACTCTCCGGGGACACGAGTACCAGCATAAGATGCTTCTGGATCGCGATTCCTGATTATTTCCGATATTTCACCATCCCAATACTCTGGCACTGTTTCAGGTCGATTATGCCATAATAAGAGTAAATTTCGGCGCTGGTCAGTCTGATTCTTTCGAGCTGCGTGTAAAACACGAGCGTCTCCCAAAACTAAATCACCTGCTCTAGTTTTCACATCTACCTGATCAGGGTGATTACTAAACATTATTGGGTGGCTTTCCTCAATAAATCTTGCCCCTTGCTCGTGGGCTGTCACCAACTGGTCATGTAAAGTAATGCGTTTAGTATGTGTGCCCGGAATAACTTTCAGGCATCCGTTGTCAATATCTGTGTCTTCAAGGTAGTAAGAAAGAAAAATAGTCTGTGGCCAAGGTGTGCAACTAAGAGGATCGTTCCACCTCATCCAATCTTGATGCCAGTAGAGTGCTGGAGCATACGGTTCCTTTGTCAGAACTAAGAGCCCTCCACCGGGTGTGAAATCCCCAAAACCCATTTGCTCGAGGGCTTGGCGTGCCGGTTCCCATTCGGCTAAGCGTTGCATGATTTCGTTATCTTTATAACCAATACCAAGATGTGTGCCTTGGTATTTGGTATCTGGATGGTGTGGCATTGTATCGTTTAGACGGTCCGATTCCTGCTGAAGTTGTTGCAAAAAATCTAGACTCAAAATGTCCGGGATAACGCAATACCCATCCCGTAACATCTGTTCACGTAGTGCTACCGCTGTTTCTGGGGTCAACTGAGTCTCCTAAAGAAATTTCAATCGTTTATAACCATTATATCACCACAGTTCCTATTACCCAAATAAAATACTATCTATCCACATAAGTTATTTACCCGGTTAGTTATAGATCGACGCTGACGTTTGTTGTTCCAAATAGTTTCAGCCCTCCACCAGACAACATTTAAGCTCTCATTATTTACCAAGCCGAACATTTTACCCAAGTCGGTATAGTACTTATATCGTTTCCATTCTTTGGGGTCTGGTTTTTGATTACTTACCGAAAGAAAGGCAAATTCATACAAATCTTGAGCTAAATATTTTTCTACTTTGGCTTTCATCTTTTTGAATAACATAGCGACCTGCTTACTTTTCATTATTTAGATGATAATACACCAAAAACACGACAAAATATGTCGCACACGAAAGAATCAAAAGCACAAAGAAGGTGTTAGTATTTCCGCCAATACCCAAAAAGTTAAGTATTAATCAAAAACAGATTAAACAGATGTGTCAAACTGAAATAAACTCCACTCGATGCGGTATAGTATTTCATTGCTTTGCTGTCAAAAGCACTATACCTGTCATTGTCGTTAGCATCTGCAATGCAATCTAATGCTTAGTATTCAGCACATTGAAAAGATGACCATTTAATGGAACAGAATGCCATTCATCTCAGCCGAGTGATAACGGAAATGAAAATCCAATAATTTGAGCATGCCTTTGGGTGTACCAATGGTAAAAATTCAAACTTATGACTGGCGTTGACTTGATAGCTAAGTGCACTATGATAGTGCGTAAGTATCAGTCTAAGTCTTTTCTATAAGACCATTACTAACCTTCCGAATTATAAGGCCATACTTTACCGAAAATTGGTTGTCGATTCGCCCACCAGTATTGCTAATTAATACCGTACCTTTCAGAAAGTTACCATTACCATATTTGGGGCTTGGGCTTTAATCCGTTCTTTTGTGTAGCTGTACCTTTAACGATATTTAAGGTGCTACTAACTAACAGAAGAGATGACTAACTTTAGATGCTCCTAGCCCTATTTGTACTTGGATAGGTGAGTTACATCACTTGATCCATCGCGGTTAGACGAATAGGCTGATCCCGTATCTCATTTCATTGATTGGTACACCATTATTAATCATAACAGCTGTATTTATTTGATCAAATCTATAGTAAGATTAGCCATACCTTTGATTTTGTCTAAGACAACTGGATTTTCTTTATTATTTTATCTTCTTCGGATGCCTTCTATTCGACCTTTTACTCATCCGATATAACTAGAGGGCTACTTACTAACAATAAAACTAGTAAGCTCGCCAAATTTACCAGCTGATTCAATTTTTTAATGCAAATCTCTAAATTTTAATCTCCAATTGATTTGGTGTGGGCGAGAGGTTGGTATTTAAACAGTTAAGTTAGATACTCTGAAACGGGCAGAATACTAGCCTGTCCTTGTTACAATATTGCAGCTAAAATTTAGCGTGTTTAATCTGTTTTGCTCGGAAATCTATCTATTTAAAGGACGCTTAAGTTTATATTTGGACTGTCTCAATCGTCTTTTTAAGGTTAATCGATCAACCGGCTGACCAAGATTAAGACAGAAAATCCTCATGTAACCATCTCTATCAGAAGTAAAATATATTTTTTGACCGTCTGGAGAAAATTTAGGCTCTAGATTTACTCCAACACTATTGGTTAGAGGCCGCTGGTTCTGACCATCGCTATTCATAATAAACAGTTCATAGTCATTGTTACGGTTAGAAACATAGACAATTTGTAGTCCATCAGGTGAGAAAGATGGTTGATAGTCCCCGCTAACTGTATGAGTCAACTGCTGTAGCTCAGTACCATTCTGATTCATTATGAAAATATCGTAATTGTTTGCGCGGTGGGAAACAAAAACTATTTTCTGTCCATCAGGAGAAAACGAAGGGAATCCATCATCGACTTCATTATTGGTCAACTGGTTTTTATTTTGACCATCGACGGAAACAGTAAAAATCTCTAGGTCAGGTTCCTGTTCTCGCATTCGACTTGTTTGTTCTACAGCCTCGAAGATAATAGTTTGGCCGTCTGGAGAAAAAGAAGGAGATCTTTCTACAGCTAAGTTATTAGTTAACCGTCGTCGATTTTGTCCGTCAAGATTCATGATCGAGATTGTAGCGTTACTGGGTGTTGACCCACTCAGCTGTACGGTAAGTCTTGCTTGGCTCGATACTTTGCGTTCAGTAACAAAGGCAATTTGTTGACCATTAGGAGAAAAAACCGGCATGTATTCATTAATCTGTGGCGTTTGTGTTAGCTGAGTAATTTGCCCAGAAACTATGTCCAGTAGAAACAATTCAGCGTTCTTAAGCCGATAAGAGGAAAAAATAATCTGCTTGCCATCAGGCGAAACAGCAGAACTGTAATCGTCAGCGTTCTCAGAACTAATTTTTGGGGCAGTAGGCAAAATTGTTCCGTCTGAAGAAAACACTTGATGTTCTTCCACGACATTGGTTGTTGGTGGGTTTTCGGTTGGTAGTCGATTGACACTAAAGGACGTTCCAGTGTACGTAGCAATTGTTTGCCGTTGTCGCTCGTCACAATTGTCGAGAATTGATCGAAAATAGCCGGCGGCTATTGGTTGGCGGTTATTCTGCCAATGAAGTTGACCCAACTGGAACTGAATCTCGGTTTCCTGATTAGTAGAAAAGGTTTCGGGCTTGTCCTCCCTTACTAACTCTAGAGCTAATTCAAGATGGTGGATAGAGTCATTGGGCTGAACTAAATACTCGTAAGCTTGAGCAAGCATCAGATGGGCCTGAAGTAGAACTTCTGGTTGCTTAATGGTATTAATGGAAGCAGATAAATGATCGATAGCAAGCTGATATTGCTCTGACTGGATCAATGTTTTGCCAGTTCGTATCGCTAATCGTTCAGATGACTTTTCTTGGTAACGGCACTGAATAAAAACAAAACTAGCGAAAAAGGATATTAACAGTAGGAAGAACCCGACTGAATCAATCGATTTTGGTCTAATCATGAATTGATTAGGGGTGTTCACCTTCGGTAATTATTGTTTTTTTATTGATGGGTATATGTTTGTAACGATGAACCTGACCATTAGGCCAAGTTACTTCAACCCAATTGACGCTGGTATCGTCCCCTAGGCCAAACGAGGCAGTCAAGCTGTTAAAAGACAGATAACTAGATCCTGCCTGAATTTCTTTCAATTGCAAACGTCCGTCAGAACCAGATTGGACTCTAACTTTGGCTCCAATTGCACTTCGATTGGAAGAAGTACCAATTAGTTTTATCTGCAACCAATTGTGTCGATTTCCGATCTCATTACGCATTAAAAAAGGACGACCATCGTTATTACAAACAAGTATATCAATATCACCATCATTGTCGTAGTCGCCAAAGCCTGCGCCACGACCTACCTGCAACGGCAGTTGCGGCAAATTATGACTGATTTCATTAAAAAGACGATTGCCGACATTTTCGAATAGTTGATCTTGTTGAGCAATTAAAATCTCGGGCCGACTTAGCTCCTGAAATGTACTACCGTTAGCAACAAAAATATCGAGATCACCATCATTATCAAAGTCAAACAAGTCTGTTCCCCAACCAATGTATTTAACGCTTTCTTCTGCTAAGGAAGCACCATAAGATTCATCTACCAATCGAATCAGGATTTTAGAATTATTTGTCTCCGACTCAATCAGAGAACCATCATCTTTGACAAGGTTATTATAAAGAGCGTTTTCCTCATCAATCCAATGACTAATGAACAGATCGAGGTCATTATCGTTATCGTAGTCACCCGTGGCCAACCCCATGGAACCACGAAAGTCTGCAGCCCATGATTCTTTGCTAACATCAACAAAAGTACCGTCTCCGTTGTTTTGATAAAGAAAGTTTGCTGAAGTGTCGTTAGCAATATAAAGGTCTGGGTCATTATCTAGGTCAAAATCGGTAAAGATAGCTTGTAAGCTACGACCCCCTTTGGCATACACTCCTAGTTCAGATGTAACATCAAGGAAAGTACCGTCACCGTTATTCCGATACATAACGTTATTCTGAGGCTCAAAAACATGAGGATTTAAAGCGCTTGGAATTGGCTGACCAGCTCGTTTTGAATCCTTCTGCATTTGGTCAAGTGATTGTAAATCATAGACCACATAGTTCGGGACATATAGGTCTAAAAAACCGTCTTGGTCATAATCCCCAAAAGCGGCACCTGTCCCCCATCGATCATCGCCGACACCAGCTTGTTTTGTAACGTCAGTGAAGGTGCCATCTCCATTGTTTCGATAAAGCACATTAGGCCCATAGTTAGTCACGTACAGATCGGTATCACCATCATTGTCATAATCGCCACCTACACAACCAATACCAAAACCCTGATGGCCGACACCAGCTTGTATCGTAACATCAGTGAAAGTGCCATCCCCGTTGTTTCGATACATAACGTTTCCGGGCGAATCAGAGGTAATCTCGTTTTGAAGGGGGCCAGGCAAATTGACCAAATAAAAATCTAGGTCGTGGTCATTGTCATAATCAATCAAGGCTACACCTGATCCCATGTCTTCAACTAACAAAGATGATCGGACACCTTGAGAGTAAGTGAAGTCTATGCCCGACGTAATTCCGACCTCCCGAAACAAAACAGGCTGAGACCAGACCATCGGCGACAAGGACATAATCGCACATAGGAACCCTACAGCCAATTTTCTTAGTGAAAAACCAGATTTCATCAGTTTAATGAACACGAGAAAATAGAAGAGGATTTCGTTCTGTTTAAGCTGGAGGATCTTTTGGGTTTCTATAAGCCGGCTTGGCTAGTTTGGGTATCTGTTTGCCAAAACGCTCGTTGGTGAAGTCAATGGCACGAATCAGCCACTTACCCTTTTGATTCTGAAATGCAGCAATTAAATCACCATTTTGATTTCCCCACTTGTATTTACCATAAACGATTGCATTTCTAGCGCGGGAGTCAATTTCCAAGCGGGAGACTTGGACTGACATTTCACCAGCATGTAACTTAAAAATACCAACCCATCCGTTTTTGACGGCTTTCCACCCTTCGTTTTTCTCAAATGCCCCCGCCCAAAAAGTCCAAGCGGTAAAAACTTCTTTATCTTCACTTTTGACCCAATGCACCATAATATCATCTAATTCTTTTTCGCTGATTGCCTCATTTTGGTTAGCTAGGACTTCATTAATGGATTGGTCTTCAGCGGCAAAGTCTATTTCAACTGAGGCTACAGTCGGTTCATCTTGTGCAGGAGTAGTTAACTTTGGCTTAGTTACTGGGTCTTCACTGTTCCCACAGGCAACTAACAAACCGACAAAAATCAGAAAGAATCCAACAAGACGATTTCTCTTTTCCATTTAAGCTCCTTGTATCAAGGTACAAACAAAGGGTTGGCTCACAAATCGACATCGCACAAATACATTGACATGCGCCAAACTTATTTATGGGTTACTAACATATTATGCGCGAAGATATTCAAATCGACAAGAAAATTATTCCTGAGTCAATAATCTACTTTTACATTCTCCATCGAATTGCGGGTTGCATATCTATTGAACTGTGATAGAATAAATGGAAATTGGTTTTTGAATTACCGAAACTGTGCCAATATCGAAATACCATTCTCATATACCATTTGGTCTGCTCTTCCTGTTAGTGTTTACATGGAGTTGCCAGCCACCGTCAGAACAGCACCTGATCAACTTAGACATTGAAAATGGGCTACCTATAGTCCGGCAGCATCTTCCCATCCGTATTCCATTAGACCAATTGAAATCTGTCAGTCCTGATTTCACATTTTCAGCCTTTGCTTTGGCTATGGGCGATCCAACTGATCGACAAAATCCACCTAAACGCATTCCTTATCAAGCTGATGATCTTAATTACGATGGTGAAAAGGATGAACTAGTTTTCTTGCTTGATTTTCAAGCGAATCAAGCCCAGACTGCTGTTATTCAATATGCCCCTGGTCAAGCGCCGAAAGAAGACGGCGACCCTATTGCTATTGAACTTATTTTTCAACGTAAATCACAAGCTGGAATCTTTCCGAGTTTAGCTGTTCCAGCCGCTTTAGAGTCAAATCTAAGTTTGTTTTTATTACAAACAAACGGTGCTATATCCGCTTTTGCCAAAGATGAAAACAGCTTACATTTACAACAAGTCGCTGACAGCAAGACCATTTCAGAATTGGATGGGTTAATCCAAGTCGGTGATAGTCAAGAACTAGATCAATTCGGGGTGGGTGGTTTTGCTATTTGGGATAATCAAGAGAAAAAATTCATATCGATCCACGGTGATATCGATTATGTCAGAGTTCCAGTAAATGGAGGCTTAAGATCAACTACGGAAAGGATTTGGCCAAAATTGACAATTGATAAACAAACAAGTATTTCTGTTCAGCATCGAGCTACTGTTTATGCTGACAATGCGATACTTGAACAGCAGGTTTTTATTGATGGCCTAGACAATCGTTTATCTGTGGTTGTAGGTTTAACAGAAGGAGAGGTAATAGAAAAAAGTTTACTAAAATGGAAAAAGAGATCTGTATCAGCTATTGTTCTTCCTCTTTCAAATATATCATCTACAGGCGAATCGACTCTTCTATTCGGTTCAAAGGCTGAATGGAAAACATATCTTGTCCATTCAGCCAGCCAGCCTATACAGTCGATGGAAGAATTAGAAAAAATTGCCAAACTTCTAGAGGCCTCTCTTAATTCACCGCCGGGCTTGACATTATCTTTGCCGAAAAAAAATAAAAAAGAAAATAAATTACCTCCTAATTCTAAAAACAACATAGATAATTCAGAAAATGAAGAAAATAAAACAAAGTAAGCTGAGTTCAAACGATCACGATTTTTACAATAAAAATGGCTATCTTGTTAAAAAAGGCTTGGTCACTACCGAACAGTTGAATCAAGTCAAGGTTGAAATCGAAGGACTGCATCAGCGGATGGCTAACCAAATTCCTGATGGAGTAGGTGTTTCCTGGGAAGAGTATGTACACCGAGAACCTGATAAACCAAAATATATTCGCCAACTTATGAATAGCGAAGTTATTAGTGAGGGACTTAATGAAATTTTGAGATCTAATGAAGTTTTAGATGTAGTTGAATCTCTGATAGGACCAAACATCTCACTTTTTCACAGCAAGTTACTGATGAAAGCAGCGAAGCATGGTACAATCACACCTTGGCATCAAGACTACTCCTACTGGAGAAACCCGGATAATCAGCCCCTCATGATTAATTGTATGTTATCGATAGATGAAGCCAATTCAGAAAACGGATGTATTCGGTTTGTTCCTGGTAGTCATAAAGGTGAGTTGTTGGCACATGATCAAGCTCAAACCTCGTTTGGGCTATTTCTTCCTGGATTTTTTGAAGCTAGAGATGATGCAGTGGTTCTGGAAACAGGACCGGGAGATTGTGTGTTCTTTGGGCCATTGATTATACATGGATCATCTGCAAATCAATCACTCAATCACCGGCGGGCAAATACGTTTGCATACAACGTAACAGAAAATGGGATGCAGCACCCCCGAGAGGTGTTAAGAACGAAATTTGATACAGTTAAAGAGCTCTCAAGGGTTGATCACGATATAACATGTTGAATATGAGGTGTTTTGGATGTTTTCATTAAGTCGTTTGGGATTTAAGTCGTCTTTGTTTTTTTTGATTTTTATATCGGTTGTTTGGGGAAGTGTGTCGCTTACGCAAGCTGGTCAATTCAAGGTCGCATTACTTACGCCAGGTGCGATTAGTGACGCCGGCTGGAATGCTTTAGCATACGATGGGCTCAAAGCAATTGAAAAAGAATTAGCAGCGAAAGTTAGCCATGTTGAGAGTAAGACGCCAGCCCAGTGGGAAGAGCATTTTCGTTTTTTTGCTAGTAACGGTTATGATCTTATTTTCGGCCATGGTTTTGAGTATCAGGATGCAGCTAAAACTGTTGGTAGAGAGTTCTCAGATACCACTTTTATTACTACTTCTGGTAACACGGTAGAAAAAAATGTAGCGTCGGTCGTTTTTGAATTGGAAGAAGCTACCTATTTGTTGGGAATAATTGCTGCCTCGATGTCCAAAACTGGGAAAATTGGTGCTATTGGCGGTATGAATATCCCACCTATCAACAGTACATTTCATGCTTTTATCCAAGGCGCCAAGTCAGTAAACTCGAAAATTCAGATTTCTAAATCTTACGTAGGTAATTGGGAAGATGTGGGGAAGGCTAAAGAGTTGGCCTTGTCACAAATTGCTGAGGGTGTAGATTTAATTTTTCATAATGCAGACGCCGCTGGTGTTGGTGTATTTGAAGCTGTCTCTAACAGTCGAAAAGAAGGTAAATCGGTCTTTGCTTTTGGTTCAAATCGGAACCAAAACGAGGTTGCCCCCGATGCAGTTCTGGCTAGTGCAGTGATCGATACATCAGCCTTCGTTCGTATTGCTAAGATCGTCAAGGAAGGGAAATTTGAAGCTAAAGTAATGATGACAGGTATGGCACAAAATGAAGCGATTAAATTAGTTTACAATCCTAATTTAAAATCATATGTGCCAAAATCCGTACAAGAGAATGTCGAGAAAGTCAGACAACAAATAATCGCTGGTAGTTTCAAAGCTCCACGTCCTCAATTCCTAGAAAATTAACCACGAATCGACCGCTGAGACGAGGGAGGTTTTACTTGTAATGAGTTTGAAGAATAATTTGCGATGGTATTTCCCAATTTTCTCCACTTTCCTATTATGCTTCCTAGTTGATACCGCAAGAGGGATTGAATCAGATCCTGTTGTGGCTGATACTATATCAGTTGAGTTACCCCCTGTTCAAGCGCTGAAATTGACTCCAAGCAGGCTTTTTTTGAAAAATGCCAGTGATGTTCGGCGTATCTTAGTTTCTGCTCAGACTCAGTCGGGAGAATGGATAGATGTAACGAGCCAAGCCAAATTATCCAATGTAGGTCCAGAAGTTAGTATAGGACCGCAGAATTCAATTCATCCTGCAGAAAAGGGGACAGGGCAGGTCATGGTTATTTATGCTGGCTTAACCGTTAAACTCCCAATTAAAGTGGAAAGTATGGAGCAGCGACCAGTTAGTTTTGTTCGTGAAGTAGCACCTACCCTCAGCCGATTAGGTTGTAATTCTGGGACTTGTCATGGGGCAGCCAAAGGTAAAAACGGTTTTAAACTCTCATTACGTGGGTATGACCTAGACTTTGATTATCAGGCATTAGTAAAAGACTTGTCCGGCCGTCGATTCAATCGAACAGTCCCAGAAAAGAGCTTGATGCTCCTTAAACCGACACAAGGTATACCACACGAGGGCGGATTTGTACTCGACCCAAAATCAAAGCACTACCAGTTATTGATAAAATGGATAGAAGAAGGGGTCAAGTCTGACGTGTCGAAAAAAAATAAGGTAGAAAAACTAGAGGTCATACCTGAGCAAGCTACCATTCAGTTGCCTGGCATGAAGCAGCAAGTTTTAGTTATCGCTCACTATGATGATGGATCCTCAAGGGACGTTACTGACATGGCTATTTATTCATCTAGCTTGCAAGACATTGCAGTAGTATCCGAAAAAGGGTTAGTTACCGCTGCTCGTCGTGGTGAGGCCTCTGTGTTGGTACGCTATGAAGGTCTATACAAAACTAGCCAGATCACAGTTATGGGAGATCGATCTGATTTTCGCTGGATAGAAACTAACACCTATAACTACATTGACGAAGCGGTTTATGAGAAACTCAAACAGTTTAAAATCTTACCGGCAGCTGTTTCGACCGATACAGAGTTTGTCCGTCGAATTTATCTAGATTTGACAGGCCTACCTCCAACACCTAATCAGGTTCGGACATTTTTGAATGACCAGAATTCTTCTCAAAAAAAACGCAGTTTACTAATTGATCAACTGCTAGATAGTCCTGAGTTTGTCGATCATTGGACCCATAAGTGGGCAGATTTATTGCAGTGCAACCGGAAGTTCTTAGGCGATCGAGGTGTTTGGCTGTTTCGTAACTGGATCCGAAATGCTGTAAAAACAAACAAACCTTATGACCAGATGGTGCAAGATTTGCTCTTAGCTAACGGTAGTACCTATAAAAATCCTGCCGCAAATTATTATCGGGTATCAAGTGGGCCGGTTAAAGAAGGGAATCGAAATATTGGATTAGAAGTCAAAACTGATGCTGCGACTGAAAGTGCAACACAGCTATTTCTAGGTGTACGATTTTCCTGTAATAAGTGCCACGATCACCCTTTTGAAAAATGGACACAGAATCAATATTACGAATTTTCGTCATTTTTCAGTGAAGTTGGTGTAAAGAGAGGAAAATTGCCAGACGAGCAAATCATCTATCCTAAATACAAGCCAGTTGGAGGTGTTGAGCACCCAAAGACTGGACAAATTGTAAAGGCTAACGTGCCTTTTGGTCAATTAGATCCACTAAAATCAGATCCACGTTTGGCTCTGGTTAACTGGTTAACCTCCAAAGACAATCCATTGTTTGCACGGTCCATGGCAAACCGAATGTGGAGTTATTTTTTTGGACGTGGAATTATCGAACCCGTGGATGATATTCGTTCTAGTAATCCGCCAAGTAATCCAAAACTGCTAGACTTATTAACGGAAGATTTTATTGATCATCAATTTGATTTGAAACACCTGATTCGAACCATTGTTCATTCGCGTGTCTATCAGCATAGCATAGATACTAATAGTTGGAACGAAACCGATACTGTCAATTTTTCTCGGGCCATCCCCAGGCGACTAACAGCAGAACAACTTCTCGATTCTATCATGTCTGCTACGGGTAGTCGTACTAGTTTTGATGATATGCCATCTGGAATCAGAACTACACAATTACCGGACAGTAATTTGGATGATCATGGTTTTTTAAAACTATTTGGACGGCCAGAACGTGAATCAGTTTGTGAGTGCGAAAGAGTCAGTGAAGTGAGCCTATCACATGCCTTGACACTAATTAACGGTCCAACTATAGCTGAAGCAATCAAGGACAAGAAAGGCCGAATTGCGCAATTGGCAGAAAAAGACATTGAAGATTCAGATTTAATCGAAGAAATATATCTGGCTACTTTGTCTCGTTTGCCAGATACCAGTGAAAAAAATAGTGCATTGGACTATATTAGCTCCGCTCAGAATAAAATTGAAGGAGCTCAAGATTTAATGTGGGCATTGATTAACAGCCCTGCATTTTTGTTTAATCACTAACTTCAAGGAGGATACGTACATGTTATCTATTCCGGGAAAACAGAGTCGTTTGTGCGACGGTTTAAGTAGACGAGAGTTTATTAGGGTCGGTGGTTCAGCAATGCTTGGTATTAGCTTACCACAAATTTTGGCCTTAGAAGCTAAAGCCAGTAATAATATTGACCTGACTAAAACCGGAAACGGGTTTGGTCGAGCCAAGTCAGTCATCTTAATTTTTCTTCAGGGTGGCCCCAGCCACATTGACATTTGGGATCCAAAGCCAGAAGCACCATCCAATGTTCGAGGGGAATTTAAGCCAATCAAAACCAAGGTTCCCGGGATTTGGCTATCAGAGACTATGCCCAAGCTCGCCCAACAAATGGATAAAGCTACGCTAATTCGGTCAGTTAGTTATACCCCAGTTGGTCTATTCAACCATACTGCTGCTATGTATCAAATGCTGACAGGTGAGACACCTGACAAAGTAGCCCCATCAGGACAATTGGATCCACCTACACCTGCAGATCATCCAAATGTTGCTGCGCATGTTTCTAAGTTGAAACCACTCGACCAACCGATGCTATCTGCAGTCCAATTACCTCGACCACTACAAGAAAGTAATATAATTGGTAAAGGGGGAACAGCTGGTTTCCTTGGTCGAGCTTATGACCCATACTACCTTTTTCAAGACCCGAACGGACAGATCAAGTTTGACGAGCTCGAACTTAGAGAAGAAATTCCAGCTCCGAGACTCCAACGCAGAGCTAGCTTATTGAAAACTATTAACGAAAGTATGCCCGAATTGGAACAAGCAGCAAGCGACTATGCCTTGAATGAATATTATTCCAAAGCTTATGACTTAATTTTATCCCAGAGGGCTAGAAATGCGTTTGATCTACGCCAAGAAACTGATCAAGTGCGAGATAAATATGGACGGAATACCTTTGGGCAGAGCGTTTTACTGGCACGCCGATTGATCGAGTCAGGTACTCGATTTGTACAGGTCAACTGGCCATCGGTGGCTAACGGTAATCCGCTAACAACGGCTTGGGATACGCATGCGGCTAATTTCGGTCCCCTGAAAGACTTACACTGTCCCAAACTAGACAGTGCCCTATCTTCTTTGTTAGAGGAATTAGACGAACGCGGATTATTAGACGAAACCCTTGTTTTAGCAATTGGTGAGTTTGGTCGCTCACCTCGTTTAGGAGTCAGTACTTCTGGCAATAGTAATGCTCCCGATGGTAGAGACCATTGGCCATACTGTTATACTGGTCTGATGGCTGGTGCAGGTATTGGCCGAGGGCAAGTCTATGGCAAGTCGGATGCCACCGGGTCTACACCCTTGGAAAAACCGGTCCACCCTAAGGAGATTTTAGCTACTGTTTATCACGCTCTTGGTATTGATCCAATGACTACAGTCTTCAATCACTTGGATCAACCCCGTGAGTTGGTTCAAGCCGAACCAGTTTATAAATTATTTGGTTGATTACCTTGAATCTCGCAAATATCGATATAGTACACGCTAACCGGTAGTTGGCTCAAGATTTTGGTAAATGGTAGGTACAGCTTGTCATCAAACAGAACTATGATCTTGCCTGTTCCGTTTCCTTGGCACTACTTTAGGCTTGGTTGTTTCCTATTTATCCTTGGTTTGTCTATCACTGGAATAAGTGCACAAGAAAGTCCTCAATTAATCTCAGTTCGGCCTCTGGCTGGTCAGCGAGGTACGGAAATTTTTATTCGATTGTCAGGCAAATCTCTTCGAGATGCAAGTCAAATTTTGACTGGCTCAGAACAGATCGTAGCTAACATCGAAAAAGTCAAGAGGAATCCTACTGTCTCATTTAGCGGCCAAGGTTTGGTAGCAGAGATTCCAACTCAAGACGAATTAACGGTAAACCTATTCATTGATGCTAATTCTCCGGTTGGTACCCATCCCCTGAGAGTCGTAACACCAAATGGTGTCTCAAACGCTCTTCAGTTTATTATTAGCGACCTACCAGAGTTCACAGAAATAGAACCTAATCCTGAAATAGACTCAGCTAATTCAATTAGCTTGCCAGTTACGATTAACGGAACAATCGATGCTCCTGGTGATGTTGACTCCTTCAAGTTTTGGGCAAAAAAAGACCAATACTTAATTTTTGATTTGTCTGCTATAAACATAGGTTCGAAATTAGATTCAATTTTAACCATCTATAGTGAAAAAGGCGTAGTTTTAAGCCAAAATGATACAAGTACTAGCCTAGATGCAAATATTGAGTATAAAATTGTAGCCGACGGTAATTATATCTTGCAGGTGAAAGACCTACGTTATAGAGGTGGGAAACAGTTCTTTTACCGATTGAGCGTAGGTGAATTGCCTCGAGTCGATGCGATTTTCCCACTGGGGGGGAAAGTAGGTTCCGAAAATTCGATTACTCTAACTGGTCGTAACCTGAAAGGTGTGAATTCGATGCAGTTGTCGATTTCACCTTCTGCTCTAATCGGTATCCAACAGTTGCGAGTTACGACATCTGACGATATGTCAAGTAATGAATTTCCTTTTTCGATTAATGGTTACAACGAAATTCTTGAAACAGAGCCGAATAATGCATCAGCCACAAGTAATTCACTTCTACCGTCGCAAATAGTAAATGGCTTAATTGACCCAGCCAACGATCTCGATTATTACAAAATTGAAGTCAAATCTAAGGAACGCTTATTAATTGAACTCACTGCAGACCGCCTCAATTCACAATTAGATGCGGTCGTACAAATTTTTGGTCCTAAAGGTGATTTAGTTATTGACAATGACGATACTATTGGGCCTGATGCCGTAATTGATCATACATTCTCAACAAGTGGTGAATACGTGATTGAGATACGGGACATTAATGGACGTGGAGGGAAAACCTACGGTTATCGACTACAAGCTAGGTATTTAAATCCTAACTTCCTTGTTAGTGTAGACGCTGATACATTAAGAGTTAGCCGTCGTAGTTGTACCATCTTACCAGTGAGTTTGACACGACTTGATGGTTTTGATCAGGCAATACAACTATCGGTTTTAAATTTGCCTCCCGGAATTACGGCTGGCAAAATTATCGTTGAGCCAAATCAAAACAGGGCTTTATTGTCATTGTCAGCTGATAAGACAGCTGAGCTAAACTGGACTGAGATTATCCTGTCAGCGACGAGTAGTTTAGCTGGCGATCGTATAGTGAAAAAATCCAAGCCAATTTACTTAACGGTAATCGATGCGGCCCCATTTCGCTTAACATTAGCAGAGTTAAGTGTTAATTTACTCCAAACTAAATCAGCTAAACTTCATGTTAAACTGGACCGACAATCGAATTTTACTGGACCGGTCAAATTATCTGTGATTGGTCTACCTGCCAACGTGATATCATCTGATCCGACTATTACTTATGAACACAATCAGGCGTCAATTTCATTGAGAGGTATCAACTTCGTTGCACGGGAATTATTTCCAGTAGTACCCGCAAAAGGTCGGTATACTATATCGGTCAGTGGAAGTACGACAATCGATAATCAACCCGTTACCCAATCTTCTGCTGTCATTGCACTAACCATAGATGAGGCGCCATTCACGCTTACGGCTACACCTGTCATTCAAAGTTTCGTGTTACCAATTGTTAAAAGTCAGTCTGAACAAATAGAAGGACTTACCGAAATTGAGCAAATTGCAATACAAACAAAACCAGTTGGGACTGCTATTATTGAGATTAGTGCGACTCGTCAAGGTAACTTCACTGGTGCCATAGATCTGTCTCCGGTAAACTTCCCTGATGGATTAAGCATGTCAGATGCCGATATTCAGGACCAAGAAGATAAAGTATCGTTAACCTTTTCTGCTTACTCACAATTAGAAACAAAAACTTATAAGGTGAAAATATCCGGTCATGCGATGGTTAACGGTCAACCTTTCACTCAAGAATCACCTGAAATTACCATCAAAATCATTCGCTAAATATACTTAAATTGTAGAGGTTAAACTATGTTGCAAAAATCTAGAGTTGGATTGGCACAAACGGGAGATCGAAAAGAGAATGTACGTCAATCTTTAGAGTTGGTGAAAGAAAGCCTAATACCAAAGCTTGCCGACCAAGTTTTGTTAAAACCCAATTTCCTTTCCAGTACAAACCAGTTGGCCTCAACTCATCCTGACGCTATTCGTGGAGTCATAGACTTTTTGCTCTCAACTGACATACCACCCAAGGAGATTTTGATCGCTGAAGGAGCAAATGAGGCTTTTTCCGGTGAGGCTTACGATAATTTCGGATACAATAAGTTGCTTGAGGAATATGATGTGCCAATTCACCTTATCGACTTACACCAAGAGAATAGTTGGCAGGAAGAGGTTATTTATTTAGCTGACTGGCAAACATATCAGGTTAGGATGCCTAAAATAGTATTGGATTGTCCTTGTACCATTTCTGTGGCAGTTGCAAAAACGCATGATGTTGATGTGGTGACATTAGCACTAAAAAACATGATTATGGGAACTTTACACAAAGATGATCGTGTTAAGATGCATGGTTATCCTACCCACGGTGAGCGGAAACGACCCAGAGAAGCACAGATCTTGAACATGAATTTGACTCGGATTGCACACCATCTTTCTCCACATATAGGTGTCGTAGATGGCACAATTGGTTTACAAGGCGATGGGCCAGGTGGAACAGACACGGTTGATCTCGATATCGCAGTTTCGGGGGCAGACGTCTTTGCGACTGATGCGGTTGCGACTAAAGCCATGGGATTTAACCCCTGGGATATTGGGTTATTTCAGTATGCTACCGACATTGGTCTTGGGATTGCTGACTTAGAACGAATTGAGGTTGTCGGCAAGCCAATAGATGAAGTCGCCATACCGTTTAAGCCTCACCAGTGGATTGAACAACAATATCAATGGCAAGACCCTGACGCTCTTCATCATATTCGTCTTTAAAATTTCAGGATATACCTACCGGAGAATCAAATGAAAAAAAAACAACTCATCTTTCACATTTTGGGCTGGATGTTGTCACTGGGGGTTGGGTTTCCCTTATTGAGCTATTCTGCTAACGTCTTGGTTGTCAAAGGGGAAATCCAAAATCAGGACGACCAAATTTCTCTTAAAGATTTACAAATCACAATAGCCAACAAGAAACGAAAAATCAGTCAGAGAGGTTTAGTTGACGGGCAGTTTTTTCAAGCTACCTTTTTAGATTTTACAGGTAGTGTGGCCGAAGTTGGAGAAACATTCGAAGTCAATGCCAAATTAGTTTCTGGAGAATCCGTTAGTAATGTGAGCCATATTTTGACCGAAGGTGATATTGTTGCGGCGGTCGCTGAGATCAATTTGACAATTTATCCTAAGCCCAAAATTAACGATGTTGCACCAGCCAAAGGGGTGACCGAAGGCAACACACCAATCAAAATTACCGGGACTAATTTTCGGGATGGAGCCTCATTGATAATTGGCGAAAATGTCGCAGTGGCAACTACAATCAATAGTGAAAATGAAATAACCGCTCTAACCCCCGTAGGTGTGGTTGGATCGATAGACCTAACGGTTACCAATAGTGATGGTCGGTCAGACACATTATCTAAAGCGTTCACTTATATTCAGTTACCACCAACAATTTTGACAGTTACACCATTGGCTGCGGATATCGCTGGCGGTAAAATCATAACTATTACAGGCGAAAACTTCGATAGTCAAGCCACAATTCAATTTGGCGAAGAAACGGGAATTGAGCCGGTCATTGGAAAAGAAAAAGTTACAGTTACAGTCCCTAAATCTAACATAGTGGGTGATGTCCCACTAATAGTAATTAACCCTGATGGGCAGAGAGTTGAGACTACTTTCTCATATGTTGAGGTGTTTCCTTGGGATGTAAACGGAAATGGTACGGTAGATATTTTTGATCTGGTCACGGTGGCCTCGGAATTTGGGCAAACAGAAGTTGGATTATCCGGTGATGTAAATAGGGATGGTTCGGTTGATATCTTTGATTTGGTGGCGGTAGCATCCCACTTTGGTGAAACCACCACTACCGTTTCTGCACCAACTATTGTTACGGACCAAATTGACCAATTAAAATTAGCGTTAGTACAACTTGAATCATCGAAACATTCACTGGCTGCCCAATTACTACGTCAGTGGATGACCGCTAATGGTCATTTACCAAAAGAGAGTCAGCTACTAACCAATTTCCCCAACCCTTTTAATCCAGAAACTTGGATTCCATATCAACTGACCCATTCGTCCAGTGTTAGTCTGATAATATACGATGTCAATGGACAAGTGGTACGGCAAATAGAGGTTGGATACCAGTTGATGGGGTTGTATACCACAACCGATCAAGCCATCTACTGGGACGGTCGGGACGATTTAGGTGAGATTGTTACTAGTGGAGTTTATTTTTATACACTGATAGCTGATGATTTGTACCAAACAAAAAAGATGATTTTATTAAAATAAATTGTAAGAATTAGCTCGTCACACACTCAATTTGCAACTAAGTAATTGATTAAATACCTAAGGCCGGAAGTTCTATTTTTGATTGTTCAGATACTAAAGCCTTGCTTAGCACGACGATCTATAGCTCGAATCTTCTGTTTTATAGCGTATGCTTCAGTTTTATTTATAGTTAGAAATGGTGTTTCTCAGGTAAATTCAGAAAGTACAAATCCTATGTATAAAGTGGAGCGAGTTTCAATAGCTCCTGTTATTGATGGTTATTTAGATGATCCAGCTTGGAAGAGGGCCAAGCTGGAAAGGCTACAGTGGGACTGCGAAAAAAAACAAATATGGAATCAGAAAGATAACTTTGAAGGATTATTTGCCAGTGTTTGGCATAATGATGCTCTTTACTTAGCCGTTAGACTGGAAGATAACTACTTCACCACCAAGCAGAAGGATATTCTAAAACGAGATCGGTTAGAAATCCATTTTGACTTCGACAAGATTGGAAAGAAAAACGAAAAAAGTCAATACTTGGTGGCTGTTGGTAGCGATGATATGAAACAAAATTCGACACTCAATACACTATTTTCTTGGAGCAAGACTGGTAAATCTTTTGAATTTCGACTGAGTTTGAAGGCGAAGCCAAACAAGGGAGACCAAGCTCATTTTGCTATTTTTTATCACGATGTGGATGGAAATGCAGTTCGGCAAAAAGTCGGATGGTCCAGAAAGTCAGCTGATCAGTTGGGGCAATTAACCTTCACTAAAACTATGAATATTAACGCTGCCCATACACCAGTCCAATGGGGACGTATCAAAAGCTTGTATTGATAGATCAAAAAAATTGATATCTTCTGGTCGTAATATAAAGTTAACCATAGCCTACGATGGTACAAACTACCATGGTTGGCAAATCCAGCCCAGCCAACCTACTATTCAGGCTAAAATTAACGATGCTCTTACTAAAATAATTGGCCATCCTGTTTCGGTTATCGGGGCGGGCCGAACCGATAAGGGGGTTCATGCTACAGGGCAGGTTGCTAACTTTGTAAGTCATACTAATATGTCTACCGATATCATCCAACGTGCTATCAATGCGAACCTCTCTGACGATATTGTTATTTCAGAAGTATCGGAGGTTGAAGATAGCTTTCACGCTCGTTTCTCGGCCACCCGTAGGTGTTACCGATATACCATTCTGAACCGGCCTTATCCTTGTCCTTTTCAACGTAAGAATACCTTTTTTATTTCCAGGCATATATGCTTAGAACAGGCGGAGATGATTTGTCAAACTTTGGTGGGCAGAAACAATTATGCTGCTTTCCAAAAAAAAGGGAGCGAAAGGCTCAATCCAGTCTGTAATGTTTTTGAAGCTAATCTGACAAGAACAGATGATTTAGTAATCTTTACCATTCAGGCCGATGCTTTTTTGCGCGGCATGGTCAGGGCGATCATAGGTACCATCCTGAAAATCCTGCAACACCAGAATGCAGCCAAAGAAATGGAACGCATTATTGCCAATCGAAACCGTTCGTTAGCTGGTACATCAGCTCCAGCTAAAGGTTTAACGTTAACTGCTGTCAAATACGGCTAAAGGTCTGATTCTTCTTCCGCCTTGATTCGTCAAAAAATAGTGGTTGTGATAGAATCACCTGGGTTTATGGAGGAAAGAATTGAAAATAGTTGGTCGGTTAGTCGATTCAGCTGAAAATGTCGAGCTGGAAATTAAAAATGGGCAGATTTATTCGATTGTTCCCCAACCCAACATAGAACCAAGTCGTACTTGGATTTCTCGACCACTCATAGACATTCAAATCAATGGTTTTGGTGGTTACGATCTTAATGCTGAAAGTACTACAGCAGATGATGTATCTCAAATGGTGCAATCAGTTCATGAGACGGGAACTGGCTATCTCTATCCGACAATCATTACAGGTTCTTCTCAACGGATAGCACAGGCGATTGCTGCGATCCATCAAGCTAGCCAAGATCGAAGTATTGAACGAGCAATTTTGGGCATTCATATCGAAGGTCCGTACATCTCTTCTATCGAAGGTCCACGAGGAGCGCATCCTAAACGACATGTGCGACCTCCGAATTGGGATGAATTTCGACGTTGGCAAGACATCGCTCATGGAAAAATTAAGATCTGTACGCTAGCCCCAGAAGTTGAAGGTGCTTTACCTTTTATCGAAAAGCTAGTGGCCAGTGATGTGATAGTTGGGATTGGTCATACTAACGCTACGACAGAACAGATTCAAAATGCCATTTCTGTTGGAGCTAAATTATCAACCCATTTAGGTAATGCTGCTCATGCACTGATTCGTCGGCATCCCAACTATATTTGGGATCAACTGGCTGACGACAGCCTCTTTGCCAGCCTAATCGTCGATGGTCATCATTTGCCATCTAACGTCGTCAAATCAATGATTCGCGTCAAGGGACTTAGGAAGACTATTCTAATTAGTGACGCTGTTCATCTAGCTGGTATGAAGCCTGGTCGTTACAAATTCACCAATCATGAGGTTGAACTAACAACTGATAAATGTGTTAAGCTCTACGGAACTAATTATCTTGCAGGATCAGCTCTAACACTGATCAAGGGTATCGAAAACACTGTTCGTTTTTGTCAAATTGAACTCCCCCAAGCTGTCTCTCTGGCTACCCAGATGCCAGCGGAACTCTTGAGTCTGAAAGATAAAATGGGAAAAATCAAAGTTGGTCAGGCTGCAAACTTGCTGACTTTTGAATGGGATGAATTATCACAGCTCATATCTGAACCTAAGCTATATCTGACTAATTAGAGTAAATAAATATTTTGAATATTCAAAAAATTGAAACTTATACCAAAACGAATGTTAGTCTAGTATGTGTAACTACTGATAGTGGTGCAAGTGGTTGGGGGCAAATAGCGCCTTACAATTCGGATATTAGCGCTACTATTCTTCATAGGCAGATCGCCCCCCATGCTCTAGGTAAACAAGCTTTCGATATCTCATCTTTGGTTGACCATGTGATGGATGTTACCTACAAGTTCCCCGGTAGCTACGTTTGTCGAGCTTTAACAGGACTGGAAACCGCACTTTGGGACTTACAAGGTAAAACAGAAGAACAAAGTGTTTGTGAGATATTAGGTGGAGAACATCGATGTTTTCCTGTTTATGGCTCAAGTATGCGTCGTGATATTACGCCTGATGACGAAGCTGAACGTTTATACCAACTCAAGGATCAGTTTGGCTATACCGCTTTCAAAATTCGTATCGGCAGTGTTTGTGGACACGATCACGATTATTGGGAAGGACGAACGGAGGCCATAGTCCCCAGTGTCCGAGAAGCTATCGGAGAAGAAACAGCCCTACTAGTCGATGCTAACAGTTGTTATTCGCCGCAAAAAGCTATTGATGTGGGGCGAATGCTAGAAGATAACGGTGTCTGTCATTTTGAAGAACCTTGTCCTTACTGGGAATTAGACTGGACAGCTGAAGTCACCGCTGCACTCGAATTAGACGTGACTGGTGGTGAACAAGATTGCTGGCTTCCGACTTGGAAGCGAATGATAGAGATAGATGCAGTCGATATTGTTCAGCCTGATATCTGTTACATTGGGGGAATAGAACGGACATTACGAGTCGCTGAAATGGCTAGAGAAAAAGGCAAACTATGCATACCACATTCGGCTAACTTATCTTTGGTAACTATTTTCTCGTTACATCTGATGGGAGCAATTCAGAATGCCGGTAACTACGTCGAATTTTCCATTGAACCAACTGCTTGGACACAAGAATTGTTTGATCCAAATTTAAGTGTTGTAGACGGAAAAGTTCAGATACCATCCGAACCTGGCTGGGGTATAAACATTAACCCTAAATGGTTGGAGTCGTCTCAGTATCAGCAATCTAGTATTTAAAAAAAGTCAAAGGATGAGAATTAGACGAGTTGTGTCACATTCTTTGGAAAAGAATCAATTGTTGTTAGTACAAAATTAATCGGTTTTGGAATTGTATCAGTCTATTTGCAGGTATACTATTGGCTGATTAAGGAACTGATTTAAGTAAAGTTGATCAACTTGCTAATCACAACCTAAAAGAAAAGGTATGAAATATTAGGTCGAGATTCGAACTATATTGGGGGTTAGTTGTAGCAACAAGATTTATATAGATTTGCCAGATTGGTGAAAAACATTTTATATACTAAAGGAGTGAAAAATGGCTGTTTGCTTAGTCGGTACGTTCGACACCAAAGGTGCTGAATTTCAATACGTCAAAAACCAGATTGAATCCAATGGGTTAGGTACTATTTGTGTTAACACTGGTATTATTGGAGAATCGACGTTCCAGCCAGATATTACATCGGAAGAAGTCGCCCGAGCTGCAGGAATGGGTTTATCAGCTTTGCGCCAGAAAGCAGACAGAGGTCATAGTGTAACTGCTATGGCAAAAGGAGCGAGAGCGATAGTCTCCAACCTATTCCAACGTGGCAAAATTAATGGTATCCTTTCGCTTGGTGGCTCAGCGGGTACGACTATCGGGACTTCAGCCATGCAAGCCCTACCCGTTGGTATTCCCAAAGTAATGGTTTCCACTTTAGCTTCTGGCGATACTAGTCCTTATGTGCAAACCAAAGATATTACTATGGTTTATTCTGTAGTTGATATTGCTGGTATTAACTCCATTACCCGCCAAATTTTAACGAATGCCGCTGGAGCAATTTCTGGAATGGTTCAGGCTATCTCTGAACCTGTCAATGAAAAACCATTGATCGCAGCCACCATGTTCGGTGTAACTACACCTTGTGTTACTAAAGCCAGAACAATATTGGAAGCAGCTGGGTATGAGGTTTTAGTTTTTCACGCAACGGGCTCAGGTGGTAAAGCTATGGAAGATCTGATTCGAGGTGGTTTTATTACCGGAGTATTAGATGTTACTACCACGGAACTAGCTGACGAATTAGTAGGTGGTGTATTGAGTGCGGGGCCAGATCGGCTAGAGGCAGCTGGTAGAAATTCTATTCCACAAGTAGTTGCTCCAGGCGCCCTAGATATGGTGAACTTCGGCCCGCGGGATACCATTCCAGAACGATTCAAGAATCGACAATTTTATCAACACAACGCCAATGTTACACTAATGCGAACTACGGCTGAGGAAAATGCTCAACTAGGTCAGATTATGGCACAAAAGCTACTTCTTGCCCAAGGTCCAACCCGAGTTCTAATTCCCAAACATGGCGTTTCTGCTATCGACAAAACAGACCAGCCATTTTATTCTCCAGAAGCGGAAACCGCTTGGATAAACAGCCTAAAGTCTGGACTAGATGAGTCAGTCGTTGAAGTCATCGAAATGGATAATCACATAAACGATGAGGAATTTGGCGAAAAATTGGCCCAGACTTTACTAAATTTACTACCAGATCAAGGTTGATGATTAGTATCGATAGGAGGTTCTTCGTTATCCAAAAACCGCTCTATTGTATTATGAGTGGCAGGCTGAGTACGGAAATCGGCGATCCAGGGTTGTCTGAAATAAGCTTGTTTCTGACGGGATAAACCCGAGAGAACAGTTGGTGCAATTTTTAACCTGTGCCAATGAGTTGCCAAATGCGAATAGGCGTTCAAAATTGCGACACGTGGTGTATTTCTTTTCCAAACTGGTCCTGCGTGGCACAAATTTTCGGTAAAAAAAATAGCACTACCCGCTGGGCAATCGTAGCTGTATAAAAATTCACTTTGTTTCCCATTTTCTAAGCTCAGATGGTTAGAGTGAATCGGAAAATTTGCCTTATGACTACCTAAAAGAAAACAGGTAGCACCGTCTCCTTTGGATATATCTGTGAGCTCAAAGATCACTCGTACCATCCCTGCCCGAATTTTTCCGTTCTGTGATCGATAACCAAAAATCTGGTCGATCTGGTTGGGGCCTCCACCGTGGAGTCCTCCGTGTTGCTGACCTTTTTTTCGCCAGATATAGGAAGTACTCTCCATTCGAATATCTGGACCAATTATCTCATGGAGGATGTCAATCACTTCTGGATGGTCGATAGTGACACTTGATGGCCCACCTGGAACTTCCCGATGTTCTGGAGAGAGTGAATCAGGATTGTGTTTAATTCGGTCGATTTGATCAATAATGTTACCTACCTGCTCCGCGTTTAGGACAGCAGGACGAAGTAAAAAACCTGTCAAATCAAACCGAAATCGTTCTTCTTCTGTCATCGCCACTTTTGCCTTCCTTGTAGGTTAGAAAAACCTGCGTTCTGCGTTAACCATCAATTTGCAACTCTTTGATGAGACGAGAAAGATAAGTTCGTTGAATATCGAGGACTTTGGCCGCGCGTGAGCGGTTTCCTTCTGTTTGTTGTAAAACATGAGTTACGTACTGTCGTTTGAAAGCTCTCTGAGCAAGATCAAGTGTTGCCGACTGATAGCGAGCGACTTCTTCTGGGTCAGTATTACTAAAACGAGCTGGTAGGTCTTCTACTTGCACTTCGACGTCCTTACCTAGAACGACAGCGTGTTCTACTACATTCTGCAATTCTCGTACGTTTCCTGGCCATGAATAAGTCAATATTGCTTCTAGTGCAGCTGTTGAGAAACATTTTTTTGGTCGTTTCATTTCTTGGCCGAATCGTTGTAAGAAGAAATCAGCTAAGCTCGGAATATCCTCAATACGCTCTCGAAGCGGAGGTAGGAAGACTTCAATTACATTGAGACGATAGTACAAATCTTCACGAAAGGTTCCATCTTGTATTTTTGCTTCTAAATCTTGGTTGGTTGCAGCAATCAGACGTACATCACACTGAATTGGCTTGGTACCACCCACACGGTAGAATTCCTGATCTTGAAGCACTCGCAAGAGTTTGGCTTGAACTTCGTAATTCATATCGCCAATCTCATCCAAGAACAATGTTCCATTATTTGCTAGCTCAAATCGACCTTCTTTCAATGAATCTGCCCCGGTGAAAGCTCCTTTCTCATGCCCAAAAAGCTCAGCTTCTAACAATGTATCGGGCAAAGCAGCACAGTTCACAGGAATAAAGGGTTGTCTCTCTCTAGGACTGGCATTATGGATAGCATGAGCGACCAATTCTTTTCCGGTACCGCTTTCACCTCTCAACAGAGTGGTAGTCGGGGTTCCAGCTACCCTAGCTGATAATTCAATGGAATGCTTCATGTTAGGACTAACGGCGATAATATCTCGAAATTGAATATGCTGACTACCTAAGCTTCGCCTAAGTTCTCGATTTTCGACTTGAACCGTCAAGTGGAGATCAGCGTTATAGAGAGCAATACCTGTGGCGTCAGCCACCATACGAGTTAAAAATAAGTCCTTTTGTGAAAAACCGCGATCCTTAAATTTGTTAAGAGCCTGGATGGCACCAATTACTTGATCTCGATATGTAATCGGAACACACATCATTGTCAGTACCTCAAAATCAAGTTGATCAGCAATATCTTTTGCGTGTTGTCGATCTTGGCTAACGTCATCGACTATAGTCGATTGGCCATTCTTAACTACTCGGCCAACAATGCCTTGCCCAATTTCTACATGTATGTCTTTTATCTGTTCACTTTTTTCACCTGTTGCTGCTGCGACATAGAGATATTCATCAACTGTTGACTTTGGGCATGCCAAATGAGAAGAAAGCCAAATAGTACTCGCAGACGCTTCTATAACCGTCGATAGTTGATGTAGGGTCGAATTGAGTATCTGTTGAATATCCAGAGTAGAATTAATGGTGTGGCTGATTTCGAGCAATGCCAGACATTCAGCGGAAGAAAGGGAATCAATAGCGACCTCGGGCATATTCACCAAAATAGCTCCTACCTATATTTGTTATGAGGTATAAAACATGAGCCAAAAGATACAAATTACCTGCTATCGATAGAACGACCTAGACTTCTAAACAGTTACAAACGGGAACAAAATAGGTCAAATCTCAAAAATATCTGTATCCAACCAATTAGGATATGCGGGTGCCATTTTTGATAGCTTGATCCATAGTCAGCAATGATAAATCCTTTTTTCGAACTGCAGCTAATAACATTCCCTGCGATTCGACACCTCGAATTTTAGTTGCTTGAAGGTTTGCTACCAAGACGACCTGTTTTCCGATTACCGATTCTGGCGTATAGGTTGGTGCAATCCCGGCTACAACTTGCCTTTTTTCTTTACCCAAATCAACTTGCAATTTAAGTAACCGATCAGAGTTGGCGATCTTTTCTGCTGATACAACTTGACAGACCCTTAATTCCAGATTTTTAACTTGTTCGATTGTAATTAGATTATCGGTTGATTTTTGTATAGTTTCTTTGGCTGGTAAAGAGACTAGTTCTGTTGGTTCTGATTTTTTTGATTCTTTCCGAGGAAATAGAGAAGCAGTTTTGGCAATTGGCAGACCACTGTCCAACCCTCCCCACTTTTCCACTGATTTTAGATCTTGCAGGTTAGGGTCAACGCCAATCTGGGTCTGAATTTTAGCAGCGACCTGTGGCATGAAAGGTGTCAGATAAACCGAAATTACGCGCAATGACTCCATCGCATTATACAAGATTGTACCCATACGCACTTTTTGATCTTTAAGGGACCAAGCTTTTGTTTCTTGGATGTATCTGTTAATACGGCGAACAAACTTCCAAATTGTTTCTAGTGCCATATCCAAAGAAATCTGGTCCATTAGTCCGTCTAAGCGTTCAGTGGTCATTTTGGCCATTTGCTTAATTTCATCATCAATCATTTCTGCTTGGCCACTAGGCTCAGGAAGTGTATCAAAATGCTTATTTAGCAGTCCTAACACTCGACTTAGCAGATTTCCCAAATCGTTGGCTAAATCAGAATTATAACGAGTAACTAGGCGCTGATATGTATAATCTCCGTCATTGCCAAAGCTGAATTCCCGCATAAAAAAATAACGAAACGGGTCTAGTCCAAATTCCTCGATTAAGCTGTCCATATCAATAACATTACCTGTAGTTTTACTGATTTTTTCCCCATCTTTGGTTAACCAACCATGAGCAAAAATCTGCTTTGGCAGAGGCAGTCCTACAGCCATTAACATCGCAGGCCAAATGATAACATGAAACCGAGTTATTTCTTTTGCCATCATATGAACACTCGCAGGCCAAAACTGTTTGAATTTAGCTCCATCGCAATGATAATCAAGTGCTGTGATGTAATTAACCAGAGCCTCGGCCCACACGTAAATATTTTGTTCCGAATCGAATGGAAGGGGTATTCCCCAATCAACTGAAGAACGAGAGATGCTTACATCTTGTAATCCGCCCTTCAAAACCCCCATAATCTCGTTACGGCGACTAGCAGGCTCAATGAAAGAAGGGTTTGACTCAATGAAATCGATTAGCTGATCTTGATATTTAGTTAAGGCAAAAAAATAGTTTTCCTCAACTACCTTATCAACAGGTTTTCGATGAATGGGGCAGAGTTCATTCTCATCCAATTCTTTTTCCGTGAAAAAACGTTCGCAGTGTTGACAGTACAGTCCTTCGTATTTTCCTTGATAGACATCTCCTGACTGATAAAGTTGAGTGAAAAATTTTGCTACGCCTGATTTGTGTAGATCGCTCGTTGTTCGAATAAAAGCGTCATTAGATATATTGAGTTTTTGCCAAAGTTGGGTGAAGGTTGGAGCTATTTGGTTACAGTAATCTTGTGGTGAAACCCCTTTCTGGTCTGCTACTTTCTGAATATTGATTCCATGTTCATCAACGCCCGTCAAAAAATAGACAGAATTACCCTTCAAGCGTTGATAGCGAGCTAACACGTCTGATGCAATTGTGGTATAGGCATGACCAATGTGAGGTTCGGCGTTGACATAGTAAATGGGGGTCGTAATGTAGAAGCTAGACATAACGTGGGTCTATCCTTTAGTTCAGATCAATTGAAGCTGCACAGCGAAAACCAATACTATTACCTGCTTCACTCGGGGGTTGATACGATCGATTTGTACAAGTTACTTCTTTCGCAGAACTGTACCACGACCCACCACGCAAGACTCTATTTACCGGGTTGGAAAAGTCGGAGGTATTAACTGGGTTTTTGCTACTCGGGGCCAAGCTATAGAAATCAGCATCGTAGGCATCAACCACCCACTCCCAAACATTCCCGCTCATGTTATATAAGCCAAATGGACTACGACCTTTTGGGTACTGATAGACCTTTTCAGTGTTGCCTAAATTTCCTTGATAGTTGGTGTATTGGTAAGTTATTTCCACATCCCCCCAGGGGTAGATGCGCTCGTCGTATCCACGGGCGGCATATTCCCATTCAGCCTCCGTGGGTAGCCGCTTACCGGCCCATTTAGCATAGGCAGTAGCTCCATACCAAGTTACTTCTGTAACCGGATGATCGGCAAAAACAGTAGATGCCCGAAATTGACCATCAATTGTTAGCAAACGGACATCGGGGTCGGTCAAGTCAACTAGCATATTTCCATCTTCGTCTTCATTCTTTCCGTTTGCATTTAGAAATCGAGCAAACTGTTGATTGGTTACTTCGTATTTGTCGATTAAGAACGTGTCAACACTGACTTCCCGGGCTGGTTGCTCGTCCAGCAATCCTTGGTTATTACCCATCATAAAAGTACCACCTGGGACGAGTACCATTCCATCAACTTGTTCAGCCGCTATAACTTTGACTCGATAGCCAGAGCTATTGATATTCGGCTGATCTGCCAAGGCATTCCATAAAATTTTTTTCCCGTCACCTGGCTTTACATTGTCTCCAACATCACCCGTTAGACTACCTAGCTGAACTGGTACTTTGTAAGACACACCACTATCATTCGAGACTCGAACTGTTACTGCTAAATGGCTTTTGGCCTCCACATCGTAGGCGATTTCCACAAGACCATCTTCTCGGGGTCGAACCGTAACTCGAGTCACAGCCGGGCGACTATCAACTTGGTCGACAAAAAGAAATAAAGCCGCCCAAATAGACAGCCAGAGGAAAAGTGTCCGATTTTTCATTCCACAATTATCCTGCGCAGTTGTTTGTATTTTTCTCACGAAGCCCTAAGTGATTATTCTATCATAGTCTAATAACAGTTTCAATTACACGACTCTTCTGTTCTTAGTACTCAGCCTTTATTTTGGCTTGACAAGTGATCGAATTCTTTTGTAGGATTGGATTAAATGAATTTCAATATTAGAGTTTTTGAATCTGCAGACCAGCCACACCTAGACCGCATCCGCCGCTCGCAGCTTACTGCGAGTATTCCTCGTCAAAGATTAGCTGAACTAACTCAAAGTCAGCAGATCGAGCGCATGGAAAATTGGTATAACGAGAAGGTTGTTTTTTTACAGAATGTTCCCATCTCTAGGACTTACGTTGCCGTGGATGAACAAGATCAGCCAATCGGTTATGTAATAGTAATTGCTGAAGCTAAGGACGATTTTCGGCCGGAGCGACAAGGTTTTTTATGTGATTTAGCAGTTGAGGAAGACTACTGGGGGGGAGCCGTAGCTACAGCCCTGATTGAGGCTGCCGAAGGCTACGTTAAAAGGATGGGTCATGAGTTCATGATGCTAAATGTCAGCTCCTACAATCAACGAGCGATCAATTTTTACCATAAGCTTGGTTATTCCGACGAATGGATAATGATGGGTAAGCGTTTGCCTTTGGACAATACGCTGCAAAACGTCGACGAAGAATTGAATTAGATGGCTATTTTGGGCTGTAACACACAACTTTTTGCTGGTCATTCTCTAGACGAAATTTTACCTCTTATCGTGGAAGCTGGCTATGAAAATATTGATCTTTTTTCACAGCCAGTAGGACCTCTGAGCCACCCATTGATCCAACTAGGACGCCCTTCGTCATACTATACTGACCTGAAAAGAAAAATTTCGCTTTTTGGTCTAAAGATTGGATCTTTGAGTGGGACTTTCGGGATCGAAATTGGTAGTCCTGAGTTTGATAGAGTAGTTGAAGTTTGCCACATGATGGGATTGCGAGCAATCGCTATTGAATCAGCCGGATTGTCTGACAATGATGAAGCGTTTAGTTGGATGCTGAATGCAGTAAATCGTAGTTCCCTTCTGGCAGCCCAAGCTGAAATCAAAATCATGATCAAGCCTTATTTTGGTAAGTCAGTGTATTCGTTGGAAACAGCAACCAAGTTTACACAGTCAGTTGACTCAGATTGGGTCGGCATTAACTTCGACGCAAGCCAGCTATGGTTCGCAGAACCTGAACTCGATCCTATTGAGAGCTTAGATCGATTGAAGGATTTTGTTTGTTGTTTTAGCCTCCGAGATTGTCAGCGAGGACAAATGCCAACGTTGGATGATCAACAAATCCCGGGACAAGGAGATATTGAGTTTGAAGCTCTAGCCGAAGTTGCATCTGATATTAGTAACGCCTCAATGGCTATGTTGGATTTACATTCAACTCCACACCGCTCGCTGGATGATCTACGTAAATGGCTGGATCAGTCAATTCAATATTTGCAACCACTTTTTGCTCAAAGTTAGTCTTCGAAGTTCAACACGTACGCCAAATAAAGTTGCAAGAAAAGTATCGGTGTACTTGTTGTGTAACCGAAGCCAAAAAAGCTAATTAAAATTGTGAATGATGAATTAGTTGAATCCCGACAAGAACTATTAGATATCCCTTATGAGTTTCTCTTCCTGATCTAGCCTTTTGATTTCCGGAATTTGCAGGTTAGACTCTTTATTATCTCTCAGTCTCACTACAAGTAAGAATAAGAGATTTTGTTTCGAAAACTGTGGTGGTTTGTTGGGTATTTTCATACTCTTGTCTTATGCTTAAGATCACTGGGTCTAATTAATAGAAAAAACAGACCAAGAATGTTTTTGACTATATATTCTCTAACCAGACCTAAGTTTCATGTAAATGGTAATTTGGTGCAGAATTTAGTATTGTTCGAAGCACAATAATACTTGTTTGAAATGGCTTTCCAGATTTAAAAAAGACATTTTGAGCCGTATTGGTTTCATATACTCAGCAATTTCAATGTTCCCCATACTAATGCGACAGATGGTGTAATGCATACTGAATGCACTTTGTCTCTGATATTTCTGAAAAAATAAAAATAGTATTAAAATGAGGCAAAAATTTTTTCGTGAGTCTGCCTAAAGAACTTCTAGCCCAACTAAGTCGGCTAAAGTTACAATCCAAATCTTGCTTTAGTAGCAAGTTTAAAGGAGAACATCAAAGTACCATGCATGGCTCTGGTTTAGAATTTGCTGATTATCGAGCGTATCAGCCAGGGGACGAGCTTAGCCATGTTGATTGGAATCTGTATGCTCGTTCAGGACGTAGTTTTGTCAAGGTTTTTCAATTTGAATCTGACCTGACAGTTTCTCTGTTAATTGATGGTAGTATTTCAATGGACTTTGGCACACCAAAAAAAATTGACTTAGCCAGAAATATTGCTCTTGCACTTAGCTACGTAGTACTAAACAATAGCGATCATGTTCAGTTATATGCCTGCCAAGAGAATTTGACCCCGATTTCTTCTGCCATTTACGGGTTACCTGAATTTTTTCATCTATCAGCTTCCGCAATGGCAGGCTTGTCAAACTTGGGCTCTTTAGACTTAGCCGCATGCCTACAGCAGTTTACTGAACTAAACCAACCAGGTTTAGTAATTCTAATTTCTGATTTTTTTGATCACTCAGCATACCAAGACATGCTCACTTTACTAGTTGGCCAGAAATTCGAAGTAATACTGATCCAGATTTTGTCATCAGAGGAACTAGACCCAGACCTTTCCGGAGAGGCTCAATTGGTTGATGTCGAAACGCAGAAAAGTAAAGATGTCTCAGTTACACAAAGATCCTTGTCTACCTATAGGAAAAACTTGGAACATTTCCTCAACCAGATACAGAACTTCTGTCAGAAACATAGTATTACTTATTTGCAAACTAATAACCAAAACTCATTGGAGCAAATTATACTAGAAGATCTCCGAAAAGTTGGGTTAATTGACACTATTTAAAATTTTTACCAATTAATTGATTTTACTCATATGAGAGCACGGGAAAGCTGAGGTAAAACCGATCATGCTTACTTGCCTACGGTCTACAGATTGGATAATTAATAGCAAATCTTTTAAGGCCTCCGTAGATCATGTTGGTTCACGACTATTTTTGACCAACGGTTTGATTAGTAGGGGATGGAAATTAGAGCCAAATTTGGCTTGTATATCTTTTGATAATCTCATGACTGGCGAGACGCTCCTGAGGGCAGTCAAACCGGAAGCTGAAGTAACAATCAACGGTGAGACCTATCAGGTTGGTGGCCTGATGGGCCAATCTAACTTGGCTTACTTAACTGAATCAATCATTGAAGAATTGGTTGTCGAACCATCTGCGCTAAAATTATCTAACTGGGACGTTAGCCAACCAATCCCTCGATTCGGTTGGCCCAAAAATCGCCACCACGCGCCAAATTCTGATTGGCCACCCAAAGGTATCAGATTATCGTTCGAATTCTTATCTCCTGATCCATATTTTGAATTAACCGTTCATTATGAACTTTACGATGGTATACCAGCTTTATCTAAATGGCTAACGGTAGAAAACCACGGCACACGGCCTTTTGTGATTGACCAGTTCGTGTCAGAGATATTAGCCTTAACCCCCTATGAAGATCCAGTTGAGTGGAGAGAAGTACCGATTGCACCTCCGAATATACATGTAGAAACAGATTATGCATTTGGTGGTTTTTCACATAAGAATAGCAGCCGGCACAGCATACATTGGCTAACGGATATTGATTTTAAGACACAGGTCAACTATGATTTACAGAATCCTTGCCTACTACATGTAAAACCACAATTAGGTCCAAATCAGGATTTGGCCGTAGGCCAAACGTGGGAATCTTTTCATACCTTTGAATTAGTTTACGATAGCACTGATCGAGAGCGATGTGGGCTAGCTCTGAAAAAACTATATCGGACTATTGCTCCTTGGGTAACGGAAAACCCACTTATTCTACACGTTGTAAGTACTGACTCAGAAACGGTTTATCGAGCTATTGATCAAGCCAGTGAATGCGGATTTGAGATGCTGAGCCTCAGTTTTGGTAGTGGTATAGATATGGAAGACAATTCCGATAAAAATTACCAAAAGTACCGATCATTCGTTGATTACGCGACGGATAAAGGTATTGCTATAGGAGGATATTCTCTACTGTCGAGTCGGCGTATACAACCAGATAGAGAGAATATTGTTAATCCAAAAACAGGTGAACCGGGAGGTCAGACACACGGTTACTGCCCAGCCTTAGCTTCAAATTGGGGTCAAACTTACTTTCACCGCTTACGAACTTTCTTCGAAAATACAGGTTTCCTCCAGTTTACACACGATGGCTCGTATCCTGGGGATATTGATGCGGCAGAACGATTACCCCTTCAAAAAGGTTCTATAGACTCACAGTGGGTTCAATGGCGAATCATCACTGATTTTTATAAGTCGCAGAGAGAAAAAGGGATTTATATTCGTGTACCAGACTACTACTATCTTAGTGGGGCTAACGAGGCTGGGATGGGTTACCGAGAAGTTAATTGGTCTCTTCCACGGATACAACAGCAGATTCATACTCGCCAGAATATCTTCGATGGTACATGGCAAAAAACACCTAGCATGGGATGGATGTTTGTGCCACTAACGCAGTACCATGGTGGAGGTGCTGATGCTACTATTGAACCTTTAGAGGATCATCTGGATCACTATGAGATCATGTTAGCTAGTAACCTTCTGCAAGGAGTGCAAGCGGTGTACCGTGGGTTACGGCTATACGATACAGAGCAAACGAGAGATATGGTTAAACGTTTAGTAGACCTGTACAAAAAATATAGGCACATTTTGGAATCTGACTTAATTCACTTACGTCGAGCAAACGGCCGGACTCTCGACTACATGCTACACGTGAATTCGGACCTGGATGAAAAAGGATTTTTGTCAGTCTTTAATCCAACTCCTAATTCCATTAAGCAAGAGATTTATTTACCACTTTATTACACAGGCTTAACTGATTCAGCTGAGGTAAGCTATCAAGACCAGCCACCAGTTATTCATCAACTTGACCGTTGTTTTTGCATTGAATTGTTAGTAGAGGTACCAGCAAATTCCTATACGTGGTTTGTTATTAGATAGAAACAGCAATTTTAAATTTGTTATAGATTAACTCTGACCTTACTAATTACAAGTCAATCACAACAACTATTTAGAATGATAGTGATCTGGAATTAGTCCACACAATTCTAAGGATAGGCAATGACAAGGTTGTCTTCTCGTTCGATTTCGATCAGAATTCGATCTGGAGATTTCAAGGGGAAAAGTTCAGGTGGTAAAGTCGCCCAACCAATGATTGTAGTATTGGGTTCCTCAAATAAGTGCCTAATCAAATTTTGCTTACTAATAATTCGAGCATACTTTACCTGTCGGTCAGTCAGCTTACTTGTGATTGATGTCCTATAAAATTCATCTTGAAATTGACGATATGGAATAACATCTTTCGCCGCTCCTCTACTTTCAATCAACTCGGCCTTTTTGTCCGAAATTCGCCACCCAGCGGATAGATCTTTCAATAATATTTTTTGATCTTCCTTTTTCAAGTCCAAAAACACCTCTGCTTCTATGACCTGCATTTGCCATGGATCACAAGTCACTTGAACCGAAGACTCATCCCCAATTTGAATAAGTGGAGTCTCAGATTCTTGACTCTGACTTTGAATTGCCGAATGCTTGGGTAGTTTTAATCGTATCTCAGTTCTCTTCTTGCTAATCAAGCCTAGATAAGTTTTTAGATGTATACGCTCTGTTTGTCCGTATACAGTAGCAATAGAAAAGTGGCTAACACTAATTTGATCCGGCGTAAACGGAAAGACCAGAATCAATATGAATAAGAACGGAATCAGAATCGATAAGATTAAATATTTCTGATATGTTTGGTGATGAACCCACCATATCAGTAAGCAATAAAATGAAAAAACAATGACTAAGTATCGTATCAGCGACGAAGAGCTAGGTTTGAAAGATTTTAAATACTGATGAATTTGTTCTTGATGTCGACGGAAAGGCTCGTATTGAACTTCTGCATTTCTCGGTGAAATCGAATAATCTAAAAAAAAACTGTTCCCAAACTCGATTAGCATGTCTTCAAAGTCGTATGGGAGAATACCCAAACGACCATGTCCTATAGCATATAGATCAACCTTTGATGATTGTAGGAAGGGTTTCATTTTGATAAAAGGCGAAAGAAAGTGAGACTTTTGATCATTATCAAGTGATAGTAATAAGGTTCCTCCACGGCAGATCCAATCCAAGATGGCCGCTTGCTTAGCAGGCGGGAAGTAACGATCGTTCAACCGAACTTGGTGTAGAACCATCAGATCAACGCTTTCATAAGCGATCCAGTACGTCGGTAGATCATTTGGCGTAATAAATTCGAATACAGTTCGGCCAGATGGTTTATCTACATAATTATCAATTGGGGACACAATCAGAACAACTGTAGAATCAAGCGGTTTAGAGACAGGTACATCTAATGTCTTTACTAAGCGTAATTCCCCTAAATAGCTGATTAATCGAAGTTTTATTTCTACCGAATAGTCTGGTATATAAACCGGGAGTAACAAGCGCCGTCGATCAACTGGCTGCAAAACTAGCGGACGAAAATAGCTTTGGTCTTCTTGCCCACTTATGACTTCATTCACCTGTAACCCGATTTTTCCTTCAAAGGACTCGTACTGACTAGCAACAGTCACCTCTACAATTGCCCATCGGTTTGGCTTGTAACACTGTTTTAATCCGAATTCAATCTCGGAGAATTCGATTTTAGCTGTGGCTAACTGTTCAACTAGTAAAATTAGAAAGAACAGAAAAATTACCACTTGAAACTAAAAGCTACTTAACCCTTTGGGGGTGTGGTTACGATAAATGGGGTCAACACGTGGCGAGTAACCTTCAGGGAATTCATCGTAGACGGATCGGCCATCTTGGAAAAGTTGCCAAGCATCAGGAGTTTGAGGAACTGGATCTGGTTGTGGAAACTGACGCCAGTTTTTACCATCTAGCGGTTCATCGTATCCGTCTTTTCGAAAACGATTAATCAGGTATTCACGATGATTGCTGAGTTGGGGTTGAAAGGCTGGATTGCCCGCTAAATTTCGGTTTTCAAGCTGTTGAGCTAGTCGACGGAATAGCCACTCCTTTCGATCAGCTGCGGAATAGATATACTTGAAATCGGAACTAATTAGAGCGTAGAGACCTCGGTCACCTTGACTATATTGTCCGATAACTGGCTCGCGTTCGATCTTGCTGCTTCCTACTTCCGCAAGATCGAAGCCTGCATGTCTAGGTTCAGTTGATAGGCCAGCTGCATTCAGGCAGGTTGGTAGTACATCAACTAAACTAACCGGTTGCTCACATTCAATACCTGCAGAAAATCGTTCTGGATAACGAACCAAGAGTGGAATACGACTAGCGGAGTCCAAAAATGACCTTTTACCGTAACTATTGAAGTCCCCTAATAATTCCCCATGATCAGAAGTGAACAAAATTAGTGTCTCATCTAGAGTTCCATCTATAGCTAATTGATCCAAGATACGACCCACTTGGTAGTCGATTTGGGAAATGGTTGCATAATAAGCTGCCTTGGTTAATCGCAAAAGATTCATGTCGCACCCTTGATCTCGATACTTGTACCTATTCTGAAAATGATTCCAGTAGGTCAAAAAATCACCACTTTCGGAAGGAAGATGTGGTGGAGACATCTCAATCATTCGGTACAAACGACTCCAAGGTACTGGAGCTTCAAATGGAGGGTGTGGTTTAATAAAACTCGTCCAACAGAAAAAAGGTCGGTCTTTATCTCGTTGGTTGAGAAATTCTAGCGTTTTATCGCCCAACCAAGTAGTGTGGTGTAGCCGCTCCGGTAACTGTGATGGCTGCGGTACATAGTAGTATTCACTCCTCTCTCCTTGTGGGGCAACGACATGATTATAACCATTTTGGTTCAAGTATTGACGGAAATCGTCTTCACCTCCGCCTTCTTCAGAAAAAATACGTGTCTCATATCCCCAAAGTTTCCGACTATCAGGTGAGAAGTGCATCTTACCTATGCCGTGTGTCTGATAACCATCCTGATTTAGGTGCATCATAAGGGAAGTCCGGTCTTGGGGCATAGGGGAGTTAGACGTCGATCCAGTCTTGTGGGGATATTCACCTAGCAAAAAGCTACAACGAGAAGCTACGCATACCGGGGACGGGCAATACGCAGAAGTGAAACTTGTACCTTCTCGCACTAATCTATCCAAAGCAGGAGTTTGAATAATGGGATTACCTAGAGCAGAAATAGTATCAAACCGTTGTTGGTCGGTCATAATAGCTAATATGTTAGGTTTCTTCATTTAACGATCTCCAATTGAAGAAAAGATGGGTTTAATTAATCAATGAGTCAAAAGGTGAGTCTATAAGCTTGGTCTAAAATAATTTACTTTGTAAATGTACAAGACAGCTTTTTGCTGCTTGTAGGTCCAGCATCGATTGTGCGAAAAATTATCATTTTTGAATTCCAATCTAAAACTAGATTAGAAATGAATTTAAAGAGAATAAAAACTTCAGACCTGAACTTCCTGTAGGTCGGCTTTATCTAAATCACTAGTGCCGAGTTCAGCTCTTTCAGCAGAACGAATGTACTTAGCTAAAGATCGAACAGGCTCCAGATTTTTAGTGCGTCGTTTTTCATCAAGAGATTCCAGCATTATTTGATCTAAAATTACTGGGTCAGTGCTGGCCATAATCCTTCCAGCTTTCCACACCGAGTTTGCATCGTATATCGGGCCGCCATTATAACTAGCATAAAGTCCATCAACAACATTTAATACTAATTTATCCTTGATGACAGTATGAGCAAAAATTTCGCTGATAGCAGGATCACAATTTAACGGATTAGAATGAAAACGGCTAGTGTTATTAACACTACCAAAAGCTAGGTTTTTAAGGCAACCACTGAGGCCAGTAATACCGTTGTGTTTGAAAACAGGAACATTAATAATCACTGTCGCCATTTGAGTAATGATTCGACTATAAAATGACTTCAATAATCCTTTTTCTCGGCGACTAGAAATATCTTCTTCAGTTTCATAAAACACTTCTTGGTCATAACCAATCCCACTGCTATCTGTTGCAAAGCATTGTCGGTCCTTCCCACCGATATTTATACTGAAACCGGCATCAATCAGATGGCGCTGGAACCGATCCCAAACAATCACTTGGTTAGCTAAAACTCCAGCTTCGTAGAGACCATCCACAATGCGTTGAACAATAACTAAATCTGTCGAAAGTTTTCGACCCAATGGTTCTCCGGCAGCAGCCAAAGGGTTCACTTTGATAGCAACGATATCGTTAGGTAATACTAGACTTTTCCATGCTGACTTGATGTCATTTGCTAGAGTCAATTTCACCAAGGCCTTATCGACCATCTCTCCGATGACGTCAGAGTTTGGGGCAGATCCGGCCCATAGCTTGTCGCTGGTAGCTTCCACCACAGGTACTGGGGGTTGCTCCTTAATCTCGCCAGACAAACCCATTTGGGCCACACTGGTTGAGGCTAAACTCAAACTGGTACCAATCGATCCAACAGCCGCTCGCTTTAGAAATCGGCGACGAGAAGAAGAATAAGCGGTAGTTTCTGTTTTCATCTGTCTAGTTAATTTAAATCTAATACACTTTCAATCCCATGAAGACCATTGGGAGCATTGACAATCCAACGAGCTGCTCGAATAGCTCCTCCTGCAAATGATTCTCGACTATGCGCACGGTGCACTACTTCTAGTCTCTCCCCAACTCCGGCAAAAAGAATAGTATGGTCTCCGACAATGTCCCCACCTCGAACTGCATGAATCCCTATTTCTTTATGGGGCCGCTCACCTACCAATCCTCTTCGACCATAAGAACCAACTTCTTTGATATCTCGACCCAATGCACTAGCGAGCACTTCAGAAATTCGAACAGCAGTTCCACTTGGTGCGTCCTTTTTTATGTTATGGTGAGCTTCAATAACTTCCACATCGTATTCGTCCCCTAAAGTTTTTGCTACTAAATCAATAGCTTTGAGTAATACGTTGACACCTAAACTCATGTTCGGAGACATTAAACAAGGTAGATTTTTTGCTAGTTGATCTATTTCTTGTAGTTGTTCTTGATTAGCTCCAGTGGTACCAATTACCATGGATTTACCACCAAATTCCTGATTTGCACTCGCGACTTGCCTCAAGTGTTCAACTGTTGGAATCGGTGCCGAAAATTCGATTACAACATCACCCATTTCAATTATTTTAGTCAAATCATCAGTGATAGAAACACCAAGCTCGCCTACACCGGAATTTAATCCAGCGTCTTTGCCCAAATCAGGGTGGTTAGGTGCATCAATAGCTCCGACCAATACCATATCAGATTGGTGATCGACTAAACGAACTAACATTTTTCCCATCTGCCCACTTGCACCACAAATAATAACTCGAATTTGGCTCATGACTGATTGTGCTCCTTGACGAATATAATTCTTATACGACTTCTCTAAGGGGTATAATCCGGTTTATTTAGTTAGCTAACTTCTAGCTTAACGTCGCTTCCCATTCTCGACATCAATTTTTTTCAGTATCCGCCCGATTTCCTCAATGTTTAGGTCAATATTTGAGTTGGAGGACACGGCCGATTTCATTCTCTCTAAATAAGTACGTGTTTTATCATTCCATACGCCATAAAACGATCGGGTTTCAGGATCCTTGTGATTTACACTAAAAGCTGGTGGTATGACTGAGTCATTACTCAAAAAAGGCCTACTACGGTGGCCATAGTAGACTTGTACTGTTTTACGTTCCAACGGCGTAACGCGTGTAGTAGCGGTATGTAAGACAGAGACATTAAATAAAATAGCAGTTCCTGCTGGACCATAAAGATCGTACCCTCCAGCACGATTTAATTGTTCTTTTGTCTCTACTACCTGTTCATCGATTCCTTCTGGCGAAATAGAAAAGCAATGCGTTGTTTCATCGACTTGGCTTAAATAAACCATCAATTGGATATAATCGAGACGTAGAGGGTGCTCCTTACAATGAGGGCGATCTCTATGCCAGCCTTGATTAAAATCCCCTTCGTAGGGGCCCATATGGCGCAAACAAATTTCAGAGAAACAAATTGGTCCACCCATCAGGGTTAGTAATGGTTCCATAACTTTTGGATGCCGAACCAACAGGTCAAATTCCGGAGTCGAAGCTAAGGCGTCACAATTTATGGTCTGATGATGACCAAACGAATACCAGTAGTCTGGATAAGTAGCCCGATCGTATTCGTAATAAGCCAAAAATTCATCTACCTCTTTGTCATTGAAAATTTTGCCGAGTGAGAGGTAACCATGTTTCTGAAAAAATTGGTAATTTTCGATATTCATTTCTATGAGCTAATAACTAGTTAATCCTTATTTCACCCATTTTATCGGATGATTTGTAAATGGCGTCTAGCATTTTCATTAGGGTTATTCCCTGCTCAGCAGAGGCTATCGGTGTTTCGCCACTTATTACACAATCAATGAAGTGGTTAACCTCGGCACGATACCCATTGACATTTTCCACTTCTGGCACTATATCCTGATCGTCTTTATAAATGGTCAAAGGGTCGATTTTTCCACCAGCCAGAGTACCCGCAATTTGTGTATAACCACCACCAGGCAAATTCAGAGCCCAAGTAGCTTCAAGCATCAGAGTCGCACCATTTTCGAACCTAATCTGAGCAAATGCAGAGTCATCAACATCATACTTGACATCTTTTGGTACCAAATGCTTAAAGTGAGAAAATGTAGCGCCTAACACAGAAATGGGTTTAGGAGACCCCATCAGCCACCAACACCGATCAAGAGCATGAACTCCAATGTCGATAAGACCACCACCACCCGATCGTGATTTATCTACGAACCAAGCACCAGCACCAATCGGGATACCACGCCGACGTACATAGCCAGCCCGACCGAAATAAATTTGGCCGAGTTCTCCATCATCAACCATTTTTCGTAACGCTTGCGCATCAGCAGAAAAACGCAAGACTAGAGCATACATTAAAGTCTTGTCATTCTTTTCCGCAGCCTCTGCCATAGCAATAGCTTCTTCGGAATTACGAGCAGGAGGCTTCTCACATAAAACATGCTTGCCTGCGTTCAGTGCATCGATTGTGACAGGTGCATGAAGGAAATTAGGCAGACCAATACTAACAACATCAATCTCTGATTGTTCCAACATTTTTTGATGGTCAGTAAAAACATGAGCAATATTGTTTTCTTTTGCAATTTGACGCGCTCGATCTTCATCCATATCACAAACAGCAATAACCTCTGATTGCGGATTTTCTACGTAACCTTTCAAATGTTCACAACCGGCCCATCCTAGACCGATAATAGCCGCCTTTACTTTGTTTGACATCCTTGTACAACTCCTAAAACATATTTGATGGTAATTTTTTCTATCAGAGAGGAAAGTTAATTCGCTGACCACTCTGAGCAGAAGTGTAAGCTCCCAATACCATCTCAACAGCCACACGACCATCGTAGGCATTTGAGGATGGTGGTATATCGTTTTTGATATGGTTAATCCATGCTCTGGGAATACTGGCTATACGTTCACCGTGTCCATCCGGTATAGGAATTCCCAAGTCTAGCCAGCCTGGTTTACTATTTTGGTAGAGTTTGAGTGCAACTGCATTGTCTGGTCTGTCGATGTTACATGACGGTCCATCCCCATAATTCTGAATTATTACACCTTTGTCTCCATAAATCTCGGTTGTGTTTTCACCAGCTAAAGTGACAGAGGTATTGACAAGAATAGCCATGGCACCTGTGTCAAATCGGTAGATGGCAATTCCAGTATCGTCTGGTGCAACGTCAGTCAGCACATTATCGATTTCGGCCATTACACTCACTGGTTTGCCTAGCATCCAGTGGATGAAATCAGTAGCATGTGACGCATCGTCCATAAACATACCCATATTTTTGACCGGATCTATGTGCCATTTGGAATCTCCAGTAACAAAATTGTGGTTGAATAATGCAGGAATACAGTGTCTTCTCCGTAGTAAACCAATTCTTCCTACATCTCCATTGCTTATTAAATCTTTCATCTTTTTGTTAGCTGGATCTTCTCGCATTTGGTGTGCCATCATAAAGCGAACTCCGCTCTTTTCCACTGTATTGATCATGCGATCACAATCACTTAGGGTCAGAGCCATTGGCTTTTGACACAAAATATCCTTACCATTTTCTGCTGCAGCAATGACCATTTCAGCATGTCGATTCGTTTCACAAGTGACAATTATAGCATCAACTTTTGGGTGATTAATAACATCTTCCACGTAAGGGGTATAAGGAATACCAAATCGATCTGCTGAAGTTTGCCCTCGATTCTGGTTATCATCCCAACAAATGATGATATTAGCATCATCAAAGTTTGCCAACTTACTACAATACGCGTTGACATGCCCATGAGCAAAGCTGATTATCCCAACGCCAATTTTTTCTGATCCAGTTATAATTTTCATGTTATGTGTCTCTAAAAGGGGTATTTGTCATCTTGTATTTTTTGAGAATTAATCCCAAAAATCAAACAAGAATCGCTTCGTTACTAATTTTTTGCTTGGGGTTTATATGAATTTAAAAGACCATGCCCAACTATCAGAAAGACTGATTAACTCGCAGGGCGTAACGAGGAGAGTTAAACCAATTGTCTTTGGTATAAAAACCTGAGAAAGGAACCGCTACTTCGATTCGAATTTGCCCTTCCTGTGTCAATATCCCAGTACCTAAACCTAATGACAGACCATACTGTGCCAGGCGATGTTCTTTCTTATACCAAACATAACCACCATCCGAGAACACATAGCCCATTACACGCCTCGGGTGTAAGTAAGCATATTCGATATTGTACGCAACCAATCGAGTCCCAACGAATCTGCGCGGTTGAAAACCTCGTAGATTCAATCCCCCCAAATAAAATAATCTTTGTGGTAAGTAATCTACTTCAGATAACAAGCCTGCTTGCCATCTTAGATTAAATGCCTGATTTTTCCCAATTTGATTATAGCGAGTTAACTGTAGAATCAATTTTGTAAAATCAAGATCCTCAACCATTGACTGGTACGTTTTCTCAACAGTTGCGTAACCTAACCATCCTGTTGTAGGTGCTGGACTTGGCAGGAATCGGTCACGAAAAAATCTAGTGTACGTTTGTTTATCATTTCTAGTATCTAGTGAAAGGGTTAAAGTTGCCGATTGCAGGTCAGCTGACTGAATTCGTTGATTGCCTCTCTTGGGCTGAGATTTATCTGCGAGACTCCAGTCAGTATACTTGTTCAGGTTACCATGACTTTCGTCAGTCAGAGTTAATTCAAGAAAGCAGGCTGGCGAAAACTGATGCGTTAACCAAACTTGTCCACCTGTTCGTTCATAGTAATCTAAAGCCGCAATACCCCAGATGCTAGCATCCAGCAACTCTTGATAATCAAACTGATCTACGTCATTAATTATGTCGGTTACTCTGTAAACAAGCAAACCTGCCGTGATTGATGGGAAACCGTCTTTCCTCCATCGCCAAGTCTGCTTGATACCTAACTGATGATACAATGGTCGATGATTTCCGCCACCACCAAACAAACGTGTCATGGATAAAGTCAAGCTGATCCAGTATTTACGTGATGGCATACTATGGCTATGGATTGCAGTATTTCCGCCCAATACCCAACCATTGACTCGATTAAAGTCTAAGACGGGAACAGGAAAAAATTTTAATTTGGGTTTCCAATCTTGATTATTAGGCTCGCTAACTATTTGATTTTTCTCAGATTTTTGGATCCCTGGTTCGTGTGAGAGCTTGATTTTACCCGTTTCACCTGTCTTCAAAGAAACTAAATGGTCAGTTTCTCCTTCTGCATTAGATAAAAACCGAGATTGTTCTTCCCCTTGCCAAATTTCAAAACTAGCTAAAAAACCATCAGGCAAATCTAGGGTGATATTACCATCGGGAGCATTGAGGGTTAATCCTGCAGTTTGTTGATCCAATACTTTTAAATCAATATCACCTGATCGAGTAGAAAAGAGATTTTCACCTTCATTGAGAAGTATGTGTCCGTTGATTTTTCCCTCTACTAGATTAATTTGATACTGGCCCGTGGTCTTTTGAAGATTAATATCTCCTTTTTGCAACTGAATATTGACATTTCCCCTTAACTGACTCAAAAAGATATCACCCGTAATAGATTTAATAGTAATTGATAAGTCAGGTGGCGTTTGAATCTTTAAGTCTAGCCCCGTGAGTAAATAATCTGTATCTGTATTTAAACTCACGTGAACAACATCGTCAACCTTATCAATCTTCAGAAATTCACTGAAACTTGGGTTGACTTCACTTTTATCGGTCGAAACTGTTTCAATTTCAATCTGATTACTACTAACTCCTTCAATAGAAATATTCCCAAAAATAGGCCACTCAATTTTTAAAGCATAAACATCATCGTAACTAATATAACTTTGGCTAGCCCAACTTGACAGTACACAAAATCCAAAGAGGTAAAACAAACAGTTAAAAAAGATCAGATGACTGGAAAATTTCTTCACTTTAATCCAAAATAATAGAAATCTATCAAACTTCAATCATCTCTTCTGATTGCATCATTCGTAGTATTTGGTAAAGGCTGTGGATTCATCAAAAGGCTGAGATCATCAGGTTCCTCGACTTTCGTTATTACTAGTTCTTCCCGTCGGTTATCTGCAACTTTTTTCAGTTTCCATTGATCCAGAATAGAAAATTTTCGCCATCGAAGTTTGATAATCTTGCGGTGGTCAAGTTCCGACAGATACTGATCTATCAGGCCAACATTTGTACCTAAGAGCCGAGCAATTTGAGTACGAAAGAACTCGAGTTTTCCGTGCAAAATTCCGTTCTCAATTTTACCGTTCATCGCAGCTTGCTTAATCAAAAAAAAAGCTAAGCGAGACGAAACAGACCGCTCAATCACAAAATCAAGTGGATAGTAGATTTTCCTAAATAAAAGCTTGCGAACCCACAGATTAAGGGTGGGGTACTTTTTCAATAGTAGGTTAAATTCCCATAAGGGTATTATCAATAATCGAACGGGATCAATGCTTTCAGCGGTAATAGATCCTCGGGACTCGGTTGAAATCGGACGCTCCCCCAAAACATCTCCGGATTCAATGACCACTTTGGTTTCCAATTCTGTTTTGATAGTATGCTCTTGTTCCTCTGAGGATTCATCGTCAAAAATACTACCTTCAGCTGGAGATTGTAATTTAACTCTTCCGACCTCTACCAGGTAGACAATCTCACCTAACTCATCAGCGTGGTGAATCGGTTGGTAACGGTCTAATTCTACTGTTTTTAGCGTTCTTTCTCGAATGGCTTTGGCTGGTAAATGCTGAAAAAGATTAATGCCTTTGACAGTCCAAAAACGTTCCTGATTTTTTTGATTCATACTATTACGCTAGTCGTTGGATTTCTTTTTCGTCGATTGGAAAGAAGCATAATGGCGACCTAAAGCAGTTAATTGATTCTTTTCGTCGAACAGAGCAGATCGGCCGAGAGCTCGGTTTGTTGTCTTGGCAGAAAACCAAGCATATCTAATAACATAATCCAAATGCTCCAAAGCAGGAAGAACCTTTCTCATAAATTCTAATACATCTTCTTCAGTATGTCTGTTCTCTTCAACTGATTTCGCATCCCAATCAGCAGGAGCAAATTCAGTAATCCAAATTGGCCGATTGTATTTCGTGTAGAGCCGATCAAGTTTTTTCAGCAATCCCTGAACACTTCTTCCTCCATAATGGTGGACGCAGATGAAGTCAACTCGGAGGCCAAGCTGATCTACCTTCTTCATAAAGTCTACCATCCATTTGTTTTCTGGGTTGACAGTAGCCGGCGAGCCTAAAGGTAAACCAATAGCCTCTAATTTGGGCCAAAGAGCAATCGCCTCATCAACAGACATATTCGACTGAATTCGGCTATCGGGCTCGTTGAAACCTAATATAAACCTAATTTGGTTTTTGTTTTTTAATTTGATTAAGTAATCAATGTCTTCATCTTTGAACCATTTGCCCCAAAACATAGGAACAAATTCAATGTTTCGGGGTCCTTTTTCTATTGATTCGCGCCCCCAGCTATAGTACCAATAAGGGTTTAATTGTGATATTTTGGACGACCATTGACCAGATTTTCGACTAAAACAAGCTCCCTTCTTACCTGTAACTAGGACTTCTTCAGTACTCTGGCCAGCCGAGGCACAAAATAGGTTGACTGAAATTAAATAGATAAAAAGGAGTCGACCCATGAAGTCTTTTTCTTCCCTTGGTTTTGAATTGTTTCTTTTATGGCTTTTGGTAATTCATTGAGAATATCAGTTGCCATTAGACTGTACTCTCCGAGGCGTGCAGATGCTATATCTCCAGCTAAACCGTGGAGGTAGACACTTGTTACGGCTGATTGTGTTGCTGTGAGGCCTTGCGCCATAAAGCCAGCGATCACACCAGTTAAAACGTCCCCTGAACCAGCCGTCGCAAGGCCAGAATTCCCAGTTGAATTTAGCCAAACCTGACCATCTGGGCTTGCTATGGTGACAGGAACACTTTTTAGAACTACTGTCAACTGATAGTGCTGAGCAAATTCAGTAGCTATAGCAATTGGATCTTCGATAATAAAATCAACTGGGCGATCAATGAGTCGAGACATTTCACCTAGATGAGGTGTAATCACTAACTGACGATTATTGGCATTCGATAACATCGAAAACGAGTCAACCGATTTAGCCAAGGCATTGAGACCATCAGCGTCAATTACCAATGGCTGACTAAGAGAATGTACTAGTTGATGTATCAAGGCAACGGTTTTTGGGTTTTGTGATAAACCTGGCCCAATAGCAACGATAGTTTCCTTTTTATTAATGTGAGCACAAATTGCCGGCTCAGCTGATAAGTTCAGGCTCCCAGTTTCCGTATCGGGAAGTGGTAATGTCATTGCTTCAGTCAACTTTACAGCTATGATATTGTTTAAGCTCTGAGGTATACCGACCGTCACTAGGCCTGCTCCCGACTTCAGAACAGCACTGCTGGTTAGCGTAGCGGCTCCTGTCATCCCAGCTGACCCTGCTAGTACGAACACTCGACCAAATTTACCTTTATGGCTATTAGCTGAACGTATCGGTAATAATAGGTCAGTTAAATGAGTCTTATAAGTACTGATCATTTGCTGTTCGATAACTGCAGATGGGAAACCAATATCTACGACTCGAACTTGTCCGGCTATCGTTGCTCCTGGTTCAACTACTAGACCAATCTTAGTCAGGCCGACTGTAATTGTAAGATTAGCTTTTACTGTTTCGCCTAATGGCTGCCCAGTATCAGTATTTAAACCGGATGGAACGTCGATCGAAACTATCTTAGCGTTGGATTTGTTGATTGCTTGAATTACCTTAGCTGTATGGCCTTCAACGGGTCGACTCAAACCAATACCAAAAATTGCATCGACCAAGACATCATGATCGAAGACTGGTATAGTTTGCATTATATCAACAATTGACAACCCCAAATTTTGGGCAATTTTAAAGTTGACTTGAGCAGAAGGTGTAAAATCATGTGCACCCGAAACTAAATAGACTGTAACGGTTCGGCCTAAATGGGCTAAATAACGGGCTATAACTAATCCGTCCCCACCATTATTACCTTTGCCAATAATTACACCAAAAGTTCGTTCTCTTGGTAATTGTTGTTGAATGACTTCCACCATTTTTTGTCCTGCATTTTCCATCAAGACTAGGGCTGGGATGCCAATTTCTTGGATAGTTTGCTGATCAATCTGACGCATTTGACTCGCGTTAACGATCATCATTCTAGCCTCATCATCTAAATCTGCCGGTATGCATCCTCACGGTAGATTAGGACTTGTGCCATATTCCGTGGGATAGTAACCTGTAGAGCCTTTCGCTTATTTCTTTCATCTTTTACTACTAGCTGGGTACGAAGCATTCCGGTCATGGTGATCATACCAGACTCAAAATAGACCCACATTTTCTGCTTCGTATAGGGATTGATGATGAATTCTTCGTCGGGGTGAAAAAAATCATAGGTTGGAAAATCAAGTTCGACAGCCTTGTCAAATCCTTCTAGGACCAGCTGATCTGGTGGAGTCTTAGGCTTGTAACCACTTAATCTACACGTAGCCAGACGTGCGGGGCCACCGTCATCATTAGTGAATTCCAAAGAAATAAAGATCGCTAGTTTTCGATTGTCATCGCGCGTCACAAACCATGTATCTTCGATGATTTGTTCAACGGACAACCCAGGGATTTGACGATTTCGATCATATAAAACCGCCAATATTACCACCAGAGTCAAACCAAGTACGGTCCAATTTCCTATCGGGGTTTTGATGAATTCGAAAAGTAAGTGCAATGTCTGTTGCAGCATTTTTATTTTTGCTGTTATTACGACTATTAATCTATTCCGCCGTCGCTGTTAATGTAACCTCGGATTCGCCACTAAAACCGGAAATCACCTCAAATGTGCGTTGGCCACTACCATTCATCCTGACCGACGGTGGGAAATAGGCATATAAGGCTGTATTACGTGGGGTTGGCGACTGGTTAGCTAATGAACCGTGAACCATTAAACTATGGAAAAGCAGGGCACTACCAGCTTTTAAGGGTACATGGATTTGGTTTGACAAGTCAATATCAGTTCGATCGGTTAGGGGTTCGTCATGTCGACGTGAAATCCGTCCCCAATCTTGTAATCCCCATCGGTGGCTTTTAGGAATTACTTGCAAACAACCATTTTCAGGTGTAGCATCATTAAGAGCAATACTAACTGTTATTAGAGAAGGAGGATTCATCGGCCAATACGCAGAGTCCTGATGTAAACCGTGAGCAGACCCATGAAAAGCTGGCTTGAACATCAGTGTACTTCGAAAAAGCAATAGGTCCCTCCCGATCAGGTTCCGTACAGTTTGTACTAACTTCGGGTGCCTTGCCAAATTAAAAAAAACAGTCGAAAGACGTCCTGTACGCTCAACTTTTCGCAACACTGGATAATCATTTGGTTGCGATTCGTCTGTTTTTTCTGAATCCATATAAGGCTCGAGCTGAAAATAGCTAGCCCGCTGATCCCCAGTTTCAAAATAGCCTTTGGCTTTCTGATGTAGAGTCTGGATTTCATTTTGGCAAGATCTAACTTCATCTTCTGATAACAACTGTTCAACGATTAGATACCCCTCAGATTCAAAATAATTTTTTTGGTCATTTTCATTCATATAAATTGAGCTCCTTCGTTAGTAGCCATACTTCTTCATGGTTTTTTGAAGCCGATCAATTGGAATGGCATGTACGATTCTTTCTTTTTTGCCGACGCTAGTTGTTGCCATAGTCATCGAGTTGTAAATGGCTTCCTCGGTAGACTCAATCACTGCCTGATAGAGGGCATCTAGGTTTTGGTTCTGGAGCATTCTCAACGATAGTACTTTATTGTTAGTTTGACGTGGAATTTTGTTGGCTGTCGAAAAGGCTATAACAAATTCTCCGCTACTCATAGTGCTTGGTGTTCCAGTCCTAGCAAGTCCATGAGTTGCTCGTAAACAAAGTTGTCGAAGTTGTCGATGTGTTAGTGGTGCGTCGGTCGCAATCACGATAATGAAGGAGCCATCTTTGCCCTGAAAAGGAAGTAAGTCGGGAATTTCTTGGCCAACTGGTACACCATCAATCCGAAGTTGATGGCGACGCCCTCCATTAGCATTAACCAACACACCCACCACATAACCCCCTTGCTCTTTTGGGATTCGGCGAGACGCTGTTCCTATACCAGACTTAAACTGATAGCAACGCATACCTGTTCCAGCTCCAACACACCCCTCATCAACAGGACCTGCTGTTGCTGTCTCAATAGCTTCTATCGCATGTTCCGGTCGAACATGTAGGCCACGAATATTGTTCAAATAACCGTCATAGCATTCTCCTACGATTGGCAACGATATATATTTTAGATGGCGAGCGACTCCTTCATGTACTGCCCCCACTGATAAGGTATTAGTCAGCATGATTGGGGATTCAATGTAACCCGAATCATTCGTCCAAGACATGCCAGTCATTTCGCCATTTCCATGGATGGTGAATGCCGCTCCAACCACCGAATAAGTATCCATGTCTGAGTTGGGAATGACTGCGGTTACACCAGTCCTGACATCACTACCTCTGTTTAGTGTCACATGCCCCACGCGTACCCCTTCCACGTCAGTAATAGCATTATAAGGACCAGGAGAATAAATTCCAATTTCGTAGCCAAGTTCCCTAATCCTGACTCGTCTACTTTTATCTTGAGCTGAAAGCGAAATAGATAGACTAACCAGAAAGACGAATATTATAGGAATCGAACAGGAAAAATCCAGTTTTCTATACAGACTCATAGTAACCAACATCTTAATCAATTTTTATATACTGAGTGGCAGACAAAAACTGAGCCGTACGGGGATCCTGCGGATCATTGAACAATCGTTCGGGCGGACCAAATTCAACTATCCTTCCCTGATCGATAAATATAACGTTGTTAGCAAATCGACGGGCAAAATCCATCTCGTGCGTAGCAATAATCATTGTCATTCCCTCGTCAACTAATTGTCGCATAACATCGAGGACTTCCGCAATTAGTTCAGGGTCTAGGGAAGAGGTTGGCTCATCAAACAACATTACCTTTGGTTGCATGGCCAATGCTCTAGCAATTGCGACTCGTTGTTGCTGACCACCTGATAATCGTGAAGGATAAGCATCTTTTTTATCAGCCAGACCCACTTTTTCTAATAATTGCAGACCTAGTTCATTAGCAGTATTTTTTTTCATTTGCCTTAATAAAACTGGAGCCTCAATTATATTTTCTAGAGCAGTCCGATGAGTAAATAAATTAAATGATTGAAATACCATGCCTGTTTTGGCTCGTAGGGCTTGGACTTGATTCACATTAGTACTTTCATCTGCATGTGCTGTGATCTTTACACCATCAATTTGAATTGTGCCGCCGTGAGGTTGCTCCAAAAAATTAATACACCGGAGTAATGTACTTTTCCCAGAACCACTTGGACCAATTAAGCAGACTACTTCTGTAGTTTCTACGCTAAAAGAAATCTGTTTTAGTACGTGTAATGTACCAAAAAACTTTTCTATGTTTTGCACAGATATCATTGGGCTATAATCTGCATTATTCCGAGGCCTCATTGTCGAACACTCTTTGAAAAATTATCTTCAACTCGAGATTGAAATGTTGAAAAGATGATGGTCAAGACCCAATAAAACACTGCCGCAACTAAAAGTGCTTCGAGTTGTCGAGCATCACGACGACCATGTTTCCCTGCTCTCCATAGGATTTCATGCACGAAACCGACGGTGGAAATCAGCGCAGAATCTTTTTGCATGGCAATAAACTGGTTTCCAATCGGTGGAATAATTAATCGCAAAGCTTGGGGAAACACAATTCTACGTAAAGTTTGACCGTTAGTCATGCCCAAAGCGTAAGCAGCTTCCTTTTGTCCAATGTCGACGGACTCAATTCCAGCCCTAAAGATCTCCGCCATATATGCTCCATAATTCAGGCCTAACGCCAAAATCCCAGCTGTCATGGGACCCAGACGAATCCCAATCTGAGGTAAAGCAAAAAAGAGAAAGAAAATTTGTAACAACAGTGGTGTTCCCCGTACCAGAGATATGTAAAAAGTAGACGTAGCATAAGCTAACGGGATTCTAGACATACGCCCCAGAGCACTCAGTAGAGCTAGCATGCTGGCCAATGTAATCGAAGAAACAGATAAAATTATGGTGATGATCACACCTCGGCCAATGTCTGGTCCTGAACGCTTGATGAACTCCAAGTCGAGAGTAATAGTCTTAATACGGAGACCAAATAGACTTATCTCTAGCCCACTAAAGAGAAACAGCAAAAAGAAAAATAAAATCGACCAGGATATGAAGACCTTTAACTGGAACCGACGTTCTCTTCTCCGACGGATCTGGTCAACTTCGTAACCGAGTCTGTTGCCTGATGGCATGGCTTTCCAGAGCATCCACCTTTCTAAGTTTCTGAGTACTACCTACTGAAAGCATGGACAGGAGATTAGACTATTTTCTAAGCAATTTACATTTTATCATCTAATTTTCCATAAATTCGATTTATATCTGGTCAAACAAATCTTTGCAGCTTTGAATATCTACAGCTAAATTTTCAAGACCGTGCTTCTTTACCCAAGAAGTTGTAGTGTTGTATAGAGCTAATGCAAAAATTTCATTACCGTTGGTGTTAAGAGTTTGGACCTGATCCCTAATTGACTTCAAAGATTTACGAAGCAAGTGTGTCGTGTCACAATTTCGACTCAGCTCACAAGCTTCGAGATGATACTTTACACCTTCTTGAGTACTACCTTGACTAAATGCTACATTTCCTTGAAGTAGGCGTAGTTCAATTACTGAGGCCAACAAAGCAAAATTAGAGTGATCAAAGTTTCCAACTAGTGCATCAGCTTGCATCAGCATTGAGATAGCGTCAGCTTTGTTGTTTTTCTTGTCATATAAATTGTGCAGATTGATGAAGACACGTAGGCGTCCATGTAGTGAACCACTTTCGCTGGTACTTGGGTAGTGAGCTATTCTTCTATATGACTCTTCTGCTTTAACCCAATGTTTACCTTTTTCATACACTACTCCCAATAACTCATGTGCTTCTCGCATGATGTTATTGGCCTCGCTCAAGTCAATACTGGTTAGTTGGTGATAGTCTTGAATAATAGCTGTCAAATTATGCGTAGCTCGTTCTAGTTGGTTACTATTTACAAAAATCGCCGACTTCAACAGTTTGGATTTGACAACACCCATCTTTGCAATCGAAGAGCTTGATTCTTGCTCCAGCCGCGTGAAAATAATTAGGGAACGGTGTACATAATCAAGGGCTGCTTCGTAATTGATCCCTTCTTGGTAGTATGTTGCAGACATTTCCTGATGAGTTTGAGCCAAACTGAGGGAGTCATTAACTGCCTTCAATTTCCAAAGTTTCACAGCATCTTTCATCCGATCCACTGCTTCTGAGAAACGGCCTAATTCTCGATATAATACCCCTAAGGAAAGTAGTAATTTCGCTCGAAGATGTTGGTGCGGTCCATCAATGGAAAGACCTTCTAAGAAATTTTGAATTGCCGTTTCTCGGTCTCTATTTGACTGATAAGCATTGCCAGTAAGGTAATATGACATAGCAAGGCTTTCACTGTCTTTCAGTTGATCGCTAATTTTTCTTGCCTGTAAGAAATATTGAATTGCTTCTTCAAAAGCTTCAAGTTTTTGATTCATTTGACCCATCTTGAAGCAGGTCTGTAGTCGCAGATAGAGGGTATCTTGCAGGGAAGGCTCATTCACCAAGCGAGCGTACAAATCCTGAAAAGCGCGAAGAGACAATTCTGGCCCAACTTCTTTTTCCATCAAAAAGGCATTATAGAATTTACCCCAACACTCTACTATAGGCCGGTCAGTCATACTCTCTAAGGAGCTTATTAAACGACGGTAATAAATTAAGTCTTCCGGCATATTTCTGAATTCAACTTCTCGAAAAAGAGAAAGGAGAAGTTCGTCTATGTGGTCTTTACCATCAATAGTTTCTTGGGCCCAATTTTCTTTTAGAAAATTAGGAGCACCTTCACTTTCGTATATACTTTGTTTATACGAAAGTGGCATCGGATTAGCAATAAATTCAAGTAATTTAGGGTCCTTCCCACTATACTTAGCGAATTTTCGGATAAACTTATTTGACGCTTTTCGCTTGTTTGTTTCAATCAAACCAATTAGAGTATGGCTCACGCCGAGCAATTCCGCCAATTCCCTTAAACTCATTTTCTTTTCGGCTCTAAATTCTCTAAGATGTTCAGCAAATGTCAGTTTCATCGGTATATTCCTTCATCTTCTTTTTGCCAGA
>JAYZAL010000087.1:0-75819 GCA_036339735.1 Candidatus Poribacteria bacterium
TAATCTTACAGTAACAGGCGAAGGTGTTAGTGGTGGAACAACGGCTGTAAATCCTCGCCAGAAATTAACTACTACCTGGAGCCAGTTAAAACGAAATTAGTTGTTCCACAATGATTGATTGTTTTTGAGATCGATCGGATAGACCATATGGTTACTTTAGAGTAGTCATATCGGTATAGGTGCAAAATAAAATTTAGTAAAAGGAGAATCGATGAAATCAGCAATAACAGGTATTTGTCTTTTTCTAATGATAGGGTTCGTGTCCCCAACGATAGCGGGTTTTCAGATTTGGGATTTTGAAGACGCTGAACGGAATAAAGAGTGGAAAGTTGCTAATGGTAAATGGAAATTCAACAATGGTGTTTATCAAGAAACCTCTGGTAATGAAAAGGCTATGCACACCATCGTTGGTGAAGTTGGTTGGGAAGATTATACGGTTGAAGCTAAAGTTCGGATGGACGAAGGAAAATGGGCGGGTTTAATTTTCCGAGCACAAGACGAGTTTGAATACTATGTTTTTTATCTGAATCAACCCGACCAAAAAACCGAACTTTGGGTCCATAAAAAAGGTGCTTTTGATAATCGTGCAGTAGGGAACCCACAGAATTTCCCAGCCAAAGGCAAAATCAAAATCAAGAACGGGGACTGGAATCACATGAAGATTGAAGTTAAAGGTGAAAAGTTTACCCTGTTCATCGACGACATAGAGCAAGGCGAAGGTACTTCCAACGTCAAATATGATAAAGGTATGATTGGATTGTGGTGCTGGGAGACCAAAACGAGTTTTGATGATGTCAAAATTACTGGAAAAGGAGTGAAAACCTTACCCGTTAACCCCAAATCCAAGCTGGCGTCTGTTTGGGGCCAATTTAAAAGGGAATGAACGGAATTTGACCACTAACTATCGTTGTCAAGCCCACAATTAGCGAGATGAATCGTTGGTTGTGGGCTTGTTGTTTACTTCCAGATAACCCTAGCCCTATCGGGAACCAGAATAATTTCCTTCATCAATTCTAAACCTTCTCTTACTTATCTAATTTGGGACCTGCACAAAAATTGGAAGCTCTCGCAAAAAATAATCCCTAGGTAATATTCACTATTCGGTATATTTATTTTTATTCTTGTTGATCCTATCCTCGGACATAAAAGGTTTTTTGTGGTACGATTTTTCCACTACTAAAAGTCTATCGAGTCTACCTATAAGATCAAATCTCATAAATAATTAGATTACGCCCCTAAAGTAAGTCTTGAGTTAACTTTCGATCTCGAAAACACGCCGAATCTATTAACATTGACCAGACAGAGAAGAGATTTGTTATTTGTGCTTATTCTTTAGTAAATACCTCAGAGATTAACCATGCAAATTAAAGGTCGCTTACAATTGGCCTTACTGTAGTATACTGCACGTTTTTCCTGGTTCAGCCAACAAGTATCTTTCTCGTTTATACTGTCGGACTGACACTTACCGTTCTTTTTATTCTCGATCATTTGATTAGAAGTTGTCTGCTAAAGGTAGCATTAACACAAATCTAACTACTGATGCCTTATACGATACTCCACATATCTGTTTCGATTCGTATCACAGACTTAGCTTGTTCGACATAAATTAGTAGTGTGATTATCAATAAGACAGTCAGAAAGACAATAATAAATTTAAGTGGTTTCGTAAAATCTCCTGATTTAATTACAGGTTCTAGGTCTCACTGCTAGTCAAATGGAAATTTTGATTAAAATGTTGTCAACAAACTTTCGCAAATCCATCCAAGCGTATTAAATCACTGGCTTTTAGCTAACTTTTCTGTAATTTTTTCTATTCCTATTTGATAACTTTGATTCTCAGGTTCTATAGCTAAGGCGGCCTGAAGAGCTTCTTGAGCCAGATTATAACTTTCAAGTTGGTAATATAGAAGTGCTAACGTGTTATGGTATTCGGCTTTCTCAGGTTCTATTTTGATAGCTTGTTTTACGAGGTAAATAGCTCTTTCTGGCTGTTCTTTTTTCTGCCCATATAACCTGGCTAGAGCGTGGAGGCCTTTTGCTAAACTATCATCCATTTCAATTGCTTGAATGTAAGCTTTTTCGGCAGCAATTTTGTTAGACGAATGATTATATGCCTCAGCTAACAAGAAGTAGGTTTCTGCCAAAGACCTATTTTCTGAACTAGATCTTAGCTTAATCGACTCAAGATAGGAGTCGATGGCGGATTTCATTTTGTCCTGGTAAGCCAGTGATAGACCGAGGTTATGGTAATTATCAGCCGAAGATGGATCAATATCTAAAGCTTTTTTAAAGGCTACTTCAGCTTGTGCGTATGATTGCTGACTAATGTAGATTAATCCAATTTGTCGTTGAACATCAGCCACCCCTGGTTTAAGTTTTATCGACTGTTGGTATGCTGAAAGAGCTAAGTCAATTTTATTTTGTTTGAGGTAAATCAGCCCTAGCGAAGAAAGAGCTTCAGTTAAGTCAGGTTGTAAATTCAAAGCCTTTTTTTGATTAAAGATAGCTAATTCATAGCGATTGAGCATCGCATATGCTAAACCGATTCCGCTATATGCAATCGGTAGTTGAGGATCAAGACCAATCGACTTTTGGTAGTATTGAATGGCGGTTTTGTATTGATTATTCTTTAAATAGGCCCGACCAATATTGGCCGAAATTTGGGCTTTCTGTTTTTGGTCGTTACTTCGTTGAAATGCGCCTTTTAAGCGAGCTATCTGGTCAGATTGTTTTTTCTTGTTTTGAAAACTGCGTAGATGTATTTCAGCCTTGTCTGGGGCGCCTTGCCGGAAGTAGGCTTGAGCCAAATTGTATTCGGCTTCGACTAGTCCACTATCCAGTTCGATAGCTTGTTTATATGCGGTGATTGCCGAAGGCCAATTCTGGGTTTTTGCATAGGCTAACCCCAGTTGAAGATGTGCAGACGCAAGCCTTGGTTCAAGTAGTATTGCACGCTGTTGATGTTCGATTACAAGTTGAGGCCTATTACCCTGTTTTGAAATTATATTGCCTAATTGATGATGAATCATAGCATCGTCAGGAAAAAGGTTGAGCGCTTGCTCATAAGCTGTCTTTGATTTTTCGTATTGATAAAGCGACGCATAGGCACTGCCTAGTGCAGCGTAAATATGTGCTTTACTTTTGATGTCACTTTTAGTATTTGATTGCCTTGTATTTAATTCTCGATGAAGAGATTCAATTGCTAGATCGAATTTGGATTGGCCTGAATAGGCTAAACCCAAGCCATAATCCACATTCGGATGGTACGGGTCAATTGACCGCACCTTTTGGTATTGATCGATAGCAAGATTGAAAGCTTCTATTTGTAGGTATATCTTGGCCAGAGCCAATCTAGGCGAAATTAGACTCGGGTCATTATCTATTTGGGTTTGGTGAAGTTGAATTCGATCCGGGAAACTAAGCTCTAAATCCGGTTCTAGTTGACTGTGTAATCCAACTTGTAACCATAATAAATACCAAACGAACCAACAAAAAAAAAGCTTTCTTCCGAAGCACGATAATTTCTCGTACATCACCTGATTCCTAAACCGCCTATCAAGGTTTTATTTTTCCGCGATAACTATAAACAGATCGACCAGTGTTCCCAGCAGTTGTCTGGGACGTCGTACCATATTTCCTTTGGTCTAGTACCACCAACGGCCAAAAATTCCAATCCGAGGGAATTTTGAATCCTGACTGAACCATCATGGGATAAAAACCACGCCAAATTGATAGTAATATTGTTCTCACTAATGCTGACAAACAGTTCAACTCCGGTTGCAGACTGATCGGTTGGCCTGATTACCTAAGTATCATACCGAAACGTGTCAGTTAAGATCACGATGATATTTTCATCTATTCTTCCTCTACTACAGTTAAAAATTGATTGGCTTTGACCTGTTCCATAATTTGTTGATTGCCACTAGCCCATTCAATTTCGAGACGGTCAACTATTTTTGCTTTCCCCAAACCGAAATGCAAACGCAAGTCATTTTGACTAGCATAACCCGATCCACTTTTGACCTCACGGCTTTGCTTCGACCAACTGATTGATGAGTCATTCAAAAAGATTGTAAGATTAGAGCCAATAGCGCTCCGGTTGCACTGAGATCCGATTAATTTAACGGTCAGCCAATTATATCCATTTTGGTTGCTAGCAGAATTTCGAAATATAGTTGGTTGGTCATTTAGATTGACTACAACTACGTCTACGTCGCCATCATTATCTAGATCCCCGAAGGCGCTTCCACGACTAACTTTATGATCATCGACTAAAAGTCGTTCAATGAAAAAATCTCCTTTCTGATTCCAAAAAATTTGATTAGGTTGTTGATAAGTACCAACTGGATCAATCTCTTCGATATTGTCGTCCAAATGGCCATTGGCAATGAATATATCTAACCAACCATCATTATTCAAATCAGCAAAGTCCACCCCCCATGATAGATAAGGTAAACTACGTTGTCCAATACCCGATTGGAAACTAGTTTCTGTAAATAGAAAGCTTCCATCGTTTCGGAATAAGTGATTGGTTTGATCTTGAAAATTAGTGACTATAATGTCGAGATCCCCGTCGTTATCGTAATCTCCAGTATTACAACCCATTCCACTCAATGCTTGGCCAGATTCACTGAGACCAACTCCTGTCATTAGGCCGATTTCTCGAAAAAATTGGCCGCCGGAATTTTGGAGTAAAAAGTCGGGCGTCGTATCATTAGCCACAAAAATATCTGGCCAATTATCGTGGTTAAAGTCCCCACAAACTACACCTAACCCCTTGCCTTTTTTTGAGCTAACATTAGTTAATTCACTGACATCAGAAAAGGTGCCATCAGTGTTATTACGGTACAATTTATCAGCCTCGGCGTCGAAGATCTCGGGAGTGCAATAGGTCTGTTGGTTTAAGTGCTTACAGGAAGGATTATTGCTTACATCAAATTGGACATAGTTGGCAACGTACAAATCCAGCCAACCATCTTGGTCGTAATCTATAAATGAACACCCACTACTAAAACCTTTAACATCCACACCAACTGTCTGACTCACATCAGAAAAAGTGCCGTCAGCGTTGTTTTTATATAAAACATTAGAACCATAATTAGTCAAGTACAAGTCGGTCCAGCCATCATTGTTGTAATCACCCGTACAACAACCAATACCGTAACCAGTATGCCCAGTTTGAGTTTCATTGGTCACATCAGTAAATATGCCTCCATCGTTTCGGTAAAATCGGTTGGATACTTCTTTTGTTTGGTGACGTAGATCACAACCATTGACAAAATATAAATCTAAGTCTCCATCATTATCGTAGTCAATCATAGCCAAGCCACAACCAATAGGTTCAATAAAATATTTTAAGCCAAATTGCCCGTCGGTGTGTTGAAAATTCAGGCCATATTTTGTTGGGTTTTCGATATTAAACTGACTCCTAGCACTTGAGAGAATTGGTATAACTAGAGCGACGAAAACTATTAAAAAAGTCTTATTCACTTGGGAAAAAATCGGATTTGGATATTTAAACAGTTGATCAAATATTAGAATGAGGAGATTGTTCCCCTATAATAAACAAAACGGATACGATTACTGTCAGTAGAAGGTATTTCATTTGTCAGATGGATTGGCGTTCATCCTTTATTCGTTCAGTCGTTCTAATTATGTTGTCTTCTATGATAACACTCCCTGCTTGTCTTCCAATGCGAATACCAGTTCGTTGCCGTCCATCCCCGCTGTCCTCAATGGTATTTCGGCGAATTACTGTTCCTTTAGTAAATCCATCAACAAACAAGCCCCAGCTCTGGTTATCACGAATGATGTTTTCTTCGAAGGTCGTACGATGTCCTGCCATGGGCTCACTTTCTGAGCGCCAGTAGACGCCGCCCATTTGGTTTCTGATAATGGTGTTCCTCCGAACAAAATTGTCGGTATCCTTGTGCCCAATTGACATCCCGTAACCACCATTTCTTTCGAGCCAATTCTCTTCTGCCACACCGTTACGAACTCGCCAACAGAAGAAAAAACCATCTTCATCATTACTTATAGCGTGACAATTGGTCACAGAAGGCCTCTGAGACCCACTGCCTGGATGTAATCCGAAGCCCGCACATTGTTTGACAATACATCGACTGACTCTGACATCATTGGATTGTTGGAAACTAATGCCATCCCCTTGATAGTTAGTCACTGTGCAGTCAGTAATCGTACAATGGTCACCTTGATAAAGATAGATGCCAGCAGTACGACAACCATCCACTTTAGTTGGGTTATTTTGACGGTTACCGTCAATAGATAAGTGTTCTACTTGGGCGTCCTGAATCTTGTAACCACTGATGACCGGGAACACTGTAGCTGCGAATCCACCTTCGGCTACCATGATGTCAGCATTCATAGAACGACTAAGTGTAAAATAGTTATCCTTGGCATTCAGAACCGTAGCACAGACCCCATGGAAATTCCGTTGTTTTTTGGAAGCAACATAAACTCCTCGTCCTCTGGCAAACCCTTCAGGATTTTTAAGCGAAATGGCTGCTTCACCAAAATCTCCGTCTGCTGCTAGTTCAGACCTATACTCGAGGTCTTTTTTCAGGATTGTTTTACCCGGTGTACCTCGAATTTTCACACGATTACGTAGGTGTAGTGAATCCCTCATTAGGAATTCACCTGGACCGACTTTTACTAAGCCACCCCCTAAGCTACCAACATAGTCCACCGCAGCCTGTAGCGCACGATTGTCGCTCCCAATAATGTCTGCATTCTCAAGCCCGATCGATATCTCAATCGCAGGTCGTGCATGAAGATCGTTTTCCGCATATTGTCGTTCTGCTTGGCCTACTGAAGTATACTGACTATATATAAGACCGAGGCTAGCTACAAGCATCGCAGTATATCCCATACATGGCTTATTTTTGTCAACTTTTTTCCTTTCTCGTGAGATTAAAAGTTAGCAGCTTACTTTTCTAAATATTGAATTCATAAAAGCTAAAATTAGTTTCAAGACGTTCGTATATTTGATCAACCAATCACCAAAATAATTTAGACTTATTATCCCATTACTACTTTTGCAACATTATGCCTTACTTCTGCTTATGCGAATAACAAATTAGCAGAGAAAAACTTTTACTGGATATAAAAAGACTGGTAATCTTTTTTTTCAGCATATACTGAAAAAAGACAAAAAAGAAAAATAACTTATCTTTTAAACTATTTAAACTACCTTTTTCTTGGGCTAACTCTGTTTTAGAGTCCTACAATTATAAACAATAAAAATTAAGGTAATACTTAGACAAATCTCAACCTCAAAAAGAAAAACTCTGCCCCGAAAGCTACAACAGGTAAAGTAAGTTTCAAAAATTATGGCAGACAAAAGTTGCCATTCGAATACAATTTTGGTATTTGTGTGTATTAGCTCTTATTGATAATTGATAAAAACAGTAGTTCCCATCTCAACATACAGGTCTTTATCTTCTGGCGGAACACCCCGCATACAAACTGCAACACCGGTATCATTCAACTGTTCAGCTACATGTTGAACACAATCTTCGACCGTTTTTAGAAAATGGTTAGGATAACACTCTAAGCTAAAACTTAAGTCAGCAGGGCCGAACGAAACGCAATCAACACCTGACTTAGCTAATTTCCGGGCGTTGGTTACCGAATTAATGGACTCAACTTGTATCCATAAAATCCCATTTTCTTTCCACCACTGGCTATAATCTAAACGACCCCGATGGTGCTCAGAAACTGGCCGAGATGCCCCTCCCCAACTACGTTTCCCAAATTGTGGATAGTAAAATGCATTGATTGCAGTATCAACAGTAGTTTCAAGTTCTACTTGTGGAACCTCGATACCTGTTGGTCCTAAGTCGAGCATATTGCCAATTAGGTATGCTTGCTCGGTATGCTTGATACGAAATATTACATCTGCTTCGTACTCATCGGTTAAACGACAAAAATGAAATAGCCGTTCTTCGTTGAAAGGATCATGTTGGCTATCGGTAGCGATAAAGTCAAAACTACCTTCGTCTAAAATAGATCGTATCTTCTCTGGTTCAGTCATAATTGGAATATGACGACCGTCAAGTACTTCTCCATCTTTCATCCGCTGCTTCAAACTACTGGTCAGCATCGATTATTCACTCCTTTTTGCTTCAATAGTATTTTAATTATCAGGGCCCGACCTCAGTTTTTTCCGGTTAATAGGCTTGCTGTTTTTATTCCGTTTTAACAAAAGCTTGGTTTTCTTTTTCTTGTTCAATAACTCTACCACTCTAGTTATTACTCCTCGATTTAACATACGTTGTATTTCCTAAATAAATTTAAAGCCAAATTATATAAACAAGTACTCTTACAGAAGAACGAATACCAAATAGACTTATTTGATTATTCTTGGTTGAAAAATTATTCAGGTTCTAGAGATTTACAAGCATCAAAAAAAGCTGAGGAGGACTCAGCTAGGTTGGGATATCGCCTTATTTTTGGTAAAGCTGGTAGGTATTCTCTCACAGTTAGCCTATTCTGTAAAGGCATCAACAAACTTTTTACTTCCTATTGATTTTTATTACTCTCTGCAAGCTTTTCCTTAAAGAAGAGTGCCCAATAAGGTTTTATCTTTCGTAATAGGAGGATTAATAATGCAAATTAGTAGACATAAAATAAGTAGAATCAGAATAGGAGAAGCTAATTTCTTGACTAACAGTACAAACTTAACGATTCATTAATGGGAAAAATCGTAGATTGAGATGGTACGAATGATAAACTTGCAATCAAACCTAAAAATGAGAAGGCTGAAAATCATGAAGGATATTAACGAATTGACGTATTTATTAAAGAAGAATAGGTTAAAACTGGGCTTTGGTTTGATAGTGCTTGCTATTGCAAGCTACAACGTCAATGCTCAAGGAGGTCTGCAAACATATAGTGCAATACCAGATTATAATGGCTATTCATCGTCTATGTATTCTGTACAGGTTAGAGAGGTTGATAGCGAAGGTGCTTCATTGACAGAGTATGAAAGTAATCACACTTACTATTTAGAGAGTATTGCAAAAAATGGTGCTGATAGAATGAGTCATAGTCACTGGACGACATTTAGCTTCGGACCAACCGGAAGTTCCAAAATGGTAGAGGTAGAAGTAAGTATGCAGTCAGGTTCAATTTCAAACTATGAGTTTAGACCAACACATGTTCACAATATCTCACAAAGTGGAGGAAAGCTTACGTTTCAAATTGAGTCTAACAAATATACAGCAATAATTATCAATGGAGATATTAGAAATCCACTGTTTATTTTTGCTGATCCAGTAGAGACAAATGTTCCGGATTCTAACGGAGAATCTGTTTACGTGGTAGAAAAAGGCTCTACAACTAAAGAAGCCCCTTTAACAATAAGAGATATAGGAGATAAAAAGATTATTTATTTCGAGAAGGGAGAACATTTTATTAATGAGACCGATGCATTTGGTTATACACCACAAAGTTATAACTCAGCATTTTTTGTGTGCTCTAATAGTGGTTCAAGATGCGAAGGAAACCAAATCGAACAAATTTATATCCCTGGAGGAGCAATTGTACATGGTAATATTAGAGCAACACGAGCTCATAACTTAATGGTTAACGGGCGAGGTATTATTGAAGGGCAAGATACTTATGGTGCAGCTGAGGAAGGAAAGGGAGGAGGAGCAGATTACTTCTCTGGTCAAATTTTGAATTCTGCAGTTACAATGGCAGCATACAGAGATAAAATGACAGATGCAAGACCAACAACAATGAATCAAGTTGTGGAAGGTGTAACCAGTATATTGGCAAGAAAGTATAACTTTCAATTAGGTATTGGTGCCATTGTAAGAAATACAAAATCATTTGCTCACCGTCAAACCACTGATGGAATTGGTGTAGAAGAGAATTCTCGAGTGTCTACTAATTTTATGAAAGTAAACGATGATGCGTTGAAACTATATCAAGATAACACTGTTTTTGAAAACTCCTACATATGGCATCAAATGAATGGTGCAGCTATGCAACTAGGTTGGGATAAAGAAGAAGGTGATAGTATTACAGTAACAAATACTTACATACTTCATGATGATATGTATCAGGCAAAATATTTTAATGAGGGTTTTTGGGCAAATCAATCAATTATATGTTGGTTGAAACATTTTGAGAATTTTGATCATACTAGAGAAGGGATTGTAATTGATGGTATTAACTCTAATAACATGCCAGAGGTAGGTGTTATTAGATTGATTGCTATTGCAATGGATGGAGAAATGGGAGGTAGTGGTTTAGGAAATCTAGACATGACTCTTAAAAATATTAATGTAGGGGCAGAAGATGAAGACACACCAAGCTATGTAGGTTGTGCTGATGCTAGAACGTGCAAGGTAGAGTTTATAAACTGTAAGCGTGCAGGGGTGTACATGGATGCATCCAATGTTCCTGCCAGAGGAAATACTGCAGGCGTAACAATTACCTCTGATTTAGCAGAGAAACCGTAGTGGCCGGTACAAATCATACAGTGCTGGTGTCAATTTTCACGAGCACTTTTCTAAATGGTTGTATCTATCGAGGTTTACACAGAAGCCGTAGTGGAGGTAGAAGCAAAACCTTCGCCAGAATAATCCTACAAATGAGCCCTAAATTGCCAATTTTAGATAACACTGCTAGACTAAAGAATCTATACCTGAAATGACTAGCTATAATTTTCATCTCATGTTTTTTACTTATACTTTTCAATTTACAGCTTGTTTGAGATCAGTCCTTTTATTTTTGTTACTGTTAGCACTGAGCGGTTGCCAATCCCCCCTCAAAAACAAGCCAGTTAATTCAGGCCAGTCTGTTTTTTTCTCTCCAGATCGAATTAGAACAATTGCTGTTATACCACTAAATGGAGCCAACGCCAAGCGTGCAAGAGAAATGACCCGAGAATTAACAGTACAAATTTTGCAATTGAATCGCTTCGAAGTTGTAGATCATTACAAGGTAGCTACATTAGTAGAAGATGAAGGGTTAGAAGGTATCGATCTGAGCGACACGTTGGTGAAAAATATCAGTAATAAACTGAAAGCAGATGCCATTCTACTTGGTGAAATTACATCTTTCCAAGAACCTGAATCTCCTTACCCAATTTTACGAAAGGCACCCCTCATTGCATTGAGCTTACGCATCGTAACCAGTGACCCTACAGAACCGAAAACAATTTGGAGTTTAAACGATACTTTTGATAGTAAAGATCGTCAAGTAAAGCAATACGTCAGTCGATCAGAACGTGGGAAGCTAGCCAAAGATCCCAGCTTCTTGATCCATATAGTCGCTAAAGAAATTGCAAAAACCTTCTCATTTTGACTAGCTCGGCTGATTTCGTTGAGCTAGCATCGCGGCACCAACTAACCCAGCTTGATTACCCAGTTTGGCTGAAACAATTTGTAAGCTTTCTGCATTAGTGTCCATGGCTCTTTTTCGTACTTCAGCTCGGATTGGTTCAAATAATAGTTTCTCGCCGGCAGAGGAAACTCCTCCTCCAATAATTGCCATTTGTGGATTCAGAATGTGTGCGAAGGAAGTCAAGGCAATGCCAATATATCGAGCAGTTTCCATGAAAATCTCGATTGCGACTTGGTCTCCTCTGTCTGCTGCTTCGGCGATAATTTTAGGGGTCAGTGAATCCATTTGTGCTTCTAATATAGGAGAGCCAGATGCTGATTTGATAATTTTCGCTCTTGTTCGTTCCACAATTTGGTCTCTGCCCACATAGGCTTCTAAGCAGCCATAGTTTCCACAACCGCAGAGCCTTCCATCTCCAAATATAGTCGTATGGCCAAGTTCGGCTCCCACATATCTACTACCGTGAAAAATTTGTCCATCTAGGATAATGCCACCACCAACGCCAGTTCCCAACGTCAGGCAAATTATGTCTTTCATACCGATACCAGCGCCTTGGCGTAATTCGCCATAAGCCATAGCATTACCATCATTTTCAATATGGATAGGTAAATGAGTTAATTGTGCCTCTAGATTTTTCTGGACCAAATCAACTAACGGAATGTCATACCAACCATCAAAGTTAGGTGAGAAATGGACGATCCCACGATCCGGAATAATCAAACCAGGTGTTCCAATACCAATACCAACGAGATCCTCAGGAGATAGTTGGGGATTCGTTCGAATTAATTGGTGGATTGCCGAGGCTATGTTACCTGATACTATCGATGCGCCATCATTAGCTTGACTAGGCTTAGATAAGTTATCAATCACTTTCCCAGTACTAAGTACCAAACCTGCTTTAATTTCTGTTCCACCAAGATCAACTCCAATGCTGTATGATTTACTTGATTGACTCAATTAACTTACCTCCACTGCAATTTAAAACCAGTAAAAAAGCTCTCAATTACTGGACCAGTTCACCAAGTGCCTTAAAATTTGAGATAATTCCTGACGACTAGAGACTCTATCGATTAAGCCATTATCAGGTAGCGAAATCATTTCTGTTTCCGTAGCTTTTTCAACAATTAAGATATCACCCATCGGAAAATTGGGAGAGAATTCTTGTGAAATCAACCTATCTTGAAAACGCGGATCGGGTGATGTCAGGACAGTTAAACAGAGTAACCCTTTTAACTGTTTCTGTTTAAGAACCAGAAGATTTAAATCAATTGCTGATAGGTTTTGTAGATCAGGCTCTTGGATATCTGGTAAAAACACGATAAAAGGGCATCGTTTTTCTGTTACAATTTCGAATGCTTGAAGGGCAGGGGCTACTGATTGAGGCAAACCAGACAGAACAACAACTTCTTCTGATCCTAACAGGCCAGTTGCGAGATAACATGGATCATCATTTTGTTTGGTTGGTAAGTATTTATATTCTACTGAATTTAGTATTTGTTCAATTCGGTACTGGTTTGGCAAAGCATTATTACATTGGCAATAAGGACAAGTATAAAAATTTCTGATCAATGTCTTAGAAAATACTAATTCATTGCACTGATGACACTTTTCCCAAAGGCTAGACTCACTAGGGGATAATACTGAAACCGGCTCCGTTGTTTCGCTTGCCTTCATTGAATCAGATATACCACTGGATGGAATTGTCAGTATTTCTTCTTGGTCTGATTGCATTTTTAAATTACCTCTCATTTGTTTCTTAACTGATACGCTTAACCATAGTAATACCAGTCCTCTCGTAGTTCACCTCATCCATATAGGCATTGATTAGTTGTAAACCACGCCCACTAGACCGCCAAAGATCATTATTTTCTACATGTATCGGATACACGTCTTGACCACTATCTCGTATAACAATAGTTATTTTATCTACTGCGGCTCGAAATTCAAAACGAATATGAGAATTAGAACTGGCTGTATTACCGTGTTTTACAGCATTTGTACCGGCTTCAATAACAGCTAAGTTAATTTGATGACGTATATGCTTATCTATTTTTAGCAGGTCTAACATTTCAGAGATCACGACATCGAGCAAATGAATACTCTCTAGACTCCTTGGCAGATCAAGTCGTACAGGGCACCCATTTATAAAAGAGTCTGACATACCTAACTAGTTTCCAAGTCAAACGTTTGGTTCTCTATTACTTTAACTACAACCATAGCTAAATCATCTTTCAGTTGGGGAAACGATTCGGGAGGAGAATCAGCATTCAGTCTATCTATTTTACCCGTTTTAATAAACTGATCTAAACTACTGGAAATTCGTTGACAAATTCCATCTGCTGATAAATATCGACTTTGCAGTAAGACTTGCTGTAAACGTTCTTCACCATAAGGCTGACCATCCGGGCCTTCTGCCTCTACGATACCGTCAGTGTAAAACAACAAGATATGCCCAGCCTTGAGTTCAATCAGCTCTTCATCAAAATTAGCAAATTCAAAACTGCCTAACAATAGCCCACCTACAGTCAATGTATGAACCTGTTCATCTACTACGTGAAGTGGATAACAGTGACCAGCATTAGCATACCTAAAAGTACGAGGTTGCTGGATATTTTCATCTGTAGTCGGATGAACATCTAGGATACCATAAACAATAGTTGCAAAAAGATCAGGGGCAGTATCCGTAGCAATCAGATCGTTTACTCGTTTTAATACATTTGCAGCAGGAGAAGTGTGCCGCGTGGCCTCCTCTCGGCCAACCAGACGCAACGCAGTACGAATCATTGCCATCAATAAAGCGGCTGGAATACCTTTGCCTCGAACATCAGCAATAACAAGCCCAAAACAATGATCATTCAACTGGATAAAATCGTAGAAATCACCTGATATTGACATAGAACTGTGAAGACACCCAGCGATATCAAAACCTGGTATCTGGGGCGGTTTTTTGGGTTCCAATCCTCTTTGGATAGCAGCCGCAGCCTGTAGATGGGATGCTAATTGCTCTACGGCATCCTCACTATACCAGTTCCCCATAGCAGAAATTAAGGGGTTCATGTACTTGACAGGTAATGTTCGATTTAATACTGATTCAATCCGTAGAATCAACTCTTTGGTATCAAACGGTTTAGTAATATAATCTTCAGCTCCAGCAGTTAGACCTTTGATTTTTTCTTTGGCTTGAGCCATGGCTGTCAACATAATAACCGGGATATTTGCTACACTAGGTTTGTCTTTCAGAGAAGAGATGACAGCATATCCATCCATACCCGGCATCATCAAATCCAACAAAATCAAGTCAGGTTGATGAATATCAGCGTAGAGGAGACCATCCATCCCATTGCTAGCTTGAAACACTTCGTATCCTTCGGTTGTCAACAACATTTCCAACAAATCTAAAATGTCAATTTCGTCATCTATAACTAAAATTTTTGCTTTGTATGTCATTACGTTTTACAAAGGTAAGGTAAACTGAAAATTACTACCTTGACCTCCTTCTCCATCATCCATCCACAATCTACCGTGGTGAGCAGAAATAATACTTTTTGCGATGGCTAGGCCCAGTCCAGTACCGCCCTGTTGTCGCGTATGAATACTGCTCTGTTGATAAAATTTATCGAATACTTTTTCTCTTTCATCCAGTGGAACACCAACCCCATTATCAATAACTTCAATATGCAGTGAGGGAAGATCATCACTTTTGACAGCCTTAATATTGGCGCGTACCTGAATTACGCCGCCATCTGGTGTAAATTTGATAGCATTTCCAATTAAATTAGTTAGTACTTGGCCTAGCCTTGCTTCGTCTCCATAGATCGTAGGGAGCTGAATTTCATCATTTAATATCAGCTGAATTGATTTTTCTTCGGCTTGTGGACGGAGATCAGCTACTCGATCTTTAATGATTTTCGTCATATTAACTGGCTGACGTTCAAATTCTGTTCGACCAGCCTCAATTCTGGAAACATCAAGTAAATCATTAATTAAATCTGCTAACCATTTTGATTGACGATGTACTCGTAATAAACTGTCTTTTTGTTTTGAGTTCAGATCTCCGGCTTTCCCGTCTAACACAAAAGATACAAAACCAATAATAGAAGTCAGAGGAGTTCTTAATTCGTGAGAAACTAAGGAGATGAAATCTGATTTCATCTGATCAATTTCCCTTTCTCGTGTCACATTCTCAAAAACGTATACCGAGCCTAGAATTTTTCCTTCCTCATCTAGATATGGAACTGTCACTACCCTCAGTATAATCTGCCTTTCTTTTTCGTTAGCTTCTATCCGAATAACCTCATCCTCATTCTCTTTCTTATTTTTGTCTCTACCTAGCGTAATCTCAGTTGTCACAACATCGGTTATCGGGCTGTCAGAAGTTTGCCTCTTTTGTAAATGATGAGTTTGGTTCAAATTTTCCGTTGTAGTGCGTTTGGCTCCTTGCAATAGTACCTCAATAAGATTTTTGTCTTTTATAATAGTCGCGAGGTCTTGTTTTAGAGCACTACTATGGATATTTAACAATCGCTCAGCCGTCGGGTTTATATGCAAAACTCGATATTGACTATCAACTACAATCAGTCCTTCGGATAAACTGTTGACGATAGCTGTCATCTTTTGTTCTTCTTGCCTTAGGTTTTCAACTGCAGACTTGAGGTTACGCTCCATAGCATTAAATTCTTCAGCTAATAGACCCAATTCATTACCAGTTGTAACTGGAATTTCTTGGTCAAACTCACCTTGTCCAACTGCACGCACACCACTAACCACCTGCATAATAGGAGTCACAATCCGTTGTGATAATAGCCAGGCAATAGGAATGATTATGGCACAAGAAATCATCGTAAAATTAAGTATTCGCTGGGTTAAATCTGTAATGCCTTCGAAAGCTACCACCGCTGGTTGGGAAACCAAGACTGTCCATCTGCTGAAATTGGGTCTTGTTTTTCGGTTATGCCATCGCTGGTGCCAAATTCTGGTCCTCGCCCAACCATATACTTGGGCGAGTCCTCTGGTATTCGTCAGCTCTTGTGAATCTCTAGTTGAAGTGTTTGTCTTTTCGGCCCGCATGTGGTAGTCGTACCACTTCTCTTTTTTGTGTTCGCCTTGACTTGCTATGATGGCTGCCATGGCGGCATCACTTTGATCGATTCGCTCACCGAACTCGTACTCACTTGAATTTGAAGCTACAATAACTCGACCATATTGGTCAATAATGACTGTTTGAAGAGCTGAAAGCTCGTCTCCCTGCCGGTAATTAGAATTTTTCACCAAGTCAGCTAGCTCCGGTAATACCAGCGTGGCCTTCAAAATTCCTATAACATTTTGCTGATTCCTATCGCGAATAGGCAAAGCAATTGTCAATTGATATTGTTCCCTCTCAAGAACAATATCACCGATAACATCGTATCCTAAATTATTGTTGTAGGCTTTATCCCACCAGTCATCCGAGACAGATGAATAGAGAATATCTTGGTTTGAGGATTGAATAATTTGCTTCGTTGCATTAGTGATAATAATCTGGCTATTGGGGCCAGCGTAACCCTCTAGCTGTTTTACGTCATCTCGTAGTAGATTATTCGATTCTAGTAGTTGAAGCTCAGTCGGTAGATTAGGCGAAAAGCTATCATTGCGATTACCATTTGAGAGTGCGACCTTGGTTTGAATTGTTTTAATGTATTTCTCGATAGTATCCAATCGCAGGGTGATACTTTGGTCAGCTTGATCTAATTTTCCTTGTGCAACCTGAACTAATCCTTTCCCGATGGTCTTTTCCAATGCTTGTTTACCATACGTGTATGCAATTACCGAGGCTACCAAAAGTGGAATTAGTGAAATTAGTAAAAACTGTAGAACGAACTCACCTCGTAGACCTAGATTAGGCCAACGGACAGCAGCTAACTGACCAATATTTTTATTTTCCACATTAGTCATTGGTCTTCATGGATCAGATTTGGAGTTTCGTAAACAGCAATTGTTTGATTAAAGGTTAACTCATATAGGCATTTCATTCTTAATTTCTAAGACTGTATCCAGGCGAGTAACCTGAAAGACATGGCGAACATTAGGCTGAGGATTCAATAGAACCAATTTCCCACCACTTGGTCTCAGCCTCTGAGCAATCAGCATAATTACACCCAGAGCACTACTATCAAGCAGCGAAACTTCAGACAAATCAAGGGCAAAACCTTTGGGATTCAATTGGCTTAATTTTTCCATCTCTTTTTTGAGGTCTTCCGATTTTAAACCGATTATTTTTCCCGTGAAATGAAGTGTTGGAGGTTCGCTATCCGAAATTCGGATTTCACTACGATTGTCAATTAGTGGCATGATAGTTACTATTGTCCCCGCTTAATTGCTATTAGATTTTCTTCGTAGATGTCAACAACCTCAGCTCCAAGCTGAGATAAAACTGACTGGGCAGAATCAATCTCTTTCTCAACTAATTTTGTCGGACCAGATTTGTAGGCATACCAAGTACCGTTAGGCTGTAACAATGGTAAGCAGTAAGTGGCAGAATCTGATATGTCAGCCACATAGCGAGTCACTACGACATCCGCTGGAACATATGCTAGATATTTTTCCTGAGCAGCCAGTGTTTCAGCACGGTTGGCTAGAACTTCAAATTGGCCAAAACCATGTGGGGCAGTTTGTCGAAATTGAGCCAGAACAAACTGTAAAAAACTAGCTTTTTTACTAACCGATTCGACTAATAACAAATTGGTCGACGGCTGATATATTTTAAGCGGTAAACCAGGAAAACCTGCACCACTGCCAATATCGATTAACCTACAAGCAAGTGGTAATTCAATAAATTTTAGCAGTTTTAATGAATCCAAAAAATGCTTATGGATGATACCTAAGTCATCATCGATACTAGTCAAGTTAATATAGTTATTCCAAGTCTTAAGCTGCTCCAGATAAAAACTAAATTGGTCGATTTGCAGATCAGACAAGGGAAAACCGTTTTTTCGAAACTCAACTTCAATTGAGGTGGACTGCACAGTATTGGCACTTAAGAACCAATGCGCAAGGCCTAGGCCAATAGGTTCTTACCCTCTTGCTTTTCATTATTAATTTCTTTCATCTCTCGGCTTTTTAGCCAAACCATCAAGATTGATATGTCAGCTGGCGTGACTCCGGGCACGCGTGATGCATGCCCGATGGAAACGGGTCGAACTTGAGACAACTTCTTTCGTGCTTCAGTTTTCAGACCATGGACTGCATCAAAATTAAAATTGCTGGGAATAGGAAGTGTCTCCAGTCGTCTAAATTTTTCAATTTGTAGATCTTGTCTGGCTATATAGCCTGCATATTTAATCTGAATTTCGACTTGCTCTCTAATCGCACAACCCAAATCCTGATCTAAGTTTATGGTGGAAGAGACCCCAATTTCGGTAGCTAAATTGCTAATTTCCTGGTAAGTGATATGCGGACGTTTCAGTAGATCTGCTAATGTCGTAGCCGTCTTAATGTTAGGTAGCCCAACCTTTTCAAGTTTTTTTAACGTTTCTTCAGTAGGTTTAATTTGTGTTTGAGAAAGTAATCTGAGTTCTGTCAATACAGCCTTCTTTTTTTTCACGAACCTTTTGTAATCACTTTCGCATACAGTTCCAATTTGGTAGCCTGTTTCGGTTAGTCTCCAGTCAGCATTATCTTCTCGTAATTGCAATCGATGTTCAGCCCGAGAAGTAAACATCCGGTAGGGCTCTCGGATATCTTTTGTGACTAAATCATCAATTAACACACCAATATAAGCCGAAGCACGATCCAATACTAGCTGACTTTGGTTCTTCACTTTCAAAGAGGCGTTGATACCAGCCATCAGTCCTTGGGCCGCAGCCTCTTCGTACCCAGTTGTACCATTTAACTGCCCAGCAAAAAACAGGTTTCTAACTCTCTTGGTTTCTAAAGTTGGATAAAGTTGGGTAGCTGGCGCGAAATCGTATTCTACGGCATAGGCAAACCGCATAATTTCTGCTTTTTCCAGTCCTTGGATACTTCTCACCATTTCTACTTGAACATCTTCTGGTAGACTTGCTGAAATACCGTTGAGATAAATTTCTTGTGTATCTCTTCCTTCGGGTTCAACGAAAATCCTATGCTCATTCTTTTCCTCGAACCGAACTACTTTATCTTCTATAGAGGGACAATAACGAGGTCCAATACCTTGAATACGTCCACTATACATCGCTGATCGCTCTAGATTATTTCGGATAATATTATGTGTTTTAGGGTTGGTGTATGTAACGTAGCAAGGTAATTGAGATTGGCTAATCAAGTGATTAGAGAAAGAAAATGGCTTCGGGACTTCATCACCAGGCTGTACTTCCATTTTGCAAAAATCAACTGTTTGTGCATTAACACGGGGTGGTGTCCCTGTTTTCAATCGTCCTACTTCAAAACCAAGATCTAGAAAACTTTCTGATAGCTTTTCAGCGGCAGATTCTCCGGCTCGACCTGCGCTATAGGATACATCACCAATATGAATGGTACCTTTTAGAAAGGTACCAGTGGTCAAAATAACCGTTTGTGCCAAGTAAGCTGTTTGAGTATGTGATACAACACCTAAGCATTGGCCATTTTCGGTCAATAACTCTTCAACTAAACCTTCTTTCACATCTAGACAATCTTGATTCTCAAGTACTTGCTTCATATAAAGCTGGTATGCCTTCTTATCAGCTTGAGCTCGACTAGAACGAACAGCTGGCCCTTTCTTCGTGTTTAATTGTCGAAATTGAATGCCTGTCTCATCAATGGCTTTAGCCATTTCACCACCTAACGCATCAATTTCTTTGACCAAATGTCCCTTTGCTAAACCACCAATAGCTGGGTTACACGACATTTTCCCAATCGTATCTAAGCTAATAGTCAACATAAGTGTCTGACACCCCATCCGAGCAGAAGCTAAAGCCGCTTCACAACCGGCATGCCCTGCCCCGACAACCAACACGTCATAATTTTTGTAATAGTAATTCATTTCTTTTTGACTCACTGGATAGAGATCATCACCTCAGTTCTACTTTTGGGTCATAACCTTTATTGTAACTAGTTGAACGCTTAGGAATATAATGACAAATGAAGGATTTGCGAAATCTGTTCATAGAACGATTAGGTAGAGAGCCGTGAATCAACCTACCATGAAAAAATAGGGTATCGCCTTTTTCCATTTCAACCATTTTAGTCGAGTATTGAGGATTTGGTCTCACTGCTGTATGAGTAAATGAAAGTGCGGGGTCAGTTTCTTTCATTTCTAATACTGGCTCTAGATGCGAACCAGGACAGACCATCAACGCACCATTACCAGCATCAGTTTTTTCAAGGGCAACCCAAGCAGCAACACAAGAATAAGGTTGTGTTTGCAAATAAAAATCGTCTTGGTGTAAGGCTTGACCAAGTGCCTGCGGTGGTTTCCAATAAATCATAGTTTGCAAGCCAACTGCTGGTTCACCCAGTAGAATTTCCAATTGATCGACAATTCTCGGATGCCTCAAAACGTGCAGAGATAGCGGGTCTACCCGGTGCGGGTGCATCATACGAGGGTAAACTTCTAGAGGGTCTTCGGCATCTGGTTTACTGTTGAAACATCCAACAATGCTTTCTTGTTGGTGGAGTTCATGAGCGCGTTCAACTATCTGATCACATTCATTTACTGATAACAAAGACTCGCAGACTACGAAACCATGAGCAAGGTATTGATTTTGTAAATTCATATTATTTCTTCTCGCTACCCCCCCAAGTATACCACATCTCTACAAGATTAATATGTTGCTACTTGTTGGTGGAACTTGAAAACAACAGGATTGTCTGTTATCTTCTGGGCAGTAATTTCAATCCCTTCTGACATATATCTTAAAAAATTAATAACTTATCTCAAACCAAGATAAAAAGAGCAGTCATGAGAAACAAACCTGTCCTGTTTCCTAATTTATAATATAAAGGAACAGGATTTGAGAAATACAGAAAGAGGAAGTCAAATAAAAAGATTACTCATAAAACTTAAACGCCAATTGATTGTTCAGTAATCATAGCTTTTACTACTTTTGTGGCATAGGAGTTTTGATAATGAAAGAAATATTAGGCCAAACGAACGTATTATCACTGCGTTGTGGCTCTGGGAGTACTAAAGGAATTGGTCAAGAAATTGGCAAATTTGCGGTAGTTACAATGGAGATTCCGTGGAACCTCACCAAGACAGTGATTGGAGGAACTCCTGAGCAAGTATTATTTGTGGACTCTGTAGATCAGTTGGTTTTGGACCAAAAACTACTAAGTCTACCAGAATGCGATACTATAATCGGGATTGGAGGTGGTCTAGCCGTGGATGCGGCCAAATATTTTTGCTGGAAGCGGAATCTGAGATTAGTGACCATCCCTACAGTACTTAGTGTGAATGCATTTGTAACTCCAGCAACTGGAATTAGAATTAACCGTGAAGTTAAGTATGTTGGTATAACAAGCCCTGATCCTCTAATTATAGATTACGATATTCTTCGTACTGCACCACAGAGTTTGAATATTGCTGGAATTGGAGATTTACTTTCGATTCATACTGCTAGCTTTGATTGGGAATATGCTGAAAGTAAGGGGAAATCCGAATATGTATTTTCTGAATTGGCAATCAAAGAAGCTAAATCAATACTAATGGATATTTGTTCAATGGCTTCTGAAATAAGAGATGTTACAAACAAAAGCTTATTGGCAATCGTTGAAGGCTACATGAAATTGAACGCAATTTGTATACCTTTAGATCACTTTCGTGTAGAGGAGGGATCGGAACATTTTCTATTTTATGAATTGGAAGAACGATTAAGAAGGTCCTTCATTCACGGTCATATAATTGGCCTTGGCATATACCTAATGAGCCGGTTACAAGATAATCAGGCCGAGCATATTACCGAAATTCTAAATAGGACTAAGTTGGATTATCATCCTAGGGATCTAGGGATTAAGCGACAAGATTTGGTTGATTCCTTAAAAAACCTGAAATCCTTTGTCCGAAATAAACCACAACTTTGGTTCACAATTATAGATGGTTCAGAAATATCGGATGAGTGGATAGATCATGTCTTATCAGACCTACGTTTCTAATCATGGCTCAACTCATTGCTATTGTCTCTTAGATACAAGATACTGAAGTTGTGACAATCACGAGGCAAGGAATCCAGTCAAATTTGAACTGATTCTAAGATAACCTTCTCTTAGAAACAAAGCTTTCTGGTTCCCTGATAAATGCATCATCTTTACTTAATATAAATCCGCTATATTTGTAATTCAGTTTGATTTTTATAGAGATTGATTTAATGGAGAAACTCCGTTCGAGAGCAAAATATCAGATACGGCCGTTTTTCTCAACTCAGATACAAGATTACAAATGAAATCTATATGTTCCGTTCAATTTTGATTATCTAAAGATGAATTTGCATAACACATCCGTTTTGTATGTTCATAGAAAAACGCATTTAGCACAATACCTTTCACGAGGGGGTTAATGAAATGAAGATTGCATTTAGGTTCTCGATTATTTATCTTTGCCTATTTATCTCATTTATTTCTTATAGTCATGATCTACCTTGGCTAACAGCTCCCTACCTACAGAACGTGAAACCAAATGGAATCACTATCATGTGGGAAATTAGAGAAAAAAAAGACATTTACATTAATTACAGTACCGATCAGGCTTTAAAGAAATCAAAGCAGGCTAGATCAACTAATTCCAAGCACGATTCACACATATACAAGGTTGAGCTCATAAATTTGAAGCCGGGGACGACATACTATTACAGGTTGAGCCATGAGGATATGCATTCATATATAAGAACATTTCGAACAGCGCCTCTATCGCCTCAACCCTTTAGCTTTGGTGTTTGGTCTGATAGTCAAGGTCATAATCGAGGTGTATATAATATAGACATTCACGAACCAACAAAAAGTATGATGAAGCACATGGCTGATAGCGGTGTGGATATTGCGTTGACTGCAGGAGACCTTGCGGAAAATGGAGGGAACTATCAGGATGTCCGAAATTACTTTCTCGATCGTATAGCAAAATACCTTGGACAATCTGTTCCATTCTTCCCTGCCTGGGGAAATCATGAACCTAATCGGCAAGACATAATCAGAAAGTTTGCCGATACACCGGCAAAAAACCGTACTGGTATGGACCCGGGATGGGGCAGTTATTCCTTCGATTATGCTGGAGTTCATTTTATCTGTATAGATTTCAGTACAATGAAAGAGGATATAAAAACGTGGCTGGAGGATGATTTAAAATCCTCTTTATCAAACAATCCACGTTACACTTTTTTATTCATCCATATACCACCATACTGTGAGCTCTGGATCGATGGAGATAAGTGGCTACGCTCACGTTTAGTGCCTTTATTAGAACAGTATGGAGTTGATGCTGTGTTCAGTGGACATACACATGAGTACGAACGTGGTTACAAGGAGCACGTCCACTACATCATAACTGGTGGTGGTAGTTGGTTAGATTGGGAAGAGCCGATTGTAAAAGACTGGGAACACATGTTTGTTGGTGGAGCAAAAAACTTGGCGGAATTTCGCCACGGTCTCATTAACGAATATGTACGAGTAGATGTTGAAATGGATGAGTGGATCGGTTCTATGCATGCATTTCAACCAAATGGAGACTACATAGGTGTACGTGATCGCTTTGGATCTATGCTGAAAGATGCTAATGGTGATGGATTATTAACGGGACCAGAACGTATTATGCCATCAAACTACTTGACGGGTATGCCTTCAGATGCTAGGAAAATTGGTGTTAACGATCCAACGAAAAAAAAGAAAAATGCAGAATAATAGAAGTATAGTTGCCCAAGAATTTTACGTCATATTCTTTTACTATGCATTCCAGAAAGTATCCAGATTTTGTTTGAAGAAAGTAGAGAGCCTTTAGGAGTAAGATGAGTACGTATATAGAAAAAACTTCTGTCAAACAGAGAAAGCTTCTCCATTTAAGTGAATAAGGTCTGAATTGATAGTACACGACTCAACTAATTTTGTACTTGACATACTACTCACGAACTTAACATCGAACTCAAAACTCATCTTGTTGATGGACAGTCCTACTTCGTTTAATTTAAGTTGGGTTACGATGTAGACTATGATGTTCAATTGAGTGGTAGAGGTTTTGTTACTTATTTCAAGATCATCTAATCTTAACCTTTCAAATTCTGGGAAGTGGAGTCTTTGAGATGATAGATACTCAGCATTCTTCTCTGATACAAGATAAAGTAAGTGAAAAATTGCATGTAGATGAAGATAAAATCATGCATATGGAACTGAGTTGTCACCAATTAGCTTTGATAAATCAAAGCTAATCTTTCAAAGATTGTTTACGTATAGAAGCTCAAAACAGATCATTAATCAATCGAAATAGGACCGTAGAAAAGCGCTAACTGGATACTATGAGCCAGGCTTGAAGGGTGAACGGAGGTATGATATAATTCTCTCGCTTGAACTCGGTGTAAAAACAGCTATGAAATCTTCCAGAGACCTAATCGCTTCTGCAAAACAAGAGATACCCGAAGCTTCCGTTTCAGAAGTGAAACAGAAAATTGACGGTGGTGATGATTTTGTTTTGCTTGACATTCGTGACAATGATGAATATCGAGCAGGCTATATTCCTTCAGCTGTCTACATAAGCCGTGGCATGTTAGAGCTAGAAATAGAGGATTACGTTCCTGATCGAAACCAAGAAATTGTCTTGTATTGTGCCGGTGGAGTTCGTTCATTATTAGCGGCTCAAACGCTCAAATCATTGGGGTATACACGGTTAATCTCTATGTCTGGTGGCTTCAGAGACTGGCTTAGTAGTGGTAATGCAGTTGACAAGCCTGTTGCTATGACGACGGAGCAAATGGAACGTTATAGTAGACACTTCATGCTTCGTGAGATTGGTGAAGCTGGACAGGCCAAATTATTGGACTCGCGTGTGTTACTGATTGGGGCTGGTGGATTAGGTTCGCCAGCGGGGGTATATCTGGCCGCAGCTGGTGTGGGAACTTTGGGTATTGTTGATTCTGATACGGTAGACCTTAGTAATCTGCAACGCCAGATCCTGCACTATACCGCTGATGTCAGTAAACTGAAAGTTGATTCGGCTATTGAAACCATTCAGGCGATGAATCCGGATGTGAACGTAATTCGACATGCGTTTCGTTTGGATGAGTCTAATGTGATGGATATTTTCAATGATTATGAAGTAATAGTTGATGGAACAGATAACTTTGCGACCCGATATTTAGTTAATGATGCAGCGGTTTTGGCCAAAAAACCAGTGGTTCACGGTAGTATTTTCCAATTCGAAGGGCAGCTAACAGTTTTTGACACTAACCAAGGACCTTGTTACCGTTGCTTATTTCCTTCACCTCCACCACCAGGCTTAGTACCTGGCTGAAACGAAGCTGGTGTACTGGGCGTGCTCCCAGGAACGATTGGTGTTCTGATGGCAACAGAAGCAATGAAGCTACTACTAGACGGTGGAAATCCCTTAGTTGGCCGCCTCATGACTTACGACTCAATGTCGATGAAGTTTCAAGAATTCAAGGTAAGTCGTGACCAAGATTGTGTAATTTGCGGTACTACTCCACAGCTAACGCAACTTCTACCGGACTATGAGACTTACGCGGACACTGGCCAACTATCCATTCCTTGATCAAAAAACTGGGACTTAGAACCTAAGATGACATGGGCCGAAGTCGATCTGACATTGGTTCGACAGAATGCCTTAGCTATTAAGTCATATGTCGATGATCGAAAGCTGATAGCTGTCATCAAGTCAGATGCTTACGGTCACGGATTAGTTCCGGTAGCTCGAGCATTAAGGCCGGTTGCAGACATCTTAGCAGTCGCGACTGTTAACGAAGCAGTCGAGTTACGTAATAACCAGATTGAAGCCCCGATTATGATTTTGTACAGTAGCTTGCCACAGGATGTGTCAGCTATTATCGAACATGATCTGCAGCCGACTGTATCTGACCCTGAATTTTGCAAAAATTTATTTCAATTGGCCGTTGAAAAGCGTCAGATCGTTCGTACCCATGTTAATATTGACACCGGTATGAACCGAGATGGTGTCTGGCATCAGAAAGCAACTTCTTTTATTGATTGGTTATCGTCTTTACCGCAGATTGAAGTAGCGAGTATCTTCACTCATTTTGCCACTACTGACGTTAACAAATCGTCCCGGATGCACAAACAGCTGGACCGCTTTAAGATTGTGGTGTCTGAATTACGCCAACAGAATATTCTTCCTCCGACAGTACATGTGGCTAGTACCGCAGCACTATTATCGCCTTTTTCGACTGTTGAAACCGATTTCAATGCAGTTCGAGTTGGTCTTGGGCTTTATGGAGTTTTACCCGTAATGACGAAACAGATGCCATTTCCATTGTCCCCAGCTCTAACTTGGAAGGCCTCTGTTATTTCAGTTCGGAATGTTAAGGCTGGTGAATCAGTGAGCTACGGAAGTGATTACAAAGCTAATATCGATCAAAAGCTTGCTACATTAAGGGTTGGTTATGGAGATGGCTACCCAAGACAATTATCAAACAATGGACAGATTATGATCAAAAATAAACTTTATCCGATTGTTGGTCAGGTTTGTATGGACGTCACTATCTGTTCTTTGGATTCGTATAACACGGTTTCAGTAGGAGATACTGCTATTTTAATTGGTCAGGGGATGGAGACTAACTTGCCAGTTAATCAGCTTGCTAATCATGCAGGCACTATTTCCTATGAGATTTTGTCTCAGATTAACAAGCGAGTACCACGACTATATAACACCAGTTGAAACAATCAAGTCTATGAAAAACAATCTTGATTCATCTAGTTTACTGGCTGTTAGGCGACTTTTTACTTTAGTTGGTTGGTCTATGTAGGCATGACTAGTTTTATCGCTTCGTTTCGTGTAACTAAAGCCAATATTTGTGTCTAATGATGAGAAAACTAGTTGAGCTGATATTTGTCTGGGTGTGGCCCGTTTTTTGTTTTTGGACCCCATTATTTGCCACCGAGCTGGATAACCTGATTAATTGTCTGGAGTCAGTACCATCAGCAGAGACCAGTGTTTATCAGTTGCGGGACAATCAGGGCCGATCGATGGACTGCCTGAAAGTTTGGCCAATGAATCATGGTGAATATCTGGCTATTTATCACTCTTTCAAAGAAGGGGTCTTTAGTGTTCGGTTGGCCAAGTCTAAAAACCTACTCGATTGGCAATTTCTGGTCTTCCTGGATGAGCACGCATCGCAACCCAACATTTGGCAATCAGCAAATGGATCCTTCATTGCCGCTTATGAAAAAGATGCTCCTAATTCTTGCTGGATCAGACTGCGATTTTATCCAGATTTTGCGCATCTGATCCAGGCTGAGTTTTCAGCGGAATATGATATTGAACGTACTTTGGCCCCGACAGCAGAGGGAACACCTAGTTTTGAATCAGTTACGTTGATTGATAACCAAATTGACCAATCGGAAATTCACCTGAGATTTCACTATTATAAACGAGCTGAAGTTGATCGACTTGCAGAAGGCCGACTAACTAATTTTCGCCAATGGGAATCGAAACCACTCGATCAAATTAATCGCCAGATTAGAAAACAGGGGTCGAGTGGAAATTTCGGCGATCGAGATAAATTTAATTGGAAAGGGAAACTTTACTATCTACAGGAAGTACAAAAAACAGCAGGTGATTGGACTTCTTGGCAAATTTTTTTGTGTGATTCAGGTGGAATGCCCAGTAGAAAATTATCTATACAAAGTCATCATGGGTCGGTTTCTTATTCTAACCCAAATATAAGTTGGGTTAGCAACGTAGAAGGTGAAAACAAATTAGTTGTTACACTTTTTTTGCCTTCTGAAGGGAATTCACCGAAGGAATCCGGTCAACTGTTATATGTGCTAGACCCATCCAAGTGCTCTAAAGCAACCCCTTAACCATCCCCCCATCAACTTGGATTGTGGCACCAGTTATATAGCTAGCTCGAACAGAAGCTAAAAAGACAACTAAGTTAGCAAACTCCTCTGGGTCGCCGATTCGGCCAAGTGGTATTTCTTCAGTCATATTTTGAATAGCTTCATCAAAACTAATATTACCTTCTTTAGCTCTGATCGTAGCCAGTTGCTGAATTCGATCAGTGAAGATAATGCCTGGGCAAACATTGTTGACCAGTATATTGTCACCTGCCAACTCTGTAGCTAGCGTTTTAGCAAAACCGATCACGCCTGCTCGGGCTGTATTGGACAGCATTAACCCACCAATAGGTTGTTTGACTGAGACTGAGGTAAGGTTGATAATGCGCCCTCCACCTCTACTTCGCATACTTGGGACAACTGCTCGAGTCATGTTGATCGTACTCATTAAGTTGAGATCAATGGCGGATTGGTAATCAGCTGAATCAAGATCGTCAAATCCACCGGCTTTAGGTCCGCCAGAGTTGTTAATCAAAATATCTATTCCACCAAAACGTTCTACTGCAATTTCAACTAGATTATCGACTTCCTTTGGATTGCTAACGTCAGCTACCACTGACATTACTTCGCCACCAGTCTCATTTTGTATAACTTGTCTGGTTTGAATTAGATCTTCTTCATGCCTGGCGCAAATAACAACAAAAGATCCTTCTCTGGATAAACCGAGTGAGATCGCTTTTCCAAGCCCCTTGCTAGAAGCGCAAACGATCGCAACTTTTTCTGACAAACCTAAATCCATCCTATGACTCCTTCCGATTATTAATTGTTAAACTGACGAGTAAATTATTTAAGGCCTTTCCAAATCGAAACAGTAGAAAAATAAACTCTTATTTTCTGACTATTGAATTTTAGCTTAAAACCATTGAGCTTTGTTGACTAAGTTTCGTAATGGCTCACCGGCAGCAAAACGACGCGCATTATCAAGTAATAATTCAAATTGACGGCTTGGTACATCTACAGCATCCTTAACTGCGATATGTGGTGTTAGAATGACATTGGGTAAATTCCAAAGCCGGTGGTCAGCGGGGAATGGTTCTACCTCGTAAACATCCAAAGCCGCACCAGCTATGTGACTATTCTCAATAGCTTGAGTCAAATCTTCTATTTGAGTGGTTGCTCCTCGCCCAATATTAACAAAGTAGGCTGTAGGTTTCATTTTTTTAAACCTGCTCAGATTCCACATACCTTCTGTTTGGGGTGTATGCGGGACAGTGACAATCACAAAATCGGCTAACGGAATGAGTTGATCAAGAGATTCAGGTTGGTGTTTTTCAATTTTTTCTACTTGGTACTCCCAGCGGATGTCAACACCTAGAGTTCGCATGCCAAAAGCCTCACAAAGTCTCGCAGTTTCTTGGCCAATTCCACCAACCCCAACAATCAAGGCTGTGGCATTTTTTAGATCGATGTATGGAGTTTTACGAGCATTCTGGTCCCAATACTTGTTTCTTTGAGCCTCTATATAAGAAGGTAAACCGCGCGCGAGTGCCAAAATATACATCAGGATATGTTGGCCAATATGGTCATTATATACGCCCCTAGGGTTACATATTTGGACTGGGTGAGCAATTAATTCTGGGTAGTAAGATCCTGCAGGAGGTCCAGCGGCAGGGCTCTGAATCCAGCGCAATTTTTTTGCTCTCGGAAGGAGATCAGGCGTTACCCAACCAAATACGGCATCAGCTGTAGCTAGTTCGGCTTGAGCTAACTGCATCGTGTCTGGCATGACGATATTGTAAATTGGTAACTGTTGGCGAATTTCCTTTGCCCATTCATGCAGCGTCTGAGTACAGGGGGGCATCATCAAAAGCTTAATCATTTTCTTAATTCCTTTGAAGACCTAAGTAATTACTAGCTACACTTTATAAATAACTGATTAACCATTTTATGTCTGTGAACAGATCAGCCAATTGAAAGAAATACCCTACTTCCATTGATCAAGAAACACAATCATCGATTTTAATTATCCCAGTGGTAAACAAACTAGGAACGGGACTAAACTCGACGATTTAAATGAGATTTTCAAACATATAGTAAGAACAGTGTGGGAGGTCAAGACTGAGTGCTTGGAACGATGAAGGTTAAACCTTATACCCACCAATAATTGAAAACCTTACCGAGGCACAAAAACTCGTTTGTTCCTTCATCCGCGGAAACAAATAATTTTCAGGCCTGACTTATTTGTTTCTGATTAATATTGAATCTAGGCAAGGGCATTTATCATTTCGCTATTCTACATTATTTCTAAAGAAAGTTCTAGACAGCCTCTCGCAGATTATATGTTTGATTAGCCAGTGTTCACGTAAGTAGATTCGAACTTCGCCAATATCCAGTACTATGTAATATCAAGGCCCATCATATTAGTGTGGCGGAAACAATCTACAAATATGCACATCAAGCATAATAATAACCGTAAAAATTGATTATTCAATAGCTGAGAAATACAATCAGCAAACTAGTCTTTTTTCTTTCTGTATCTGTATTCATTTTGAATTAACTTTACCTTACTGACCCAGGCTATTGAAACATCTATTTGAATACGAGTCATTCGAAATAATTATAAGATGCTCACCCTTTAATCATGATAGTGCCAACAATTACAGCAACCATGATTATGCCCATGCGAAAAAAATGTAGCAATTTAGCTACTCCACTGACCTGTACTTTATAAATTCTAGAACTATTTTAAATTTTAGCTAATAATTTCATTGATTAACCGATATAAACTTAAGATTAAACCTAGTGAGAAGATTTGGCATTACTTATGCTAGTGTGGTATCAAAGATCGGAAGGTAGTGTTAAACGGCAGACTTAATGGTGTGGCTTCTCAAAGGCGAGAGTCATATCTAGGCTACTAGATCAGAATTCTCTTAAGCCATTATTTGGTTTGAACGGGCAAAGGCGTCCATTATTATGAGCACCAGCTGTGCTTGTAGGTGGGCGCCTTTTTTGTTTACAGGTTTCAAGGGTGCATTTTGGAAAAATTAGCAAACAACTATCAGAGCGTTTTAGTTGCTGATAGTAACGAAAAACGAAGACATGTTTTGTTGGAGTCTCTGGAGGTTAGTCGTTACAGAGTAATCTCTAACCTATTTCTTCCGGAAGATCTGTTCGCTCATGTAGAGTCGATAAAGCCAGATATCATATTCATTGGGTCAGATTTCCCTGATCAGGAAGTAATGGATTTCATAAGTTCGGTTACTCAACATCGGCCGTGTCCAATTGTTCTGTTTGCACAAGATGATGATCCTAGAACAATTCAGGTTGCAACTCAAGTTGGTGTATCTGCCTACGTGAGTGGCGATCTGAGCACCAAAAACGTCCAGACTATTACTGAAGCTGCAATTGCCCGGTTTTGTCAACTACAGAATCTGAAAAGTGAGTTAGAAAAAGTTCAAACAAACCTTTCTGAACGGAAAGTTATTGAGCAGGCAAAAGGTTTTCTTATAAATCAGAAAGGGTATAGCGAAAAAGAAGCTCACAGGGCATTGCAGAAAATTGCGATGAATAAAATGAGACGTTTAGCTGAAGTAGCTCGAGATGTGGTTTCTTCTTACAAAAGTAAAGGTCTAAAAAAAAACAACCACAAAATTGAGGGGCTAAATTCTGGGCAACGGATAATTACGTGTATTTGAATAGCTTTGGGGAACATTTGAACCCCTAACCAATTTACATTAAGAAACGAATAGATTCGTCTGTTGATTATTCAATCATGGTGTTGAGATTAAGTTTTTCTATTTAATAATTTAACACTTGTTACGCCAATCCTTTTGGCTGACATATTTTTTTTTAACTATAGGAGGCGGTTTTTATGCTGTTATTAAATAAAGTTAAAATCTACGTTCTATTACTATTTGTTATGTTGTCTGCCAGCACCTTAGTACGAGTTCAGGCCTATGCAGCCAGCCACCCACCAACCTCTGAGGTCAATACTACCGGACTAGCAGTTACTAATGACACGGTGACTGTGGGACAACTTCATTCGATTACCGGAACAATGGCAATAAGTGAGACTGGATCAGTCGAAGCTGAGCGTCTAGCTATATCGCAGATTAATGCAATGGGTGGAGTCCTTGGGCGAAAAATTGAGATCATCCAAGAAGATGGTGCATCGGATTGGCCAACCTTCGCAGAAAAGTCAAAAAAGTTAATTATCAAGGATAAAGTCGCGTGTGTTTTTGGGTGTTGGACCTCTGCTTCCCGAAAAGCGGTGCTTCCCATATTCGAGAAAGAAAATAACATGCTTTACTACCCAACTTTCTACGAAGGTTTAGAAGCTTCCAAAAACGTTGTTTATACTGGTCAGGAAGCGGTTCAGCAGATTCTTTGGGGACTTGATTGGGCTTACGAAAATTTGGGCGCGCGTACTTTTTACCTAATTGGCTCTGACTACATATGGCCGCGCACCTCAAACAAGATTGCTCGTAACCATATCGAACGGTTTTTAAAGAAAAAAGATCCCAAGTGTAAGGTTGTAGGTGAAGACTACTATCCCCTTGGTCATACTAATTTCCGTTCTTTAATCAATAAAGTTAAATTAAAGAAACCTGATTTGATCTACAGTATAGTCGTGGGTGGAAGTAACGTCGCATGGTACAAGCAACTTAAAGCAGCTGGAATAACTTCCAAAAAATATAATTTGCTTACTATTTCGACGACTGAGGATGAATTGCTAGGTATCGGAGGTGAAAATGCTGAAGGTTTCTATGCTTGCATGAAGTATTTTCAATCTCAGGAAAATCCCAATAATCAGGCCTTCGTAAAAGCATTTAAGGAAATGTGGGGCGACGATTCTGTAATCGGAGACGTTACTCAGGCAGCATATCTTGGACCTTGGATTTGGAAAGCTGCAGTTGAAAAAGCAGGAAGCTTTGACATAGACAAAGTGCATGCTGCTCACCCCGGCATTGAATTGCCAGACGCTCCGGAAGGATATGTACGTGTACATGAAACTAACCAACATCTGTATAGTCGAGCAAAAATTGGAAAGATCAGAAAAGATGGTCAGTTTGATGTAATGGCGATTTCCGAAGACTTAATTGAGCCCGACCCATTCCCAGAGGGATACCAGTAAACAATCGGTTAATCTATTGTTTTGATAGTATTCGTGGGGTTTACTGCTCAATGTGCTAGTGTGGTGGATCCCATGAATAACATCAAAGTGTTTGGGGATGGTTTAGCAATAGATAAAGGAATATTAAATGGGTGATTATACAGCAGCAGAAATTTACGCGATTGTGGCCATGCAAGGGTTTAGCGGAGTTAGCCTGCTTTGCATTTATGTTCTCATGGGCCTTGGCCTCTATATAATTTTTGGTCAAATGGGTGTTATCAACATGGCTCATGCCGAATTCTTGGTTCTTGGCTCATATACCATGTGTCTATTTTCCGAGTTTGTGACAAAGAATGTTCCTTTTTTAACCACCTACTATGTCATCCTGGCAATTCCGTTATCCTTCATCATCGCTTTTGGTGTTGGATATTTGGTTGAATGGATCTTGATCAGTCGTCTTTATCAAAGACCTCTTGACACCTTACTTGCAACATGGGGATTAAGCCTGATAATGCAACAGTCTTTCAGGACTTTTATTGGTGCACGTGAGAGAAGCGCGGATTTGCCAGAATGGCTTCTGGGGTCATGGGCCGTTACCGATATGATCGAAATTCCGATCAGTGGGCTCGTTCTACTTTTTCTCACTGTTCTACTAACCGTTGGTTTAATTGCCTACACGCAAAGGTCGCGTATGGGGCTGCGGATGAGAGCCACAACACAAAATCGTCAAATGACTAGTGCCTTGGGAATCAATACTAAGATGACTGATCGTGTTACTTTTGGGATTGCTTGTGGGATTTCTGGGATTGCTGGAGCTTTTTTTACAACCATAGCTTCCACCTCTCCGTCAGCCGGAACTAACTATATTGTTGATTCGTTTTTGGTTCTAGTTGTAGGTGGATTGGGCAGTTTGTTGGGACTCTTCATATCTGGAGGTTTCCTTGCGTTGCTTTCATCGATCTTGGAATTTTTCATGACTGGTTCAATTGCCAAGGTCTGGCTCTACATCATTATATTTGCTGTTTTGATGAAATTCACCCGTGGTCTTTTTTCGGAAAGAATTCGCTCATAAACCAATATTATTATTCTCCATTATTAGTCAATTATGAATCTTTACGATCGACTTTTTAAAAACAAAGAAGGTTTAGCGGCCTTCATCATCTTGGCCATTATACTACTGGTTATTCTTCCAGTTTCACTTAATGTTTTTCGACTGAATCTGACTGGTAAATACTTGTGTTACGCTTTCGTAGCAATTGGTCTTGTAATGTGCTGGGGCAATTCTGGCATTCTCAGCCTTGGTCAGGGGTTATTCTTCGGAATTGGTGGATATTGTATGGCCATGTTTCTAAAACTTGAAGCCTCTGACCCAGAAAGCACCTCCATTCAAACTACGCCGGGAATTCCAGACTTCATGGATTGGAACCAGGTTACCGAATTACCTTGGTTTTGGTACCCGTTCAAGAACTTAGCCTTAACTCTGTCTCTGATCTTGATTCTACCTGTACTAATGGCTTTTATATTGAGTTTCTTTTACTTCAAGGGGCGTGTTACAAATGTGGTTTTTGCCATTCTTACTCAGTCAATGGTCGCCTGCCTTTGGTATTTCATCGTAGGCAACCAAGGTTACTTTGGAGGAATCAATGGTATTACTGACTTGAAAACTCTCCTAGGCTGGGATATACGACCTGAATCAGCACAGAAAAGCCTATATTACGTCTGCGCAATTTTACTTCTTTTTTGTATTCTTGCCAGTAGATATATTTTGTCGACTCGTCTGGGACGTGTATTAGTTGCTCAACGTGATAAGGAAATGCGTGTTCGTTTCACGGGATATAACATTACGTCTTTCCGTATTTTCGTTTTCTGCTTTGCCGCCCTGCTTAGTTCAATTGGAGGTGCATTGTTCACCCTGCAGGTTGGATTCATGTCTCCTAATTTGATTGGTATCCAGCCATCTATCGACATGGTCATTTTTACAGCTGTTGGTGGACGAGAGAGCCTTCTTGGTGCAGTCTATGGCGCTTTAGCAGTTAATGCTGCTAAAACTGCTTTCTCGGAAGCCTATCCCGGGTGGTGGCTGTTTTTATATGGTTCTACATTCATCGTTATTGTTCTCTTTTTACCTAGGGGTTTAGCTGGACTATATGAAAGTAATATTAGAGGATGGATCTCTAAGTTGAGAAAAAGAACTGAACCCGAATCCACACCTGTTATTAGTCAACTAGAAGAGGAGGGATCGAATGCGATCGAGTGACACCGATTATGTACTGGCCATAGAGAATTTGACAGTTAGTTTCGATGGCTTTAAAGCCGTCGACGATCTTACTCTCTATATTGACCAGGGAGAATTAAGAGTAATTATCGGACCTAATGGGGCTGGAAAAACTACGGTTTTAGATCTAATCAGCGGTAAGACTTCTGCAACCTCCGGAAGTATCCGCTACAACCCGTATGCACAAAAAAAGGGTAGAAACATAGAGCTTACCGAAATGCGTGAACATGAAATCGTTCGTGCCGGAATCGGGAGAAAGTTTCAAACACCATCGATCTACGAGAGTCTGACGGTATTTGAGAATCTTGAAATTTCTTACCCCCGTGGACGAACAGTGTTGGGCTCATTGACCTTTCAAAGATCAGAGGAAGTAATGGATCGTATTCGTGAAGTGGCTGAAGCGATATTTCTGATTGAGATGCTAGATTCTCAAGCTGAGCTTTTAAGCCATGGACAGAAGCAGTGGCTAGAGATAGGTATGCTGTTGGTACAAAGTCCAGATTTAATAATGCTAGATGAGCCAGTTGCTGGGATGAGTGCCAAAGAACGTGATGCAACAGCCGAGCTGCTGCGCGAGGTTTCTAAGGAACACTCGGTGCTGATTATCGAACATGATATGGATTTTGTGGCCAAGATAGCAGATCAGGTGACCGTGCTTCACTTGGGACAAATTATCATGGAAGGGACAATGGAAGAAATTCAAAACGATTCAGTCGTACAAGAAGTCTACCTTGGACATTAATAATTAGATAATTAACCAAAACTAAGAGTAATTAATTATGTTCCACATAAAAAATCTTAAAGTCGGTTATGGTGAGAGCACGGTAATCAGCGGATTGGACTTGGATCTTGGTGAAGGAGAGATTCTAGCCATAATGGGTCGCAACGGAATGGGTAAGACCACATTGTTCAAATCCGTCATCGGTATTTTAGATTGTGGCAATGGCTCTAGTATCAAAATCGGCGAGCAAGAATTGGCAGAGGCCCCTAGTTTCATGCGGGTTCGTCGGGGGTTAGCCTATGTCCCACAAGGTAGGATGATTTTTCCAAGTATGACTGTGAAGGAAAATATTGAAATAGGAATGGATACCACGGATCTAAATGAGGTTCCTGATTATATTTATGAGCTGTTTCCAGTGTTGGACGAAATGGGGAAACGTAAAGGCGGAAATTTATCAGGTGGCCAGCAACAGCAATTAGCAATTGCTCGGGCTTTAGTCACAGAACCAAAAGTATTACTTTTGGATGAGCCAACCGAGGGAATTCAACCATCAATAATCAAGGAAATGGCCCAAAAACTTAAAGTGATCAGAGACATGCATGGTATTTCTATTATCGTAGCAGAACAAGTTCTGTCTTTTACTTTGGATGCTTGTGATCGTTTTTTAGTTATGGAAGGTGGATCAATTGTTCATTCTAGTGATCGAAAGGAGGTGGACGCGGAAAAAATTAAAAGTTTCCTTTCCGTATGATTAACAGGTTTAAGATTCATCATTTAAATGAGTTTATTAGGCAAAAAAACAAAAACTAGATTTTGTCAAATAGCTCACCTACGGATATAGTGGTCGAATTTTGGCTGATAACACGGAAGTTCAGCCGGAATCTTTGTTGAAGGGAACTTCGGGTTTTACTCCGGTATGTTTGAAACAGTAGAAAAAGACAGTGTTCAGAGAAGGTAGTATGTTTTCATTGATACGATTTTGAATCAAAATAAACCACAGCGTAAGTTTAGTTTTTTTATATTTATAGGATTTTAATATGGCCGAAACTAATAAGCCTACTTCACTTATTCGAGTTGATTTAAACCAGAGTCCTTACGAGAATGAGAATGTCCATAATCGATGGCATCCTGACATTCCAATGGTAGCGACCGTTAAGCCAGGTGATGATTTCGTGGTTGAGTGTTATGATTGGACTGGAGGGCAAATCAAGAATGACGACTCAGCTGAAGATGTCCGTGATGTAGATCTTGGGCAAGTCCACTTTTTATCTGGACCCATAGAGATAGAGGGGGCTGAACCTGGTGATTTACTACAGGTTGACATCTTGGATATTGGTGCATTTTATGAGTCTAGCTGGGGATTTAACGGTTTCTTCAGCAAAAAAAATGGCGGTGGATTTTTAACCGAGCATTTCCCTGAAGCACAGAAATCTATTTGGGACTTTAATGGTATGTTCACCAAATCTCGACATATACCCGGTGTCGAGTTTGCAGGTTGTTTGCATCCTGGACTGATTGGTTGTCTACCAGACAGAAAAATGCTAGACATGTGGAACACTCGTGAAAAGGAATTATACGATACAGATCCTGATCGTGTTCCTGAACTAGCAACATTACCGCAAGCACGCGTAGCACATATGGGACGTATGCCGGCAGATGAAGCCAAGATTGCGGCAGCTGAGGCGGCAAGGACAGTTCCTCCAAGGGAGCACGGTGGTAACTGTGACATCAAAGATTTATCTCGTGGCTCGACGGTTTACTTTCCGGTCTATCAAAATGGTGCTGGCCTCTCTATGGGCGACATACATTTTAGTCAAGGTGATGGTGAGATCACATTCTGTGGTGCCATTGAAATGGCCGGTTGGCTCCATCTGCGTGTGAACTTAATTAAAGATGGAATGGAAAAGTACAGTGTTAAAAATCCGATTTTTAAACCCAGCCCAATAGTACCTAAGTATGATGATTACCTGATTTTTGAGGGTATTTCTGTTGATGAAGATGGGAGGCAGCATTATTTGGATGTTCATATCGCATATCGTCAAGCTTGTTTAAATGCGATTAGCTACTTGACCAAGTTTGGCTACAGCGAGGCTCAGGCCTATGCTATTTTGGGTTGTGCACCTGTTCAGGGACATATCAGTGGTGTAGTTGATATCCCTAATGCATGTGCAACACTCTGGCTGCCTACTGATGTATTTGATTTTGACGTTCAAATCAATCCAAATGGACCAGAGAAGCATGTCGACTCCTCCTTAATTGATGTCCCTCTTGCACCAGACCTTGAGTAACCAAAATAAAGTTAATTAGGAGCAATTTATGCCACTCTATGAATATAAATGCAGAGAACATGGAATCTTCTCAGAATTAGCTACTTTAGCTGATAGTGCACACCCCACAGATTGCCCCCAATGTGGGGCAACCTCTCCTCGGATACTGACCTTGTCGCCTCGTGTAGTTTTAGCTCTCAAGGAAGGTGTGAGTATTAAGGCAATAGAACGTAATGAGAAGGCTCAAAATGAACCAGAGGTTTCCACCGTGGATAGGCGACAAAACGACGATAAACATATCATTGGTAAAAGTATAGGCAAGTCTAAAGTTATATATACTGCTGACGGAAAGAAAATGTTTCCCTCTATGAGGCCTTGGATGATAAGTCACTAGATTTAGCTTTTACTCTCATCTATTGAAATTGATTTGCTAACAGCCAACGTGCAAAATATTGGACCTAAAAGCATATTTAGCATTTATAGGCTGAGAATCTAGAATCGTTGTGACTAAACAAAAATCTCGGGCCAAAAAAGTAAAAAGTAAACAGCGTTATCACTCTGAACATATCTGTCTACTTTTAATGCATCTCTTAGCTGTCCTGACAATTGACAGATAATATTCATATAAGGTTTGCTAGGTGATGTTGTCGTATTTGTAATGTACTAGAGTTTCGCGTAAAACGCATAATCGTTTTAAGTCTATATTTGTTTAGGATTTAGGCTAATCCCAAGTAATACGAAAAACAAGTAAACTTCAGTTGTATTGAAAGTGATCTGTTTGATGATTATTGCGTTCCTTTATTTTTTATTAATTATACATTAGTCCTGACAAAATGGTGGACGATGCTTGACAGGAGTGTTATGTTATATCATAATGAATGTGTTGGTTGTTAACAACAAACACCCAAAAGGCATTTTCATATGAATAAGCAGCAAATAGATCGTGTGATCGATAAAGCAAAGTACCTTTGCGAACGTTCGGGGACACGTTTGACAGAGAAGCGCAGAAGCGTTTTAGAACTTTTACTGGTTTCCAATATACCTTTATCGGCCTATGAAATTACTGATGCTTATAATCAGATCGATGAAAAACCCATTCTGGCAATGTCAGTATATCGCATTTTAGAATTTCTCGAGTCAGAGAACTTGGTGCACAAACTAAGTTCAACCAATAAATACGTCGCTTGTTCCCATATCACTTGTGGGGAGGTGCACGGAATCCCACAATTTTTAATTTGCGGTGAATGCCAAATCACTAGAGAAATCGCGTGTGGTGGATGTAAGGATGAGAAAGAAATATCAATTTCCAAAAGCGTGATTGATGAGCTAGGTAAACTGGTTGGTAAAGCGGGTTACACGCTTATAAATTCACAATTGGAGTTACGGGTCCTCTGTAATAACTGCTCGGTGAGTAAGGCTTAACCCTGTCGAATTACTTTTGTCAATCACCTGAATCCATCACCAAAAGAGAATTTACATCATCCACCTGGCATCGAATGATGTTGGAGGAGTCTGAATACTTTTCAAGGTGTAAAAAGTTACTTTTCGCGGTGGGGGTATTTCATCATCTTGGCTTCTCTAGCACGTGTTTATACACGATTGGCAGCCCAAGCTGAAAATATCAACTAACATCAAGCCAGACCCTTGCAACGGTCTTAATCGGCTAACAAGATTATTATTGAAATTGGCCAACTCTCTTGTGTGACAGATTTAAGACCTATTTAGCCAAAATCTAAAGTCGAAAAGGACTTTGGTTGAATTATGTGGGCTGGTTAACAGGGCAGATTTGGGTCTCTAATATCAATCAAAGCGGGGAAGTTTAATCAACTTCCCCGCTTTGGTTCGATCCACCCAAGAACTTATTTATTTTGTTCCATCGTCATGATCATCATCTTGGTCATGATCGTCGTGATCATCATCGTCGTGATCATCATCGTGGTCATGATCGTCGTGATCGTCGTGATCGTCATCGTCTGTATCACAGGCAGTGATTAAGAACATCGAACTAAACAGCAATATAAAGAGCATCAGCCCAATAAAAACTGGCTTAAATCTGAGACTAGCCAACGTCATTGTTATAAACCTCCTTGACAAAGGATTTGGTAATCAATAAAATATGTTATGTTATAACATAACATATTGGGCGGGTTTTTACAACCCCCACCCAAACAGGTACTCTCAGATGGACAACCAGCAATCAGATCGAATTTGTTTTAACACATCACCATCGGCTTACAGAAAAGCTCGAATTAAGTCTTGGAATCCGTTTCCGAAGCTAAGGAGCTAGTATGACCGAAATTACACCTACGTCATCTTCTTTAGTAGATGATGCTCAGACAGCTCGGCCCTCTGTACTTCACGTATGCACATCTTGTAGAACACCCGGCTCACCACGTGAGCCAGAAGAGAATCGAGCAGGTTTTAAACTATATCAAGAACTTTCCACGGTTTTTCGAGACAGTACGTTGGGACACCATGTGAAGGTTCAGCCTACCGTCTGCCTCAACGTGTGCTCACGCCACTGTGGGATCGCGCTCTCTTCCCCTGGTGCCTGGAGTTATATCTTCGGAGACCAAAACCCAAGTGAGAGTACAAGTGATATCGTAGAGTGTTTGTCGATCTACATCGGCACCGAAGATGGAGTCATGCGACGAGAGAAGCGTCCTAAGTCTCTTCGAACAAGTATATTGGGGCGTGTGCCACCCCAAGGTGGAATTACTGAGTGAGCAATTCATTTTTGAGTGATGACAGCAAACGTTTTCATATGAATAGAAAGCAACTCAATCACGTTCTCGATAGAGTAAAAGAGATTTGTACCCGTTCTGGCTGGCGTCTGACCGAAAAGCGCAGAGGTGTTTTAGAACTTTTGCTAATGTCCGATGTTCCTTTGTCGGCCTACGAAATCACTGATGCTTACAATCAGATCGCCAAAAAATCGATCACAGCCATGACCGTATACCGGATTGTGGGATTTCTCGAGTCAGAAAATTTGGTACACAAACTTAATTCAACCAATAATAAATACGTTGCCTGTTCCCATATTGCTTGTAGACAAGCGCACGAAATCCCACAATTTTTAATTTGTGGTGAATGCCAAACTACCAAAGAAATCGCATGTGGTGGATGCCCAGATGAGAAAGAAATATCAATTTCCAAAAATGTGATTGATGAGCTAAGCAAACTGGCCAGTAGGGCAGGTTACAGGCTTATAAATTCGCAATTGGAACTGCGGGTTCTCTGCAATAACTGCTCGGTGAGTAAAGCTTAGCTATGTTGAATCGTTTTTATAAATCGCTTGAATCTATTACTACAGGGGAATTCATTTCGCTTGACGAATGCGTTAAACACTTGACTTTTAATAACCAAGGTTTAATCCCTGTAGTGACACAGTGTTACCATAGTAAAGATGTACTAATGCAAGCTTGGATGAACCGAGCGGCAATTGAAAAAACGTTGACCTCTGGACTGATGACCTACTGGTCTCGTAGTCGTCAAGAGTTCTGGGTGAAAGGCGAAACCAGTGGTCATACTCAACAGTTGGTGGATATGCGCTTTGATTGCGATGGAGACACCATCCTATGTCAGGTTAAGCAGATGGGCTCAGCTTGTCATACTGATCGCCCCAACTGTTTTTACTTGCAGGTCGATACCGATAATCAAGTGGTAAAATTGCATAAAGCAGATCAAGACAAGAGTGATCAATCATGATTAAAATCAAAATGATCCGTGTCAAACCCCTTCTGTATTGGAGTGTCTGGAGTCGTATGGGGTTGGCACTGTTTCTAAGCCTGATTATGTGGGCATTGGTATTAGGAATTATCCGTTCATCATGAGTATTCAACTTAATAACCTTACGCTTACCTATGGGCGACATCCAGCAGTACATCATGTGACAGCGTCTATCGCCCAAGGAGATTGGCTAGCCATTGTAGGACCCAATGGTGCAGGGAAATCGACTCTGCTGAATGCTATGGCTGGGCTAACTACAGTTCATCAGGGTGGAGTTGAAGGTAGCATTGAAGGTTTATGTCCAAATGCGGTGGCCTATCTACCACAGCAAACACAGTTAGATAAAAGTTTCCCCATCAACGTGTTTGAGCTAGTAGTAACAGGCTTATGGGCTGAACTTGGTTTTTCAAAGTCCGTGACTAGGAAACAATATGATCAATGTGCAGATGCGATAGCAGCGGTAGGCTTACAAGGTTTCGAAGACCGCATGATCAATACACTTTCCGGTGGGCAATTACAACGCAGCCTGTTTGCACGAGTCCTTCTACAAGACCAATCAGTGATCTTATTGGATGAGCCTTTTAACGCAATTGATTCAAAAACCTTAGCTGATCTGACTGACGTAATACAGCAATGGCATCAAAATAAGCGAACCGTAATCATGGTGACGCATGACCTTGAATATGTGCAACAAAACTGCCCCAAAACCATGTTGCTAGCACGAGAGTGCATTGGGTACGGCTTAACCGAAGATGTTCTTACCCGAAAAAATTTAAAGCGGGCAAGACAAATTTCTGAAGCATTTGATGACCATGCTGAATTATGTGTACAAGGTATAGCATGATATGAATGCACTATTAATTGGCCCCTTCAGTGATTATGTTTTTATGCAACGTGCGTTAGTCGGTAGTCTTGCCGTTTGTCTGGGTTCTGTACCTGTGGGAATATTTATGACATTACGACAAATGAGCTTAACAGGTGATGCTATGGCTCACGCCATACTGCCGGGGGCAGCCATAGCCTATTTGCTGTCAGGTTTATCTTTGGTGGCGCTTACCTTGGGGGGGCTGGTAGCGGGGCTCGTAGTAGCAGCACTGGCAGGTTGGGTTGCACGCAGTACTCACCTTAAGGAGGACACTAGTCTCGCGGCCTTTTATTTAGTCTCTCTAGCCTTAGGTGTTTTAGTGATTTCACTCAAGCACAGTAACGTGGACTTGTTTCATGTACTCTTTGGTAATATTTTAGCCCTCGATAACGCAGCATTATGGTTGTTAGCTAGTATAGCTACGATCAGTATGGTGTTTATGGCTTTTTTATATCGCTCTTTGGTAATTGAATGTGTCGACCCTTCGTTTTTGCGTCGTTCCAGCAAGGCGAGCTCAATCGCCCATTACGGTTTTTTATTTTTAATGGTAATTAATTTAGTAGGAGGCTTTCATGCCCTAGGCACATTGATGGCAATTGGTATCATGATTTTACCCGCAGCAGCGGCCCGATTTTGGGCGAAAACATTGGATGGCATTCTCACGACCTCTATACTAATGAGCTTTGCAGGTTGTTATGCTGGTCTATTACTCTCTTTCTACTTTGATTTACCTGCGGGCCCGGCCATTGTACTTTCATTGGGTATGGTTTACATGACCTCGATATTTATTGGTTTCAATGGTGGATTGCTTGAAAAATACTATTCGGGCAGCCACCTTACGGGATAACACTATGTATCAGATAAAAAGATTTTTAAAATCAATGTTTCTATGCCTATTTTTTTTGGCAAATGTCGTCAGCGCTGGCGACTCAAGTATTCGTGTTGTCACCAGCTTTTCTATTTTGGAAAACTTAGTCAACGAGTTAGGTGGTCAATACGTCAGTGTGATAAATCTAGTTAGTCGAAATAGCGACGCGCATATGTATCAACCCAAACCCTCCGATGCCGTTTCTATTGCAAAGGCTGACTTGGTCGTCTTCAACGGACTGGGGTTCGAAGGCTGGATTCCACGTCTAATAAAAAATAGTGGCTACAAAAATAAACAAATTATTGCGAGTGAGGGCGTTGATGCCATTAAGAATGGTAAGGAGATTGACCCACATGCCTGGCAGAGTTTTCACAACATTCGTCTGTATGTCCAAAATATTACTCAGGCGTTGATAGAGCTTAGGCCACAGCATGTAAAAGCCTTAACCAAACGTCAGCAGAAATATCTAGGCTCGATAAGCAATTTAGAAAAGCGTCTCAAAAAACAGTTTGCAAGTATTCCCTCGAATAAACGTATTGTCGTGACTAGTCATGATGCATTTGGTTATTTAGGACGTGAGTTTAATATTCGGTTTCTAGCACCACTTGGGCTAAGTATAGAAGTCGAAGCTTCAGCTGAGGATGTGGCCGCCATTATCGATCAGATACGTGAGCAAAATGTCAAAGCACTCTTTGTAGAAAATATCAATAATCCGCGCTTGTTAGAGCTGATTTCTGCCGAGACGAATGTTGCCATCGGTGGTCGTCTCTATTCGGACGCATTAAGTGAAATCAAAGGTCCAGCAGACACATATTTAAAAATGATGCGACATAATATCGAGTCGTTAATCAATAGATTAAATACCCATTAAATTTAGGGGTGAATAAAGTTAAGGAGTCAAGATGAGCCAAAAAGTAAAAAGAAAACAACGAAAAGATAAAAAGAAAAGCCAAGCCCGTAACCGATCGAAAGCAAATGTGGTCGAATCAAAACCATCAGTTCTTAATAAGATTCCCGTTACTGTACTGACAGGTTTTCTTGGTAGTGGTAAAACTACACTACTTAATCGCATTTTATCGGAAGAGCATGGCCTACGCATCGCCGTAATCGAAAATGAATTTGGTGAAATTGGGATTGACCAAGACTTAGTGATTAATGCTGATGAAGAGATTCTCGAAATGAACAATGGTTGCATTTGTTGTACAGTCCGTGGGGATTTAATTCGCATCTTGGGCGAATTAGCCAAGCGTAAAGACAAATTTGACCGTGTGATTTTAGAAACGACAGGCATGGCTGACCCTGGTCCCGTAGCTCAAACATTCTTTGTAGATCAAGATATTATTGATCAATATGAACTCGATGGCATTATCACCCTAGTGGATTCCAAGCATGTCAACGCCCACTTGGATGATGGTACTGATGAAGTTATGTCTCAGCTGGCTTTCGCCGATCGTATTATACTTAATAAAGCGGATCTGGTAACTGAAGGCCGACTCTCCAGTTTAAAGACGCGCTTGCAGGAAATGAATCAAATGGCAGGGTTTTATTCAGCTACCATGGCCGATGCTCCCATTGCTGAACTGCTGGATATTGGCGGTTTTAATCTTTCACGTGCCGTGGAGATGAAACCCAATTTCTTGGAGCCCGAATACCCCTTCGAGTGGGGTGGTATTTGGCAGTTGCCAGCAGGCCACTATCGTTTCCAGTTAGCCAACGGCCCGGACCCGGATATGACTTTTCTGATGTCTGAAGTTGAAGATGCCTCTGAATCAGCGGTCTTGGAGTTAGCAGAAGAGGTATTTGTCGAATTCTCAAGAACGCCAGCGCAGTTGTCACACGGACAGTCAATAGCTGAAGTTGCTAAGTGTTACAGGCTCCAACTGGTAGGCCAAGAACTCTATGAATTTCATCTCGAAACGGAAGACGCTAAGGATGTAGCGATTTTTTCTCAGCACACTCCGGAAGAGTTCGATATGAAATTGGTCAACCAGGATAATGCCGAATATAGTCCGGTCGCTGAACACTTTTTTAATGCCGAACATGAGCATGATGATGCTGTCTCATCTGTTTCAGTTGAATTACCTGGATTATTTGACATAGAAAAAATCAACGGCTGGCTTGGTATGTTTCTCCAAGAAAAAGGCGTTGATATTTATCGCATGAAAGGTATAGTAGGATTAAAAGGCGAAAAACGTAAAATTGTGTTTCAAGGGGTTCATATGATTTTTGGTAGTGAGCCAGGAAAACCCTGGGGTGCTGAGGAACCGGTAAACCGAATGATTTTTATTGGCAAAGATCTAGATGAAGAATATATACATGGTTCATTGCAAGCTTGTTTAAACTAAGCAAAACGGTACAAGGCGAATTTCTGTATGAAAAATATAAAAAATATATTCCGCAACCTTGAAAAAAAACTGGAACAGTCAAAATGGTTTGGAGATGACTGGGAAATATATAATCGTGGCGTTTACTTACAACTCTACAAAGTGAATTGGTACAACGAGAATCAAGGTGGAATACATTTTGAAACCTATATTGAAGCGCCTCAGATTAAACAAAAATCATTTCCAGTCTGTATGCATGCAGAAGAGGATTGTCCATCTCAACCAGTATTTATTCAAAAAATTCTGGATATGGAGGGCGATCGAATAAAAAGTTGGAAGGGATATCAAGCCAGCGGTAAGGGGTACGTTATTTGTCAGCGAACACTGTCGCTTAATTTGAAAAACCTAGAACAACGGCTTTTTGAAGAGTTTAACCGGCTTCGGCAGCTTGAAGCTTCCGTTGAAAAGGTACTACTCTCGATTTAATCACAAGTTTATTTGATTCAGAGGAATGAATGTGAGGTTAAAACTATGAAACGAAATCAAAGTCCTTGCATAGATATGTGTATTTTCTCAGGACCTAAGGGATGGTGCTTGGGCTGTGGTCGTACTCGGAAAGAATGTCAGAAGTGGAAGAAAATGAAGCCCTATGCTAAAATTACTCTTCAGAAGGAACTCAAAAAGAGGATGTCTCAAATAGAGGCTAAGCAAATCCGATAAAAAAGTTTAACCAAATTTGTTGCTGAAACCTCTGGAAGATTTTGGTTAGTCTGCTTAACCGTAAGGGGATATCAAAATAGTCAAGGACTCGGCTGAACTTGTAACGATTATTTCTGTTTGTCTTGGAAACTTGCGGATGTAGATTGGGTTTCTATTGATTCATCTTCTAATTTGGAGCAGGAATAGGAGGATTTTTCTATGCCCGTGTACGATTTCGAATGTATTGATTGTGAAATCATGTTTGAAGAAAAGCTATCCATTACCGAATCTGATAAAACTGTAAGCTGCCCCTTTTGCCAGAATCAAAATACGAAGAAGCGACTTAGTATACCGATGATTTTCAAAAAACAGGCTAGCTCTCCAAGTCCTAGTCCTAACCAAGCTGCAGCATCAAGAAGACACTTCTCAGGCTGTCCTTGTTGTTAGTCATTATTTTTCATTTTCAGTGGTGAATCACATGAATCATATTACAGAATCCCCAATCCCAATTACTATTCTCAGTGGTTTTCTAGGAGCTGGCAAAACCTCACTACTCAACCATATTCTACATGGCAATCACGGATTAAAAGTTGGGGTGTTAGTGAACGATTTCGGTGAAATTAATATCGATGCCGAACTAGTAGCTGGTGCTTCTGACAACTCAGTCAGTTTATCTAATGGTTGTGTCTGTTGTTCGATTCGGGATGACTTGGTTGAATCAACACTCCAACTGCTAGATAGCTCTGATTGCCCCGAATACTTGATATTGGAGACTAGTGGAGTCGCTGATCCAGTAGCTGTAACCAGAACTTTTTTGGAAAGCGAACTAGAATCTAGGATTGAGATTGATAGTATCCTGACAGTAGTCGACGCCGATAATGTCGATCAATTGGATGGTGAGTACCAAGATTTAGCCCAAAATCAGGTTGGTATAGCTGACATCGTGATCTTGAATAAGATTGACTTAGCTGACCAAGCGAAATTGGATCAGATAAAAACTTGGATCCAAGAACTGGTGCCGAGTGCTCGGGTAATCGATACGACTCACGGCCAAGTTCCTCTGGAGCTCATTCTGGGGATTGGTCAATTCAAGATTGAAAGGCTTGCCAACCGTTCAGAATCTGATATTCATGTTCATAGCGCAGACGATGATCACGACCACCATCATGATCACGACCACCATCATGATCACGACCACCATCATCATGACCACACATTGGTTTTTAGTACTTGGAGCTATAGTTCGGATATGCCCCATTCTTACAAGGCTTTACGTCAAGCAGTGGAAAGTCTGCCTAGAACTATCTATCGAGCTAAAGGGATCGTCTTTTTAGATGAATCACCCGACCGACGGGGCGTGTTTCAATTGGTTGGACAGCGAACCCGTGTTTCTGTAAGTGACGAGTGGGGAGAACAAACTCCTTATACTCATATCGTAGTTATTGGTAGTGACGATGGGATTGATGCCGATGAGTTGAATCAACGATTTACGGCTTGTCAGGTTAAGAGCTAAAAGACAGTCCATGGAGAAACGTAACTTTCCGTATTAGATTAGGTTAATCAGTATTGGTATCAGGTTGCAAAGAAACTGACCATCGTAAAAAATAAGAAATTAAATACCTGACACCGAATAATGCCAAGTTATGTATGGATGAGGTGGTAAAGCAGAAGTAGCATTTGAGGATAGGTCGGACTTCATTCCCAAAGCGTTAAATATTGGGAGTTGCCTGTGGTCCGTGTATTTTGTAAAAAAGTATTATAGGCAAAGGAATGGAATAAGTGCTCGCTATATCATCCGAAGAGAAACAAGCTTCTGTTTAGGTAGATATTAAAGCCAAGTCAATCGATATGGATATCTGTAAAAGCTATGCGAACTGGAGTAAAAAGACCTCGCTAGAAATGTAGTACGGGATAATCATTCATGCTGATTGGCTACCCCGATGTTCGCAATAGTTTGACTAATGATAGTATCGAGATTCTGTTGGTTTCGATTGGCACTTTGAAAGGCTATCACCAGTGCGTTAATTAAATCGAACTCCATCGTTTTTAACTGTTGGCTTAATTGTTGTTCCAAAAAGGTAATATCTTTCTTGTCGAGCGCAGTTGATAGTCGCTTTTCAACTTTCTCGATCGGTATGCGAATGTCAGCTTGAATTTTCCGACTCACCTTTTGTACCTCTGCATATTTTTAAATTCGATTTTTGTCAACTCACTACTAGCTTATTATCGGATGATTTAGATTTAAAGTTTAGTTTTTCGATCAGAAGATGAATCCCAATGTTTTATATGTTATTTCTAATGGTTGATCTGTTAAACTGTGGCGTTTAGAAAATATACGAAGTAGGGTTATACTGTATGAAATTCGGATTTAAACAAGGTACCAGTATTTGCTGGATATTAATGATTGTTACTTCTGTAGAGTTGGTCATAGCTAGCCAGATTTTAGCAAACAAAGACAACGAATCTTCAATCAAATTACCAACAAATGCTCCATGTGCTGTATGTTCTACAGGTGAAAATACGGAGACATATCCTGTTCATTCGTGGAGTAAATATCAGGGTGAAGTTTTCTACTTTCGTACCGTGGACTGTAAAAAAGAGTTCGACAGAGATCCTTTAGCTATTATTTTAGGTCCAACTCCACGCCCGTTACCTGATTTCGTGGCACAAAACTTGAAAGGAAAAATCGTTGATCTTAAGTCCAAAAAATACAAAAAAAAACTTATGTTAATTGATTTTTGGGCTACTTGGTGTTTACCTTGCTTAGAGAGTATACCGGAATTAAATCAAATTCAAAAAAAATACAAAAAGAAACTGACAATCTTGGGAATTTCACTAGATACAGGTCAACAGGCTGAAGGAAAAGTAAAAAAAGTTATAAGAGAGAAAAAAGCTTCGTATCCTATTTGGCTGGCTAATTCACAATCATCAGCATTTGAAGCCTTTAATTTGAAGAGCGTACCGACAATGTTTTTAGTTAACCGAAAACAGCAAATCGTAGCACAGTGGATGGGTAAAGTTAACCATGAAACAATTGAAAAAGCGATTGAGATAGCGGTTAGCGCCACTGAAGAAAAATAGGTTTACATAGTTATTTGTTAATAACAGCTCTTTTCAACCTATGTTTAGTAATCGGCCTAGCTATTTGTTTAGCGAAATTATGTAAGCGAATCAATCTACCACCGTTATTAGGGTTCTTGTTAACTGGCATTATAGTAGGCCAATATACACGGTCAATAATTGACCCGATGCTGCCTGATTGGTTGACCAGCTGGGTCTCCCTCCCCACATATATTTTTGAACCAATTGGTATTACTCAATGGCCATTTTCTAATTTTAAACTATTCTCATTGAGCTATGCTGCTGTCGTACGAAAAATAGCCTTGATTATCATCTTGACTCGAGCCGGTTTAGGCATTGATCGTCGAGCTCTTATCCGCATAGGCCATCCGGCTCTACGGATGAGCATCCTACCTGGTCTACTAGAAGCTACTTTGGTAGCTTATATATCTTCACACTTTTTTCGCTTGCCACTAATGGAGGGATTGATATTTGGTTGGGTAATCTCAGCAGTTTCTCCTGCTGTAATTGTTCCACAGATGTTGAGACTAAAGGATCAAGGTTATGGTCAAATCAAACAAATTCCTACACTAATTTTAGCTAGTGCCACTGTCGATGATGTAATCGCTATTACTATGTTCGATATCAGCATCAATCTCAATATGGATGGGTTGACAAGTACGGCATTTCTACTTTTGAGCATCCCAATTAAAATCATACTTGGATTGTTTGTAGGTTGTGGGTTAGGCTACATTTTGAGCCTAGCTTTAGCTCGACAGCACAGCCGTTTAGTCTGTGTGATTATGTTTTTTGTTGGAGTTGTAGCTTTACACCTTCTTGAATTAGAAGCTAATTGGCCAATTTCTAGTCTTATTGGGATAATGGCTTCAGGATTTACTGTCTTGTTGCTGACACCATATTTAGCTCAGCAATTATCTTCTGCATTCAATCAGTCGTGGAAGGTTGCGGAAACAGCTTTATTTGTATTGATAGGAGCTGAAGTAGATTTGGCATTAGTTGGTTCCGCAGGAGTCTCAGGATTAGCTATCATAAGTATTGGCCTGATTGCTCGTAGTTTGGGTGTGTCTCTATCTTTAATCGGCTCTGAACTCAATTGGAAAGAACGTATTTTTTGTCAAATTTCCTTCTTACCAAAAGCGACTGTTCAAGCTGCTATTGGTGGTACCGCGATAACATTAGTAGAAAACAATACTCTGAATTTGAATAACGGCGTTGAAACAGGTCAGTTAATTTTGGCACTTTCAGTTTTTAGTATTGTAGTAACAGCTCCACTGGGAGCAACCGCGATTCAACACCTAGCTCCTCGCCTTTTATACCGTCGACAGAACTATTCCGCTACCACTTTGGAATAGCACCCAGCAATAGTTTTTGTTCATCGGTTCCTTCATTTTGCAACTTTGTCATACGAGGGCCACTAAAAGATTCTCTTGACTTCATCCAGGCATTTTGATAGCACATCAAACAAACGCGGCGACGACGATCAGACTTGTTGGCAGCTCCTCTGTGATAAAGCCATCCATCGAACAGTATAGCTTGTCCTGGTTGAGCCATGATATGCTTTTCATCTGGAAATTTGGGGTAACCCTCTGGTGGGCGGAATAATGCTCGTTGACTACCAGGCAGAATTACGATTGGTCCATTTTCGCAAGTAATTTCATCCAAATAGTAGCCACAGTTGATTTGGCCAGGCAAACTCCCGTAGGGTGTGCCATCAGGGTCAAGTGGCCAGGGGCCGTCTCGATGCCAGTTTTGGTCGCTTTCACCGGGCTCAGTCACTCGAGAAGTTGCGCTGTGCAACTGTACACAGTTACCTAAAATAGCTTTGATTCTTTTTAGTACTGGTGGATTATCCAAGAGGAAAAGGAATCGATCGTCTTGTTCCAGTAATTCACCGATAAATTGAGTCGAAACGAGTTCCTGCAACTCGTCCAAGGTTTGACGGAGAATATCAACCTGCTGTTCAGTGATTGCTGACTCAATAACTAGGTAACCCCATTTTTGAAAAAAATTAACTTCAGCTTGGAGTTCCGGAGATAGACTAGGATTTAGTATTGTGGGGACAATTGACATATTACCTGCATTTGCTTGTATTTGGTTTAGTCTTCAAAGAAACCATCCACATTCAACTTAAAAAGTTTCTTTTGATAATTTAGGGGCATCCTAACGAATTACCATAATTTGGCCAACCTTCTGTACTCCTTCACCTTCAATATGGTAGATGTATAATCCACTAATTACTTCAGCTCCTGCATCGTTTAGCCCATCCCAGACAGCCCTTCCAGTCGTACTTTCAAGTTTAGTTCGTACTCGTTCGCCATCTAGAGTATAGAGATTGACAGTAGCATTTTCAGTCAATTTGAGAAAGGTAACTTGCTGATTGATTGACTGAGACGGTACAAATGGATTAGGGTAAACAACAACCTGGTCCAAGTTAGTAGGCAAACGTAAGTGGGCGATTCGGAAAACAGTTAGTTGACTAATATTAGCTGTAACTGTCTGGTTTTCAATATCGATTGTCTGTTTCCCCGGCACAAGATCCCATAAGGTTAGTTTACCATAGGGATTGAGACGAAAAATGCGTAGGTTAGGTACGACACTAGCCGGAATACTCTCAGCAGAAAAACCAATGGTCAACTTGGCTGATTTAGATAATCGTTCAACTTGACCATCAATTTGTCTGATAGTTGGTTTTAGTTCATCGTCGTGAGTTGGCTCAATATTGGCAGTTCCTAGATAGAAATTAGCTTCTTCGATTTGGATACTTAAAAGCGAGTTGGTTGGTTCTAGGATGTCCACGGTTGTGATTTCTGATCCAATTACGGCCGGAGGTAAAACAAGCTTAGTTTTTGGGGCAAAACCCGCTTGGATGGTTGTTTCTATTTGTGGGTATACATAATTAGAAACGGCTCGTACAGGTCCAGCTATCGAACTTACTCCCAATTTTGATTGATTACCCCCTTCATCAACGGCAACTACCGCAGCATAGACAGTCAAACCTGATTGGGGAATTGTGACCTTTTGACTAGGTTTCAACGATTTAGGCAATTGACTGAATTTGTCAGCACGAACCTTAATTGGTTCAACAAGCGGAGTTGCGCCAGAATTCATAAAATTGATATCGTCAATTGTAGGTTGTTGCTCTGAAAGAAGAATCAAGTAATGATCAATTTCGTCTTGAACATTACTTTCTGGGAATTCCCAGCTGACGGTAACAGCCATTCCACTATCGCTTGGTGTGTCGCTGACCTGTACTCCTATAACTGGTGGTGGTGCGATTTGGTCTATAGCCTGAACTGGACCAGCCAGTGAGCTATCCACTACAGATGATCGGTTTCCGTTTTCATCAATAGCTACCACAGATACATAGTAATTAACCCGATTTTTTGGCACATCAACCGTAACCTGATAGATATTAGGGTCGACAATAGTCCCAGCCAAATTAGGTGCCAGTTCCTCAGCTAATCCTGGTTGAGTTTGCTGAAGAACAGGTCGGCTAGTATACCGATAAATGTGATAGGCTTGAAAGTCGCTCTTATATTCGGAGTTAACTTCATTTCCCATGGACTCTTGGGGTAACGGCTGCCACTGTACAAGAATAGTCTTCCCATTATCATCAGGCCTATCTTTGGCTTGTACCCCAACGACAGCTGGTGGAGCTAAATTGTCGATGGCCTGAACCGGGCCAAAAGTTGACTCCTTGAGCTGTGAAGTTGAAACTTCTGATTCATTCCCGGCAATGTCTACAGCTGTTACCGCAATGTAGTAATCAAAACTGTTTCGGGGTGCACTGATCCGGGTTAGGTTTTGTTTCAAATCTAGTAAGGGGGTAGGTATAGGAATCAAGCCAAGGGTAGAACGAATCGGAGCTGTTTCTCGGTACACTTGGTAACGCGAAAAGTCTGATTCTTCAGCAACATTCCAAGAAACTTCGATTACGTTACCTTGATCTTTTGGTACATCTATCGCCCTGACATCCGTGACTATTCGGGGTGGTACCGCATCAATAGTGACTGGTTGAGATGATTGAATAGTCTGCGTATTTCCGCCAGAATCAACTAGATGACCAATCACAACAGCTGCACGAATTTCGATATTTAGATCATTTTCAACAGAATATTGGCCGGTATATACTCCATCGTGGGCTTTTTGATCTTTTCCAGAACCATCGTCAACCATGATGTTACCCTTTAACTGGCCAACATCGAAACTAGCGGAACAACTTAATTCGCCTTTTAAATAGACGATTAACTGATCACCCATGATCAATGCTTTCGTAGCATTGTGTTGGATATACTCAATTTCTGGTGGTTTAGTGTCTATAGTAATAGGTCGGTCTGCGAATCGATTATCGGTGTTACCTGCCCGATCTGTCAAGAAACCATTCATAGTTGTAGTCTCAGATACGAAGTCAGCTTCAGTAATTAGACATATAGCTGTATAAACGCCATCATTAGATTGAATATCTCCATGTGTTCCATCGTCGTAGAGATCAAATTTGCGTTCACCAACTAAACAGGAAGCCTGACAATCAGTTTCACCTACTAGCGTAACAATCAGTTGGTCCCCAGGTAAAAGAGTTGAAGAAGTTGGTACTTCTTGACCTAACCTCTGGATTCGGTAGCTAAGACTATCGATATTTGGTGATCGAGTATCAACTACCAAAGGGATAAGAGACTGCAGTTGAGCCGTATTACCCGCCAGATCAGAGAGTACCCCTATCACTTGCGTGTTTTGTGTGTCTGTTTGTATAGTACTTGATTCAATTGTGTAGTGGCCGATATAGGTATGTGCCTGATCTTTTGAGTCGGCCGAATCGCTTATTTCCTTCATTATTCCTTGCGCTAAAATGGAACCATTACTTTTCTGTCGAATCTGAAATTTGGCATGATTCCCACCTGAACCAATCAGTCGGATCTCCACAGTTTGTCGCAGACCAATAGGTTGGCTTAGCCCTCCAACTGTAACCGCGTCATGTTCTACAGAAATAATGGTTGGTGGAACCGTATCGATGTTGATAGGTTCATTTATAGTCAGTTGCCCACGAAAATTTAAAAATTGCTGATCGTTTATAGGCTGCTGGCTCATCATTTCTATCACCAACTGGCCTTGGGGTAAATGGAGATACTGAGGAATCTCCATTCTACCGATGAACAGACCTTCACCCTGATCGACTAGGGGGTGAGCAATTGGTGATGAGATGGATGGAGCTGTGATTTTGAAGTTAGCTGTTGTTAATTGCTCAGCTGATTGTGGCACTAATTGAAGTCGAACGACCAAATTAGTTTTTTCACCAGATGGACCACCTAATATACGATTTTCGGCATTGTGAGAAACTGACTGGATAAACATCGGCAGTAGATTATATCTATCTACACCATGATTTGATGGTAGCATTTCTACTTTCATCCAAACCTGATTACCGTAGGTACGAGTAGCCTCACCAACTTGGATGGGCCTCGCTTTCCCATCCAAGTTGGTGAGGCTTAGCGATACCGAATTGTTAACTTCTTCTGGTTTTGCAATACAGAGCCAACCATTAGTTTGAGAAAGATTAAAACGATACCAATCGCGTTCATCCGAATGTAAACCTAAGATCATCTGATCCAAATCTGGGATTAGTGTTGCTAAATTCATCGTATTATTCGGTTCTTTTTCAGTAAATCGAACGTTTTTTCCAGACTCTACTAAAATTTGGTAATTAGACAAATGATCCATGTTGGACGATTCTTCTAGAATTGGCGATACGATCAGAGTATACGACCCTTCAGATAAATTAATCCACTGTTGGTCTTTAGGGAATTGTAGTAAGCCAATTTGGTTGTTTTGTTGATTTGCGAAACGATTTTCGGCTGAGTTAGGTCCAGCAAAAATCTTTAGATTTAGTTTCGAATTATCTGGTTCGATTAGTGAACTTAGAGAAAACCGAACAGGCCCCACCAAGTTGAGCATATACTTTTCACCAACAAAAGTTTGTCCAAATAAAGCAAGAGTTCCCTCATTATTAGAAAGTAATGGTTGGTTGGTCTGAACTGAACTAGTAAATTCCTGAGTAATTGCATTGGCATGCCACCGGGACGTTGACAAAGATAATTGGTAATCAGAATTTGGGCTTTCATTTTCAGCTCTAATTCGTAGAAAAAGAGACTGATCTTTAGTTTTTGCAAACAAATGAACCTTTTGTTGGTTTTCAGGTCGGGATCTGACTTGAGCCAGTAGCTGCATATCCGTAGAAAATAAATCCAGTTGCGTCTCACCTGTACCCATTGGACGATGAAAGTACAGATCAAAATTGTGATCTGATATGTCTGTTGCTTGTGTTGATAAAACGAGGCAAAACCAATCTAAATCGTTTGCTGAATGATTGCCCCCTTGAACCATGGCTTGTTGGGTTAAATTGTTAGCGTGATTGACTGTGTCGTTGGGCTCAATTTCGGATATCAAAGTCGGTCGAACTAAGAAAGTATGTTGGCGAACAGACTGTAGACCGGGTACTAATACTCCATCAGTTTTGATTGAGAACGTATGCTGACCTGGGGACAAGTTATGTACAGTCAATTGGTAACTAGTTATAGGTTGGTAAGGATTTTGGTCTAAACGATAGTAGATAGTTGGTGTTGGTTGATCGGGTTGAATTGACCAGTTGGGCATAAAGCGAAAAGTTGCACTGTTTTGCCTTAGAACACCTAATGGTGAAGAAACCAAAGAAATTACATGGTTATCCTGTGCAGGAGAAGTATAGCTAACCATGTTGTTTATCGACTGCACTGGCCCAGCAACTGACTCTTTTTCTAGGAGTGATTGGTTCCCAGACTGATCTAACACAGTCACAGCATAAAAATTAGGCCTTGTATCACCCGATGTTTGCACTTCTACACTACTCAAGTTTAAGTTAGTAACAACCAAGGTTACCGGCAACCCACTTAGATCAGTGATAGGGAACGACGAATGGTAAACCCGATAGGCTAAAAAATCAGTAATCTGAGTAGGTTCCCAATCTAGGGTAATCAAGCCACCATTATCGAAGGGTGTATCCTCCGCAGAAATGATGGTGATTGCGGGTGGGATTCGGTTATCCACAGCCCGTCCAGTAGTTGTTACAATATTGGACTCATTACCCGCTAAATCCACAACGGTCACACCAATATGATAATCCACATCAGTCTTTTCTAATTTTACGAGGACGGAATTTTTTATTTCAGCAGAAGCAGAAATAGAATTGTGATTAATTGAAAAAGCAAACAAGTCGACGGGAATACGACCACCGAAAGACTGAATAGGTACTTGGCTGAGGTAAATCTTATATTTATCTGTACTGGCACGTTGATTTTGGGTTAGTCTAGGCCAAGAGACTACGACCCAACTGCCGTTATCATCAGGTATGTCAACAGCTTCTAAGGCAGAAACCGGTAATGGTGCAATAGTATCTGCAGCAATGGGTTGAGTCGATGTTAGGGTAGATGGAAAGCCTGATAGTGGCTGAACTAAGTAGGCGGTCACAAGACCTGATTGAAAATTGTCACCAGTTTGGATCTTCAGTTGGTAAGTATGCTGAGAAGAGTACTTACGGATAAACCGGTTGCGATCAACTAGTATTTGGTTGGTATATGGATCTACAATAGCCAGATTGATTTTATTTTCGGTTGGTATATCAACAACTATGGTCACCATATCAGCAATCTTCAATGTTGTTAAGGCATCATGCTTGATTGTACCGGTATTTTTTGTTCTGGTGTTTTTAGGCGTAAATAAGGGGTAAACATTTTTACTGGACTTGTTTCCAGCCGAGTCAATCAGTGTAACTATCAATTCAACTGGCTGTAAGGACCGCCAGATTTCGGGTTCTGGGATCCTTATACTTCCTTCATAGATACTGAACTGTTTAGTTAAATCATTAGAACTTCGCTCGTCCATCTGAATCATAACGGTCTCTGATTGTGCCAAGTCGTTTATTTTCTGAAGCGTAATAAATGCTCTGTTGTTTGATTCTCCAGTCAGGCTAACCTCTAACTCTTCTCCCGTTATAATTTGGCGAAGCGAACCGTCGGGGCGAACGGCGCTGTGTTTAGCTGTCAATATCTGAGGTGGTATGACATCAATTGATAAATGACCATCGGGGTAGGGGTCAGATACAATCAGTCTTCCTGTTTCACCTTTAGTATTTATTAATTCAATTACTACACGAACATCAGTAGTAGGTTGACCAAAATTTCCGATAGAGAAGGTCGTTTGATACTCGAATGATGGTTGATTGTAACCAGAAGACGTTACAACAGTGGATAAGTTGTCCGTAAGGACCAAGCTCGACGATTTGACCTGTGCAACCTCTATTTGGCGTGGCATTTGAGAATAAGTTTGAACCTTCAAGTGTATCTCGTCGCCCATTTTCAATTGTCGGTTGGTACTACTATTTTGACTGATGTTAACAGTTACGGACTTAACTAAAAAAGTAGACAATGTGTAATTAATTTCAGCCTGAGAATTAACCTCAATTAGGTAAGAATCTTCACTCAAATTATAACTTTGTATGTAAGTCGTTTGTTCACCAGTATTTCTTATTGCTGATGTGTCTGCCTCAATAAGATTATCAGCGTTATTTCTTAGGCTAATAATAGCCGATTGTTTTTTCGGCAAATTAGCACCAGCCACTAATTCGATTGCTAGCTGACCATCTTGTGGTACCTTTAGTTTGTAGTAGTCGATTTCGTCGTTTCCGTTTATGTCACCGATAAAGCCATGGATTAATCGATTGATCGGTAGAGGCGTAGCATTGGAAAATGTTTGATTAGGTTCACTTTCTAATAAAATTTCGTCCGAAATTATAGTGATGTCTGGCTGATTATTGATAGAACTGACGGCGGGAAATTGAACAGGGTTTTGGTTACCCGAATCATCTACAGTTGCCACTGTGAAATAAAAAGGAACCTGATTTCTTTCGGTTTCGACGACAGTTTCAACGCTCGTTTCCGATTGATTAGATACAACAGCTTTTTCCAAAATGAGTTGACCAATGTTAGCAGGACTCGATGAACGATAAATGTTATAGTGAGAAAACCCGCCAAGGGGTGGTGTCCAAGCCAAACGAATCTTTTTCCCCTCGTCACCGGCAATGTCTTGAGATGAAGGATTAGTAATTGGGATCGGTAAAACACCATCAATACGAATTGGTTGATCTGCATTCTTTCTTACAGTTGTACCATTAGATTTTTCTACGGTGGCAACAAGTTTTCCAACTTCGACTCTATCTCCCACCTTGACGGTTAAGGTGAATGAATAATTTTTGTCTCCATTATCTAAGGGTTCGGTTTTTTTATCAGATATGAACCGCTCACTCGAAATTAGTATTTTGTTACTATCTTTTTCCTGGATTTGTAATTTGGGTTTCGATTGACTAATTACACTAATGTACAATTTTTGCCCGACAATGAGTGTATCTTTTCCACTGTGACTAAGGCCGGCTATCGGGGCGTTTGTGGTGTCAATATGAATTTTCTGCGATAGTGGAAAGAAAATTGGATGTGGGGTCGATAATCGGATGAAAATTTCAGCTTGGTTTGCCTGCAAACCTTCCGGCAGGTATTCGGCTGGACCGGCATTTGACCATCTTTCTGTTATAAGTGGAATATTATAGCTAGCTTGTTGGAAGGGAGGTGTGATCCCGTCTACAATTACGGGTTCGACTATCACATTTAGTTGATCGCCAATTGTCAGTTGGTTCTCCGCTTTGCTATAATTGATTTGGTACTCGGCTTTCTGTAGAAGTGTTGCCAATAGCTGATACGAGCTGAGTATTTCTGATGTAGCAGAAATACTAACCTGATAGACACCCTTCCGTAAATCATAAATGAAAAATCTTCGATTAGCTGAGAAGTAGTCGACGCCTTCGTCCCTTGGCAAAAGAGGGTGGGTAGTCGTACCAAAACGTTGTATTGAAATGTCAACGGGTGTCTCATTTTCTGTCTGAGATATATAGTTGACAACCAAAATACCGTCGGTCGGTAAGACTACACGGTAGCGGTCGTTATCTTGGGAACTGTTCAAAGCTCCGAAGACTGTACTACTTGGTAACGTTCCAACCAATGGAAGTGTTCCACTCAGCTCGTTTGATTCAAACTCCCAATTGTTGGTCAAACTAAATTGGCTTGCTAGGCTGTAACTGGTATTAGCTATTCCTTCACATAGAATGAAGTAAGAGCCAACATCCAAACCCAAGCTGAATTTACCTTCACTACTGTTAGCTCTGGCTATGGTTGTGTCAAATTGTTTAAGCTCAATATCTATATCACTGTTACTACTTGACCAGTGCAGGTCAATCAGGCCACTTTCAACAACTTCAAGTCGATAAATATCAATTTCTTGGTTTGTTAAATTGCCATGGACTTGCCAGCCAAAAGGTAGGACATCGGCTTGTAACAGGCTGTCATTGGGTTCACGTTCACTGAGTGGAGATCGATAAACATTGAATTTTCGAATAACTTTCTGCTCTTGATCGCCACTTAGTAAAGCTAATTGGTGCTGGCCCACTGTTAATCCAGTGAGTGTGAGTTCATTAGCTGTGGTTGGTTGCAAACGCCCACCATCGAGCTGATAGTAAGTAAAAGTTTGTTCAGCTGAGAACCAGCGAAAAGTTAAGTTATCCTGCCGAATCGGGCCAAGTGCAGTTGTAATCCATTCGATTTCGTTGATGGTTTCTGGTTGCTTAGCCAAGTTTGAATGGGACTGGGTTGGTTCAGATATAGACTGTGGAATAACATGTGATTCATTGCCAGCGAAGTCAACAGCAGTAACGAAAAAATAGTGGTCTAACATGTCATCAATCGTCGGCATTTCAACTGATGTGACATAGGGATGTGGAACTTTTATGGATAGATGTTCCGGCTTTTTTTTACCCGTTTCCGGTGGGGTTATTGAGCGGTGAACTTGATAATATGAGAAATCATCAGCTCGACTCGGTTGAGTCCAAGATATGGTAACACTACCACCAAAGTCATCAATAGTATCAACGGCTGAGACTATAGCTACCGGTGATGGAGGTAAATTATCAAACGCAATTGTTGGCTTAGACAAAGACCCCAAATCAATTTCAGATTCATTCCCGACTTGGGTGACAGCTGTCACCGCTATGTAATAGGGTATACCATTTTGATCAACTTGGATAGTTTTTTGGCTTAATTCAGGTTCTAAGTTGTAAATAAAGGGTTGATCTGTCACACGGATCGGTCGATCATTCAGGTATATGTTGTACCCAACTATTTTTGGATCAGTAGATGCCTTCCATTCCACTCGTAATTGATACCCATCGTCTTCGGCAATATCTGTTACCTTTTTTATTACGATTGGTTTAGGGCGGATTCCATCTAGAGTAACTTTATCAGGCAAAGTAATCTGGACCAACGGCTGATTTGATGGTTCATAAAATACATGGACAGCCACATCGGATAAGTCGTCAGTTGCTTTTACCGTGTAAGTGCCCCGAAGTAATCCATTTTGATTTCTCAATGGATATCGATCTATTTGGTGCCCCAATTGGAAGTAGCCACTACCGATAGCTTGTAGGTTTTGGTCCGTCTGGTAAAGTTTCATAGTTACCACCAAAGTTTGCCCGAACCTTAATGGCTGGTCAGCATTATGTTGAACTAACTCTATCTTGGGAGCATTACCAATGATGATTACTTTTTGCGGGTGTTCTCGAACAAACGTATTGCCTGCGGTGTCAATGCTACGAGCTATGACGATACCATCCATCACTTGATGTGTTTTTAGTACCGATAGTATTCCAATTTTGGACTGTCCAGAACTCAATTCCTGTTTTTGTAATGGAAATCTCAGTTGAACTTGGCCAGTTTCAGCTGATTGGATTTCAATAAAAACCTGATCTGTAGGGTCAAAGTCACCGATTACTTGAACTGTCAAACGATCACCGGCTGATAGCACGCCGGAACCGTTGTGCTGAATACTCTCGATATATGGTGCTACAGTATCAATCTGGATTGGTCGTGGCAGGTCGACTACGACAGCTAAACCTATTTGAGGTTTCCAAGTCACTCGAACAAATGCCGAGGTGACGTCTTCACCTAGTTGTGGTGTGTAAGTTCCAATATAGGTATTATCGCTTAGCATCATAGACCTTTTGGCTAAACGTTCTGGGAATACTGAAGGTGAAAATTCCCCTATTAGTTCAAATTGGGGGGGGGTGAGAGCTGTAATCTGTCCGGTTGGTAAGTCCATCAATACAGTTAAGGTTTCACCTAAGGCTAATTCTCCTTCAGCACTGTGAGATATGGATTTGATTAGATTAGTAGTCAACTGGTAACTAGCAGTTCCAGAAGGGAAAAAAGGGGAAACTCGAATGAAATACTTACTGTTTGAGACTGGAACTGAAAGCTGTCTTGTCTCGTCAGTAATAGACGAAACAGAATAGAATTGATTTTGTCCAAGCACTTGCTGAACAGAGTCATACACTTCAACTTGGATCCAGCCAGCTTTTAGTGTTGTTTGTAAGTCGACAACTAGAAACGACTGTTTTGTTCTGCTTGGAATAATACTCTGGCTAAGATCTACCCGAAACCAATCCACATCATTCTGGCTATCCCAGTGGGTACCTGAAAGTGGATTACCTAACGTAAGCTGTGTCGCCTGCTGTGAGTTTACAAAGGGTGATACATTATTAGGCTCAATCTCAATGTCCATGTTGGGATCAAGCTCAGCTAAAGAAACATTTACGAAATAAGGAGAATCAACTGTGTCACTACTGAGTGTAATATTGCTGTTGTCGACGACTAGAAAATATTCACCAGGTACTAAGGGAAATAAAAGTTCTGGGCTCGGATTTTCAGTAACATTGACCGTAATCTGGCCTACTTTTCGGTTGTTAATATCATCAGTAATTAGTGGGGATCGGTAAATATCAATAGTGGTGGGACCTACCACAAGCGGGCGGATTATGCTTAATGTCAGGCTTTGATTTTTGTTGACGTATAACCGAAACCAATCTTGGTCTCCTTCGTGGTTTTTGTCACCAATAATGGTCAACGGGTTATCAATCGTAGGATTTATCCGATTCGCTCTTATATAGGAATCATTATTCTCTGCATCCCAAGCGAAATCAGTACCAAGTTCGTTTGCTGAAACAGTCAAAAAGTACGATCGATGGTTAGCATCGACGGATTCAGGAACTACTTTCAGATAATATCGGGTTTCACCTGTTAATCTCCTTCGATTTAGACCAACTGTACCAACAACGAATTGACTATTGATATCACTGATTCGCGCGGTGTGAACCAAGTTTTCTTCTGATACCTGTTCTTGATAGATCAGTAAGTTCGTAGCTCCAGTTCCACCTTCTCGATTAAGTGTGAAGGTTAATAGACCATTTTGAGTAGTCAGAGAGTATTGGAACCAATCAACATCATTTTTGTCTAAACTTACACCTCGGATAGTTCGGTTGAATAAAACTGGGTTAGCTTCGGTTTGTCGATTGTTGAACTCCAGCTCTGCTTGAAAATCCAACTGCACTCTGAAACTTCTAACAACTGGAGTTGGGTCCTTTTTACCATCTACAGTAATCGCTGAGACTGATAGGTTGTAAGTATCATCGGTCAAATCCCTAAATGTTACATGGTTACTTTGAGTAAAATTACTCTGGCCATTCAGTGTGTAGTCAAAACCTAAAATCTGCTGGCTGGGTGCTGTCCCCATCCACCAAAAGGTTGGGTTCTGATAACCAATATCACCGTCAGGGCCACTAATAATCTCAGTTTCAACAGCTAAATCTGAATGTGCTAGATTTGTGACAAGAAATGAGATCAATAGTGAGAATACTACACCGACTAAGGTTTGGGCTTGTTTCAAGTTCATGGATCAAATCAGGTATTGAAATCGGCCTAATTGTAGCCAACCTCTTGCTGGATGTCAATCGAAGACAAGTAACACACTGCTTATCTTCAACATCCAATAATAATTCCATCCTGATTGGCTGGAGTAAGAATTTAAGCACAACCAATTCACTATAGATTCTAAAGTGAAAAAGCAGAACAAATCTTTTGACCATCAATTGATCTTGGGAAAAATTTTAGTCAAAGATCAATCGAATTTGTATAATGAATCTTGCTCTCTGGTAATACCGGTCCTTGAAATACACCACCAAATAAAATTTTCATTCTGTTTTATGGAAAAATTGCAAAATCTAATGTGGTACTCCCAGGTCATGCATTCTTTGGTGTAAGACTCGGATTGCTTCCTGAAACGGACGTTCTAGAAATTCTAGATGGTCTTCTTCACCATGATGATGTGTGGTTTGGCGTGGGTCATAGTGACGGACCGTATTCCGAATGTAGGAAAGGCTACCTTCGGCTAGAGTAATCATGTAGTTAGCAGTTTCTAAATCGAACATCCACCATTCACCACCAACGGCAATATAAATCGGTGAGGTGTGAGCAATGATACCTCGGCTCCAGCCATCGTAATGTGGGATAGCTTGTGGATAGTTGGGGCCACCACAACGAGCAATAATCCAGGAATGTCGGTCACAGTTGATGCTGCAGTTTAGGGTTAGCGATTTCTGGCCATTTAAGTCTTCAATACGATCAATGACTTCTCCATTCCTGACAATTTCTAGACTATGGACAGGGAAAATTGATTGGCAACTAGCTGAAATTTCAATTGTTCCACCATTTCCCTTCAAGTTGATAGTTGAACCAATAGGTTCCCCATTAACCGACAGTCGAATTATCGGTCCCCCACTAAGAAAAGTATTACCGGCTTTCAGATATTTACACCAATTATGATAATTAAACTCCTCTTCTTCGGGGATATAGACATAGGTTCGATACAAACCTACAGGTACATCGCTGCTCATTTTGTCGGTTCCACCGACTAGGGGCAATTTGTAACCGCAGTTAAGGTAGCGGTAATATTCAATGTGTCCGTATTCAGCGTTGGTCAAGTATTCAACTGCATCGACCCGATTAGTAGCAATCAAAGTTGATGGCTCCCCATTAGGATTGGGTATATGCGGCAAGATGACTGTTCCACCTTGTGCATGGCAAGCATCGGCCCAGTGGGACAATGTAGTTTCCAAGTTACCTGCATGTTCTGCTTCGTTAGACCCACCTGAGCACCACGGGTTGACAGCTTCTTTTAAGCCTAGCAAAGTCAAATGTCCCAAGACGTGCTGTCGATTTTCTTGGGTGGCGTAGACTATGCTTTTACCATTATGGGCGATCGATGGTTTGCCGATAAACTCTTCGGTATTGGTAAACAAATGACCCCATTGGGATAATAAAAGGTTAACAACATCCAAATCTTCTCCTTGAGCTTCAGTATGGGCTCCTTGAGTAGACAAAAAATGTACATGAGTATCTCCAGAAAAATAACGTTCTGCCTTCATATCACACCAGCGAGTAAGCCGTAATTCTAATTCCCTCTGGTTAGGTTTAATATCAACCTTAGTTCTGAGTGGCTGATACTCAAACCCTCTGGCCACGTCGACGATTACCTCGCCTCTAGGTAGCCAGCCTTGACATTTACCATCGATATAGGCATAGGTCAATTGCCCTAGCCGTACATCTCCACCAACGTCGATGTGCCAAGTACCCATGTCTGAATTCACGTGTCCATGATGCCCGTGAGGAGCATAGGGTACACCATTAATTGATCGGAAATGAACTCGGCATGGAATAGGTTGATTAGTTTGGTCATCAATTACTGTGGTGTGTACCCAGTTGCGACCACCATCAATAATTTTAACCTGAAGTTGTTTGTTAGGTTGTATTGACTCCTGTTGTTCTAATTGTCCCCATTTGACTTGTCCCAGTTCTTGACCATGATTTTTGATTTTGACTGTCGCTGAAGGAGTAGCCGAAATTTCGACATAGCTTGGGCTTGATTGTAAGTTTCGTGGCTCTCCCCAGCCCTTCTGGTAACTGTTCAGATCTTGATCGATTGAGCGATTGGGTAGAGGATACGGATAGGTAACTAGACCACGGTCAACCTCAACTTCTAACCCAAATGGTTTCTCAGCTTCATTGTTTTCGGATAAGGTAATCATGACCTCACGACGTCCTTGACGAGCAATTGGATCCTCGTTCAGAAACCCAAGGGTAATTCCAGCTATGAGGAACTCACGGTCAAAAGGTGTTATCTCCATAGCACTTACCAAGTCTTGTGGCCGTGGGTTTTTCCAGATCCACAAAGTATAGTCTCTAGGATTACCCGCATTGGTTTCTGTCTGTCGATTACCTGCGTTACCCCAGTGGCCTCGATATCGGTCAAATAGGCTGTCTTCTTGGTCGGGGTAGGAGTTGAAGTTATTTTGCCCCCAAGCTGTTGGTATTGCGGAAATCTCGAACCGTTCACGAATTGGCACTTCGACTGAATTTCCATTTCGATAGTGGAAAACATAATTGGCGATTTGCCGACCAACTTGGTCCCCTGTCATCAATTTCGAGTCTAGCAAACGATGTGCGACTATAAGTCGATGAATGATGACATCACTAAGCATAATAGAGATGGGTTGAGTCGCTGGTTTAAAAGTAATAAAGCAATTTTGTTGATTATCCCCAATGTGAAAAGGTAATCCATGATAACACTGGGCACCCAATGCTGGCTCTGATGGTACTCCTTTGAGCTTGTCAGTACCAGAATTGTAATACAGGTTCAAATCCATCGGTTGATAGTCTGTCATCAAGCTTTTCCTAAATCGTTTTTTTTACTTAGGTTTTCATTAAGATAGCAAAATTAACCTATACGTACAACGATTTTCAGTTTTTTCCGGTGCCTATTTTTTTGAACACTAGTGGCTTTTGCTAAAATTGATTTACCAAAGGGGATAGATGTACAGCTTAACTGCCTCGTGTTAGTGTTAGTGTTAGTGTTAGCGCGAAATGGACGCTGCATTGGTTGTTAATTTAAATAATCGATTGACCAAAAACGGCAAGTTATCATAGACTGGGTGGTCCAAAATTTAAAAAGCGAATAGAAAACATCACGATCTCATGAGATCTAAATTCGTACTTTTTACCAATTGGTCGTTGGTCTGATGGTTTCTCAGCCGAATTAATTAACTGTTTTGAATGTTTATTCCCAGAAAATTATCTACTTCCTATTAGAATATATGGGGAAAATTATTACCAAAACCTATGCACTATTTATTTTTATTTAGCAGGTTAGTAAAAACCTAATGCACGCTAAAATATAAGGGGATCGCGGTAGAACTTCACCGTGAAAAATTTTATGAGTCAAGAATTTCGAGTTGGGATCGTCGGTGCCGGTCGTGGGTCTTCGTATTTCTCACCATTTGCAGCCATAGCGGAAACAAAGGTGACAGCTATATGTGATATTAGCCCTAAAAATCTTGATCGGGTAGGCGATAATTATGGTATTGATTACCGATTCACTAATTATGAAGATTTATTGGAAGAGGTGGATATAGTCGTTTTGGCTACACCTGAAAATTTGCATGTTCCGCAATCGGTACAAGCTCTTAATGCGGGGAAACATGTGATTAGTGAAGTCACAGCGGCCGTTTCCTTGGATGAATGTCAGACCTTGGTTGATGCTGTCAACAATAGCTCAGGTAAGTATATGATGGCCGAAAACTTGTGTTACCAAAAATCGAATCTACTAATTCGTAACATGGTTGAACAAGGTATATTTGGCGAAATTTATTTTGGTGAAGGCGAATACGTACACGATGTCAAGTTTCTACATCATAACGACGAGGGGAATCCAACTTGGCGATTTCACTGGCAAGTTGGAATCAACCGTTGTAACTATGCTACTCACAGCCTAGGACCAGTATTAGACTGGTTTGGTGAACGGGTGAAAAGTGTGAGTTGTTTAGGAACAGGTGTTCACACCGACCCGGAACACGCAATGGAAGATACCGTCTTGATGTTATGTAAGACCGAGAGTGACTGTTTAATTAAGATTCGTATTGATATGTTATCTACTCGGCCAGCTAACAGTTTTTTCAGCCTTCAAGGAACCAAAGCCTGTTATGAAGGCACACGTGGATTCGGAGATCGACCAAAAATTTCTATTCAAGGTGCGGATTGGCAACCCTTATCTGATTTTGAAGCTGACTTTCTACCCGAATGTTGGTTAAATCCTTCGGCTGAAGCTCAAGTCGCTGGTGTGACTGCGGAGTACTTTGAACTACGCGACTTTATCGACGCTTTATTAAATGGAACCGAGCCACCACTGAATGTCTATCGTGCTCTAGATTATACGGTACCAGGGTTGATTTCAGAAGAGTCAATTGCTAATGGAGGCCAACCAGTATTAGTTCCCGATTACCGGTAATCTAGCTTATTTCGCCATGGCTAATGTTTCTGAGATTGAATACGTTTGACCTTGAAATTGAACATCTGCACGACAGACATATATGCCAGTTGCGACTTTATTGCCATAGGCTACTCGGCCATTCCACCAGCCAAACCCAACCTGTGGGTAGGTATTATCTACAACTCCCTCTAGTAAGCGAATAATTCGCCCATTACTGGCAAGAACTGTGTATCGAATGTTATCGATAGGCTGATTAGCAATTGTCTGGAAGGTGATCTGGTTATGACCAGCTAGAACTGGATTGGGATAAATTTTGATTTCCTCAAGTAGAAAAGCTGGACTAAAATCGACCACTTTTTCTACCGCCATGACACCAAACTGGTTTGCTATGGCTACTTGTAAATGATTAGGTCCTGGTGATAGATGAACTTGAGCCGAAAAACTGGACTGTAAAAGGTCTGGTGTTAACCAGTCAGCAGGAGTCTGTATTCGATTTAAATTAGCTATAACATTGCCGGGTGAGATGATGATTTGTACAGGAAATGGGGTTCTCACTTGGCCTGAGATTGTGACAGGATTGATTTTGGTCTGTACTATCGGGTTGAAGGTAATATGGAACCCTTCAACTGGTCTAGGGAATTCACCAGATTCCAGATTTTTGCTAACTAAGGAGTGACTCAATAAGCTATCAATGGTAACTAATGTCAATTGTGTTGTTTTTTCAATTAATCGAATATTGAGCTTGTCGACAGTATCCTGTTGGGTATGAAAAAAAGGATTAGCATCATATCCTTTGCTGTCTCTCCAAGGAGTCGTACTCTCAATCAAAGTGACAGCTGGATAGCCTGCGGCCCAAAAGGGTTGATGGTCGCTATCTACAAACATCGGATCAACAACTATATCTAGCAGAAAACCTAAATCGTACCACTGGTTGCTAATCTGAAAGGCTTTGGATAACCAATGAGATGACTGATCCACAGCGATTTGAAGTAAATTAGTCTTCCAGTTATAACCAATCATATCTAAATTAATGACGGCTGCAATCGACTCACCTTTTTTAACTGCCTGACGGGCGTGGTATCTGCTACCAATCAAACCGATTTCCTCGCCATCGAAAGCTACAAATCTCAGATGGTGTTCGTACTCATAAACAGATAAAATTCGAGCGATTTCTAGCATACTACTGATACCACTTGCATTATCGTTAGCGCCCGGTGCTTTGGACAGTAAAGGGTGCCAGTCAGAAGACAGGTTGGCCTTGGAATCGTAATGAGCAGAAATAATGAAAATACGATTACCGGAAGAATTAGAATCAGATCGGGCTGGCAGATCGGCAACTATATTCTTCAGACCACTGAAATTCTCTTCTCGGACATGTAAACGTGGTGATTGACGAAAGGTGTTGGCAATGATTTTAGCAGCGTTGTCAGCAGCTGGTCGATGATAAGAACTACGAGTGTAGTAGGGGATCCCAGTTTTTAGATCAATGTTTTCCTGCAGAGCGATGATCAGTGTCCGAATTTGGTCGAATTGAACCTGAGGAAGAAGCCTATCACCTCTTCCTGCCAATATAGGAAGGACAATAATGAAAAACAGGGACACAGAGGCGACCCATCGATGGAACCGACCCAAATTAGACCTCTAAGGCTTCGATTTAATCTATCACAGCAGAATTAGGAATGTCAATTTGGTATCATCTGTTGTTTAGCCTTTTATTTGCTTTGCCAAATGCTGTCTTATATAATTTAAGAGCTATTGCACTTATTACTATTAAGACACAGAAAACAGGAACCACATGACCAGAAAAAGACGTTCATTCTCAGTTGTTGTGATGATCTTAGTTTGTTCTCTGATTCTGCACTTTGGTTGTGGCGAGTCAGTAGACGAAACATCAGACGTTACTGCTGATGACCAAACCCAACCGATGGGTAGTATCAAGGGTAACATTCAACCATCTGGAATAGAAGCCAAACTAGAGCTGATAAAAAACGGCCAAATAGTAAGATCAAGCGATACTGACAAAGCCGGCCAGTTTGTCTTTGCCGACTTAGAGTTTGGAACCTACCAGATTAGAGTCATCAGTGATGGTTATCAAACAGAGGAAAAAGTGGTTCCAGCTGAGTTACAGCAAACTGAACTCGTCATGGAACTGAAATTGAAACCACTACCGGCTCAGTTGAGTGGTATTGTCATTGACTCAGAAGGTGAATTCATTTCAGGAGCGACAGTAACACTTGGTGGTCAGACTCAAACAACTAACGACTTGGGTGTCTTCCGGTTCGATAAACTAGAAGCTGGTACCGAACTAGAAATAACTGTTGTTGCCGAATCAATGCTACCGAGAACCGTCGAAGTTGGCCCCATTGCTAGAGGTGAATCGAGCAAAATTCAGGTGGAACTAGAACCAGAAGTGATCGAAGAAGATGATGGCGCTGAAGTTGGGGATATGGCCCCCATATTTTCTCTGCTAGACACAAGTAATCAGAAAGTGTCACTATCAGATTATGCTGGGAAAAAGAACATCTTGCTAACCTTTAGTCGGGGTAAGTTGTGACCGGTTTGTGCACCGCAACTGGTTCAGTTGCTAAAACCCAACTACAAGCAAATTGCTAATTTAGACACTGAAGTGATTGCCATAAGTCCTTGGTCAGTAGCAGAAAATAAGGCCTTCAGGCAACAACATAAACTGCCATTCCCCTACCTGGCTGATCTTGGAGCTGACGTTATCCGTCAATACGACGTGTTGGACTTTCAGCCATTGCCAAAAGTATCTTTCTTTCTGATAGATAAAGCTGGGAAAATTCATTGGAGATCCACTCATAGTGGTGGCGACCCAAATGACCTACCCCAGATTGATGAACTGCTAGAGGGTCTCAAAAAAATACAATAATGAGTGACTGATGTTTAGAACAATCACTGTTTTTTTCAGTTTTTGTACTCTCGTGAGCCTGGCAATCGCTTTGGTAACTAGTTGCGGAGATGTGTCCGATGATCCGGCAGATCAAACCTCCGAGCAAGAAGTAGTATCCACCGAATGGGCCAAGAGTGCCCCTGATTTTAAATTATTGAGTACTCAACTAGAGCAAGTTACCTTGTCTAGCTTTAAAGGTAAAGTCGTACTACTCGACTTTTGGGCAACTTGGTGTCAACCCTGTCAAGTGGAAATGCCGATATTTGAACAGCTACACCACCAATATGAAAACAAAGGATTCAGTGTAGTTGGTATTTCAGTTGATCGAGAAAAATTGACGGTAGTAGAGCCGTTTGTTGAAAATCTAGGTATTGGTTATCCGATCTTGTTTGCTGATGAAAAGGTCTTTCGAGAGTACGCTATCATGGCCTTGCCAACCGCAGTCCTGATCGATCGGCAAGGCAAAATCCGCCATCGTTTTGAAGGCGCTACTGGTAGTAAAGAAAGCTATGTCGAGTTGATAGAAAAATGGCTCTAACCCGGCTTGGACTTACGGCGTGCTTACTACTTCTGGTATCGTGTCTACTAAGCGGCTGTTTATGGCAAATTATTGATCAGTCTGAATTGCAAATAAACTTTACTTCTGAGCCACCAATTTTGTCGTCTTCACCGACATGGGCAGAATTTGAGCAACTGCAAAACGATAGTACTGAATCAGATTTTTCTTCTAGCAAGGCCAGTAGTGTTTGTGCGAATGGTATTTGTACGATCTATTAGTTCTATCAGTTCCCTTGGTCGTGTCGTACGAAGCTCAATACAACTCATCGTCTTACTATGTATTTGCCGGCCCAGTCATGGTGAGCTGACTTATCGGATTCAAGATAGTCTAGGCTATGATGATCATATAGAGTTTGGCCTTAGCGTGGATCCTGATACCAGCCCGTTGGCTGGGCGCCAAGATTCTCAATTGTCGGGCTTCCTGAACCAACTACAATCTGAAGCCAAATGGGTTTACCAACCAGTCAAGGTTTTGAAATCCGAACTAAATCTGAGCGGACAACGCTATCATTACTTAGAAATAGAACAAAGCTCGTCGGATCAAAAAAATGAAGCCGGTTTAACCGCCTTCAATGGCTATGCATATCAGCTTTCAGGCCGGACTAACTATCAGTTTTCAAACCGTTTACCATCCCTAAGGCTGGGCTATCAGTTGCAACGCCAAAACCGAGTAGATGCAGCATACAATCAACGTTGGCAGGGTGTAGAACTGAGTTGGGGACGGATTGTAAGTTATCGCTATAAAAGCAATTGGTTCGATGATGAAACTACTAAAAGAAAAGACTTTCAGTTAGTTGGTTCACAAATGCACCAGCTAGAATGTGGGCTGAAATTAAACCTTTGGTTTAAAAAACCAGCACAACTCACCTATCTCTTGACACTGCGACACTACCAGTCCAACTTGAGCGATCTGATTTGGTTCGCAACGGGTTTGAGCCAAGTTGATAGGCGCTTCGATCGCTTACATCAGTTAACGTGGCGCCAGCCTTGGCAACTAAACGATCGTTTGATCCTTCAGACGGAAGCGCTTTACCAGAGAAATCAAGGCAACTTATCGTTCTATCACTTTTCTGCTGGCCAAACCAATTTGCTAGCTTTCTACCTTTGGCAACCGGGAAGATCGATTCAGTTAACCACTGGAGGCCGATGGTTAACTCAGACTGGTAGAAAGGTCGAGAATGAGGAAGGTATTCGCAGAGACTTTCAATGGCAAATTGAAGCAGAATTGCGCTGGCGATTGAGCCAGAAATTCTCACTGATAGCAGACTACCGTTGGTTACAAAACCAAACGAACGAAACTGCTCAACGCCTGTCGTTTCTGAATTACGTCCATAATCAATTGCAGTTAGCAATTGTACTGACCAACTGATATGATAGCAATACAATTATTGTTTTAGATGGTTAAGCAAATCGACCTTACTTTGCCGCCGTTTCGACGAGGTTTCCACCTCATCACGTCCGAGATTATTGACGCAATTGGTAAATTACCTGCGGCTGGCTTGATGAACATATTTCTTCAACATACCTCAGCAGGAATTACGATCAACGAAAATGCGGATCCCACAGTTCGCCAGGACTTTGAAAGCAGTTTCAATTACCTGATTGCAGAAAATGAACCATTTTATGTTCACACCTACGAGGGGCCCGATGACATGCCTGCTCACATTAAATCGGCTTTGGTTGGCTGTTCTGTGACCATTCCAATTACGTCTCACCGGCTCAATTTGGGCGTGTGGCAAGGCATATACCTCTGTGAATTTCGAAATCAGGCCAGTGGTCGGCACCTGATAATAACTATTTACAGTTAGATCATGAGGACGCTATTTTAGAAGTAAAATTACTTCTAAAATATTGGTCGGCGAACCACAGGTGTGTTATAATTATGGGCCTGAAAGACAGATCTGGACGGAGTGAATGTCTCAGCTAGTTGATCAGTACCACCGAATAGCCACGAATCTTAGGGTTTCAGTGACTGACGTCTGCAATTTGCGTTGCCTCTACTGTATGCCGGAAGAGATGGATTTTGCTGAGACTGACCAGATCATGACTTTTGAGGAAATCATCCGGTTAGTCAGCATCTCGGTAGGTCTAGGTGTTGACAAAGTCCGCCTAACTGGTGGGGAACCACTGGTGCGTCGCGGTTTGGCTAGCCTAATTGAACAGTTATTTGCAGTTCCTGGCCTGTCCGACATTAGCCTGACAACCAACGGTGTTAGTCTGGAACGCCAAGCTCAAACACTTTACGATGCCGGATTAAGACGAATCAATGTCAGCTTAGACGCACTTAGCGAAAGCAAATTCGCCGAGATAACTCGACGTAGTTTGCTGGACAAGGTACTAGCCGGTCTGGAGAAAGCCCGACACATAGGATTTGATCCCATCAAGATCAATGCGGTTCCGATGCGAGGTTTTTCTGAAGATGAAGTACTAGAGTTGGTAAGTTTTGCGCGAAACAATAGCTATGAAATGAGATTCATCGAATTTATGCCACTGGACGCAGACAATATTTGGGCCAAAGACATATTCGTACCTAACTCAGAGTTGAAGGAGCGAATTAACCAAACATTCCCACTGAAAATTGAGAATGGAAATGGGCGGAGTTTACACCAGACAGCACAGAATTACCACTTCCAAGACGGAAAAGGAAAAGTTGGTTTCATCTCTTCAGTCTCTGAACCTTTTTGTGGCGATTGTAATCGAGTACGGTTGACAGCAGACGGTAAGTTTAGGAATTGCCTATTTGCACTAGAAGAAAAAGATATCCTCACCCCACTTCGTAACGGAGCCACCGATCAACATATCGAAAAAATGATGAAAGAATCCGTGGCGAGTAAGGCCATTGGACATATGATTAACTCAAACCAATACACCAAACCAGATCGTAATATGTCAATGATCGGCGGTTGATCCCTATCAACTAGCTTCAAAAATAGAATAACAACGAAAAAGTTAGAAGGAAACTAATGCAACATCAACTCGTCATCGACGATCTACATGCCCGCGTTGATGGGCAAGAGATTTTGAAAGGACTGAGCCTAACCATTCGCCCGGGTGAAATCCACGCTATGATGGGCCCAAATGGCTCAGGAAAAAGCACTTTAGCCAACACCCTGATGGGACACCCAAGTTATGAAATAACAAGTGGGACAGTCACCTTTAGTGGCCAAGATTTGGCGGAACTGGAAGCAAATGAGCGTGCAAAACTAGGTCTGTTTTTAGCATTTCAGTACCCAACAGCTATCCCTGGTGTCACGATGGCTAATTTTCTGCGTTTAGCCGTCAGCTCGGTTCGTGACGATGGCACCTCAGAGTCTGCTACTACACCTCTCATTCCGATGCGAGACTTTCGCCGAGAGCTAAAAGAGAAAATGAAGAAATTGGGTATTGACGAGTCTTTTGCCCGCAGATATCTGAATGATGGTTTTTCAGGGGGTGAAAAAAAACGGGCAGAAATTTTGCAACTGGCAATGCTGGAACCCAAAATAGCGATCCTAGATGAAACCGATTCAGGATTGGATATTGATGCAGTCCGAATAGTTGGTGATAGCGTTAATCAGTTGATCGGACCAGATTTAGGTGTTTTAGTCATCACTCATTATCCACGTCTTCTGAACCACATCAAACCTGACCATGTACACATCATTCTGAATGGGAGGGTGGTGGAGTCTGGTGGTTGGGAGCTAGCGGAGTACCTAGAAGCAGAGGGATACGACGCTATCCGCGAAAAACATCAATCTGCCAATGCAGAAGACTTGGCCTCAAATGGTCAACAATAGTAAGGAGTAATTTACAGTGTCAATTAACAAAGC